>NZ_WAHS01000004.1 GCF_015714715.1 Aestuariivirga litoralis | reverse complement strand
CGGTATTATGGCGCAAATGCCACAAGCATTCCAGAGGTTGGCCGCCTAACTATCCGGCATGAACACGCAAGCCATATTCGCCTTAAAGGAACGCCGCGCCAAGGCAGCAGGCCGGATTGAAAGCCTGCAAAAGCAACTGTCCAAAAGCAGGCGCGAGGTTGCCAGCCTTGACGCCACGATCCACATTTTTGATCCGGCCTACAAGGTAGGCTCCATCCGGCCAAAACGCCCCAAGGTCAAAACCAACCTGTTCAAGATGGGTCAGCTTGGCCGGATCATCCTAGACGCGCTCAGGAAGGCGGAACGGCCCCTGTCATCGGCTGAGGTTGTCGAGGCCGTGGCACTTGCCGCTGGTGCTGAGAAAGCGCGGGAGCCGTTATTCCGGCCCAGCGTGTCGGCAAACCTGAGTTACATGGCGCGGCGCGGGAAGGTGATAAAGGCTGGTAGTCGCGATAGAGCACTTTGGGCCTTGAATCCTCTTTAGGGGTCTTACCACATCTAGAACCGTTATCAGCTTTAACCCTGATATTAATCCGTTAGAGGATAGGAACTCGAAGCCGCCTTAGGCGTTTCAAGACCTCTTGACCCGCATTGTAACTTAGCGCAAACACCAGATGTTAAGCACTGGGATTGACAACCTACAATAAACGTGATTGCGACACTATTTGGTCTCGCAATATTCACACAGGATAACTATTGTATGGTTGTCCAAGCCCTTGCTTTGAGTGTTTGAGACTAAATGACTGTAATTGTTTATTAAACCGGAGAAATAAGCCATGTCCAAAGAAGGAAGAGAAGGTTCGCTGCTTGACAGCCTCTTCACGAAAGAGGGCAGAGAGCTGGTGAATGTGAAATTTTATCGCGGAACTGATGATGTTATCTCAGAAGAAGAACTCACTAGCGAGTTCCGTGACTCTGTGCTGCGCCATCGCAAAGCACAGAACGCAGGTCCCGGCTTCATGCCTAAGTGCAAGAAAAAGCCAGTTGACCTCAACAAGATAGTTGCCGATATGTAACGGCAATTTCTACCTAAGATTTACCGCCCGGGTCGAAAGTCCCGGGCTTTTTTTTCGGGATTTTGCAATCGTGAATGTTATTGATTTTATTACATATTTCAGCGGCATTACTAGCGTCCCTATCGACCTTGAGGATCACGTAATACCAAAGCTCGTAGAGGCGAAACTCACGGATGAGATTTACCCCTTTTATGATTCCAAGCTTCCTCCCGGGAAATTGACCGGACATTTCGTTCAAGAAATCATCCCCACCGATGCCGAGGGTGGAACGAAACGAATGGCTACAATCACGTATGGGGCGAATACTGACGAGATGCAGCGCTTGGCTGCATGCAAAGAGGCTATGAGCCTATTTGACCCTGAACATTGCCAAGTAAACAACCAGGAAGAATACGACGCTCTCGTTTCAAAAATCGTTCTGCCTCCGGAACTCGTTGACGCCGTAAACGAGGACGGCAAAGTTTTGACAGATCGCATTGCCGTTCTGCAGGCAATTGCCGTTCTGTTTCCCATGGCCGCTAGAAACCTCCTCCTGCCCAAATATCAGGAGAAGAAAATCACACTTGAGGAAATCGCGGAATTGGTTGAATTGCCGCCGTTTGCCGCCCGATATGTAATGAGCGATACGTGGCCAAAAACTCACGAAAACCTGTTGAAGCTTCTCCAGCACATCCACCAGATCAAGGATTAAGCTGACTTGTGGCGCTGCCAATAGCCGGAGAAATCCACAGAAGGCTTGCGGCTCAAAGCAAGCTGGCAAACGCGGCCCATCTGCTCTCCATTTGACATGCGGCGGTTATCTTCGCGCCAAGACATTTCCTGAGCGTAGCGCAACAGGTAGGCCCCGGCGATGTGGTGATGAATGCCGATCTCAGCGCGGCGGATGCGTGAGAAGAACGACTCGGCAGCATTGGTGCAAGCGCCGTCCAAGCTGTAGGCTTCCTCGTGGTTGATCCGCTTCATTTCGTATTTGGTGTGAAGCTCATTCCAAGAGTTGGCTTCGTCTGCATTGATCACCGTTCCCTTGGCAACCCGTGACTTGATGAACTTGGTTGCCTGAGCTTCGGTCTTGAACACGGCGGGCAGCGTAGCGCCGTCATGCTCACGCACGACCACGACAACCTCACGCTTGCCAGACTTGTTCTGCCACAGGCGGCGGTCCTTACGATCCTTCCTGAGATTGGCAGGCTTCACGTAACCACCAAAATAAGCACCATCAACCGATACCTCATGGCCTTCGCCGCCAAGATGACGGCCCTTGATTTCTTCGGCCATCGCTTCGCGCATTTTATGGCCCAGCACGAAAGCAGCCTTGTAGGAAATGCCAAGATCGCGGCTCATGGCCAGCATGGACTTGCCCTTCACCTCATTGCAGAAGATCGCAATGGCGGCGAGGTAGGAACGGAGCGGCATCTTGTGAGCGGCAAACAGGGTGCCGGAGGTGATGGTGAAATCCTTCTGGCATTCTTGGCAGCGGAACCGAAGCGACCCATTCTTGCGGCGAGCTTCATAGGCATCAAGGCCACCGCAATGCGGGCAGACCGGAGCGCCATCGGTTTCCTGCCAGCGCACCTTACGGAAGGTTGTTTCCGCCTCCACATCAGTCATGCGAAAGACCTGAGCGAGGCTCAGGCCCTTTGCTGACTTAGAGAGGAGGAAGTGTTGCGCCATATCAGATACGATATCCTTATACCGTATTAGATATGAAATAGTCCTCTTGCTGTCAACAGGAAAATATCATATATGATATTTTTATGAGCAAACAAGACAAGCAACTGTCTTGGGAGGACCGCGCAAAGCGTTTTCTCAAGGCCGAAATGAAACGGGCGGACGTAAGCTACCTGGAGCTTGCCAAACGCCTCAAGGAACACGGCCTAGAGGAAACTGAGGCTTCCATAGCCAACAAGCTCAGCCGGGGCACTTTTGCAGCCACGTTCTTCCTAGCGGCTCTTGTGGCCCTTGAAGTGGAAGGCATAAGGCTGGAGGATATTTAGCGACTACCGGTCTTCCGTAACTCGAAAATTGCCCATATAAAAACGCCAAGCATGGCGGAAAATGAAGTCAGTAAAACCAATAGCACCAAGGTCTCAAAAAAAGTGAGCGGGGTATTGGGATATGATTCGCATTTTTGGGAGCAGTGGATGCTCGGGTCGCTGGCAGTAGTGGGGCTCGTCGGCGTCGCCGTTGCGCTCTTTACCGCCGCTGTCGTAATTTCCCAGAGGCGCGAAAATGCCGAAACACACGCCGATTTTGAGAAATACAAAGTTGAGACGGGAAAAGATATTGCCGAAGCGAACGAACGCGCTGCACAGGCCAATCTAGTTGCAGAAAACGAGAAGTTGGCACGATTAAAGCTTGAAGCCCAATTGGCCCCACGTTCCATAGTGCAGGCGCAACAGGAAGAACTATCAGCCAAGCTCTCTTCTTTTAAGAGCCAAGTGGTGACGTTGCAGGTATCACCTGCCACGTCTGAAGCAGAATGGTTTATGAGAAACTTGGCTGCGCCGCTGAAAGACGCGGGGTGGACGATTGTTATGTTGCCAAGTGATCCATCCCCAACGTGGTTGAACCCTCGCGGCGTTATAATACAATATGCTTCACAGCCATCTGGTACGGACGATGCGGCGAGTACATCAAACGCTGCATCCCACGCCTTAGCAGAATATCTTACCTCAGTAGGGATTGCAGCGCACGCTATTGGGTTGCCCCATATTGGGGGTAATGTCACCATAGCCATCATTATCACTGATAAATAGAAACTCACCTTAGACCCCTGTCTGAGAAAGTGGTGCTAGGCGGCGATTTCTGCTTGTGGCAGTTGCGCCATAATACCG
>NZ_WAHS01000003.1 GCF_015714715.1 Aestuariivirga litoralis | reverse complement strand
GGAAATAGCGCGTTTGGCGCTTATCATCGCGGAATACCAAGCCGACGTGCAATATCGAGGGCCTAAAATGGCATTGGCGGAATTCTTGCCGCTTGATGCAGAGAACTGGATCACTTGCGGCAATGCACTTCGGCTCGACTGGCTCGATATCATGGATGCAGCTGGAACAGGTGTAAAATTCAATGCCGATGATCTTTTTTCTACACCGCTAGATCAAGCACAAATCGATTTCGAGAACGAGGGGGGCGAGACGTATATCTGCGGGAACCCGCCGTATCTTGGCTCATCTTTGCAGTCGGATGATCAAAAGTCGGATCTAAAACAAATTTTTGAAAATAAGACCGACAATTGGAAGTTACTGGATTACGTGGCCGGCTGGTTTATGAAGGCTGCCGATTTCGGAACAAGAGCGAATTGTGCCTCAGCATTTGTTGCGACTAATTCTATCTGCCAAGGCCAACAGGTGCCCACTTTATGGCCTCTAGTTTTTGAGACCGGTCACAAAATCAAGTTCGCCTATTCGTCTTTTAAATGGACCAACCTCGCAAGTCACAATGCCGGCGTGACGGTCGTAATCGTAGGCCTTACGAATGCACCAAAATCTTTGCCCGCCCTCTACTCGCTTTCTGACGAAGGCCAATTCATCCGCAAGGATGTTGAAAATATTAACGCATATATCGTTCCGATTGACGATGTGTACGTGGCCTCTGCAGCTAAGCCAATAAACGGTCTGTCTCCCATGGACTATGGCAGCAAACCTGCCGATGGAGGGGGCCTGGTTTTGAAGGCTTCGGAGTATAATTCTCTAACTGACCCAGCTCTAAAGCAATTTATAAAGCCGTATGTTGGCAGCGATGATTACATCGACGGCAAGCTTAGGTATTGTATTTGGTTAGATCCCGATACGACAGAATATGCATCCAGTTTCAAATTCATTCGCGACAGGATCGAGATAGTCAAACAATTTCGGTCAAACAGCACTAAGGCAAAAACAAAGGACCAAGCGAAAACGCCCTATGCTTTTTCTGAAATCAGGCATGGAAAAGCTTCAAACAAATACATCCCCCTAATAGTGCCAATTCACACCAGCGAGAATCGGCCTGCTCTTCCTGTAGGTGCTCTTGAACAAGGTGCTGTGGTGTCCAACGCAGCCTTTGGATTATACGACGCCCCTCTCTGGAACATGGCTCTAATAGCGTCGCGCCTTCATCTGATCTGGATTGCGACCGTCTGCGGCAAGATTAAAACCGACTTCCGGTATTCCAATACACTGGGCTGGAATACATTTCCGGTTCCTCCTCTGACAGAGAAAAACAAGTCCGACTTAACGCGTTGCGCTGAGGACATCTTGCTTGCGCGCGAAATCCATTTTCCAGCAACAATCGCGGATCTGTATGATCCCAACACTATGCCTGTCGAACTCCGTGCCGCCCACCAGCGCAACGACGAGGTGCTGGAGCGCATCTACATCGGCCGTCGATTTAAGAACGACACAGAACGGCTTGAGAAGCTGTTTGGGCTTTACACGGTAATGGCGGCCTCCAATGGAGCCAAAAACAAATCAAAGAAAGCGACAGCAACCGCATGAGCCCTCCAATTACCCATGTTCCATCAGTTTCGGTATCTTATGCTCGAACCGGGAGTTCGACTGCCGCCAACGAGTTTGGTATGCGCCCCATGCAGGAGCGTGCCTATGAGAAGCGTGGTGAGCAGTATCTGCTTATTAAATCCCCGCCGGCATCCGGCAAGAGCCGGGCGCTCATGTTCATCGCACTCGACAAGCTCCAGAACCAGGGCGTGAAGCAAGCCATCATTGTGGTGCCGGAAAAGTCTATTGGTTCGAGTTTCGCCGATGAAAAGCTGACAGAGCATGGCTTTTGGGCTGACTGGACGGTGACGCCCAAATGGAACCTGTGCAACGCCCCCGGCGACGACAACGGGGGCAAAGTAAATTCCGTTCAAGCCTTTTTGGCCAGCGACGACAAGGTGCTGGTATGCACCCATGCGACCTTTCGCTTTGCCGTAGAAAAGTTCGGAGTAGAGGTTTTCGATGACAGGCTGATTGCTATCGACGAGTTCCATCACGTATCCGCAAATCCTGATAGCCGGCTGGGGCAACAACTGGGCCAGTTTATGGCTCGTGACAAAGTGCACATCATCGCCATGACTGGTTCCTATTTCCGAGGCGACGCTGTGGCCGTGATGACGCCTGAGGACGAGGCCAAGTTCGATACCGTCACCTACACGTATTATGAGCAGCTGAACGGTTACCGATACCTAAAAAATCTGGATATCGGATACTCCTTCTATGCCGGTTCCTACGTCGACGATATTTTGAAGGTACTCGACCCAGCTGAGAAGACGATTATTCATATTCCGAATGTCAATGCTCGCGAAACGCCGGCTGACAAAAACACTCAGGTCGAAGATATCATGCGGGCGCTTGGAACGTGGGAGGGCACTGATCCGGCAACGGGTTTTCAGTTGGTGAAGACAGCCGAAGGGCGGACACTGCGTATTGCTGATCTGGTCAACGATGATGCAACCAAACGTGAGCGTGTTGCAGCGGCGCTGAAAGACCCGGCGCAAAAACAGAACCGCGATCACGTCGATATGATCATTGCCCTGGGCATGGCCAAAGAAGGCTTTGACTGGATTTGGTGCGAGCATGCGCTGACCATAGGATATCGCTCTAGCCTTACTGAGATTGTGCAGATCATTGGACGAGCCACACGAGATGCGCCAGGCAAGCTGCGCGCGCGCTTTACCAATCTAATTGCAGAGCCCGATGCAAGCGAACAGGCAGTAACCGAGGCCGTCAATGACACGTTGAAGGCGATAGCTGCCAGCTTGCTAATGGAGCAGGTGCTGGCCCCACGTTTTGAGTTCACGCCTAAAAACCCCGGCACGGGGCCCACACCGGGATTTGATTATGGCGAAGGCGGCTATGATCCGAATATATGCAATGTCGGTTTCAATGAAGAAACAGGCAAGATTCAAATAGAAATAAAGGGTTTGGCCCAACCCAAGAGTGAAGAAGCAACCCGTATATGCCAGCAAGATTTGAACGAGGTAATTGCGGCCTTTGTTCAGGATAAACCGACGATAGAGCGCGGCTTATTTGACCCTGAAGTGGTGTCAGAAGAGCTGACCCAGTTGCGCATGGGCAAGATCATCAAGGAGCGCTACCCGGAGTTAGCAGAGGAGGACCAGGAAGCGATCCGGCAGCACGCTATTGCCGCCATCAATCTCACCCAAAAGGCAAAAGAGGTCATTGTAGCCGGCGGCAGCACCGAAACCGCCAATACCGCCTTTGTGGACGGCGTGCGTAAATACGCGATGGATGTGCGTGATCTAGATATTGACCTGATTGATCATATTAATCCCTTTGGGACAGCATATGAAATCTTGGCAAAAACTATGAGCGAAGAAAGCTTGCGGCAGGTGCAGGCCATTATCAGCGCAAAACGCGTGACAATGACAGTCGAAGAAGCGCGAGATTTGGCCAAGCGCGCCCTAAAGTTCAAGCACGATCGCGGCAGAGCCCCGTCAATCACGGCCGTCGATGCCTGGGAAAAGCGTATGGCCGAAGGTGTGGCCTATCTGCAAAGGATGCGCACGGAGGCCGCCCGTGATTAAGACCTTTACTGATGAAGATGCTGCCCTGCTGGACGAGTTGGGCATAGAACCTGATGCAAAGCCTTCTGGCGGGCGCTCAGCCCGTGAAGAGCGGATCATCGCTGGGTTTGAGGAAATCCAGCGCTTTGTTGAGAAGCATGGTCGGTCGCCACAGCACAGCGAGGAGGGGGATATCTTTGAGCGGCTGTATGCGGTCAGATTAGACCGCTTACGCGATCTGGCTGATTGCCGTGCTCTTCTGGAGCCTTTCGATACCCAGAGCCTCTTAGCAGGACATGCCACGGCCGCTAAAGGCCCTAACCCAGTTGATTTGGACGACGATGCTCTTTTGGCCGAGCTCGGCGCCGAGACCCCTACACACGAATTGACAGAGTTGAAGCATGTCCGGTCTGCGAGCGACAAACGCGAGGCTGAGGAAATTGCTAACCGCCAGAAGTGCGAGGACTTCGAGAGTTTCCGTCCGCTGTTTGAGAAAATGCAACGTGAGCTGAAAGACGGTGTGCGTATTTCCCAGCAGTTCCGTCGAGACGCAGGATTTTTAAAAGCGGACATCGCCCAGGGTAACTTCTTTATCTTGAATGGCCAGACCGCCTATGTCGCCGACGTTGGTGAGCCGATTAAGGCCCCCAATGGCGAATACGACGCACGCCTCCGTGTGATCTACTCGAACGGAACTGAGAGCAATCTACTTTTGCGCTCCTTACAGCGCGCCCTTTACAAGGACGAGGCTGGACGGCGTATTTCAGAGCCGACTGCGGGGCCACTGTTTAGTGAAGAGCTGGACGAAGACGATCAAGCCAGCGGCACGATTTATGTGCTTCGCAGCAAATCAGACCATCCCCTTGTGAAGGCCAACCGCGAGCTCGTTCATAAAATCGGCGTGACAAGTGGCAGTGTAGAAAAGCGCATCGCCGGCGCAAACCAGCAAACCACCTATCTTCTGGCCGACGTGGAAGTTGTCGCGACTTATCAGCTTTTCAACATTAGCCGTGCAAAATTAGAGAACCTAATTCATCGCGTTTTCGATCCTGCGCGTCTGGAGATCGAGATCATAGACCGTTTAGGCCGGCCGATTGTGCCGCGCGAATGGTTCTTGGTGCCCATCTTCATTATCGATGAGGCGGTCGAACGCATTAAGAACTCCAGTATTGTGAATTATGTTTACGACCCAGCATCAGCGACACTGAAAGCGAAGAGCTGATGGAAATAATCACCGAGTTTAGAGCGCTTTTGACATAAAGGTATTTTGGCCTATAGTATGAAAATATTCCATAAGATATCTTATGCGAATGGGATATTTGGGAGTTCGCCATGACTGAAAAACACGTCCTGAATGAAGATAAAAGCTGCTCGAACAACGAGCCAACCATTACGTGCCCTAATTGCCATCACGAGATGAAGCTTACGGAATCTCTTGCCGCGCCTATGATTGAGCAGACGCGACACCAATTTGATCAGCGATTAGCCCTGAAAGATCAGGAAATTCAGAAGCGCGAAGCCTTTGTCCGCGAACAGCTGGAAGCGGTCGAAAAATCAAAGGCAGCGGTGGCCGATGAAGTGGCCGCACGATTGAAGTTAGAGCGCGAAAGGATCGCTACTGAGGAGGCAAAGAAGGCCCGCATGGCATTGGGTTCCGATTTAGATCAGCGCGTAAAAGAGGTCGCAGAGTTACAAAAGATAGTGGCCGACAAGGATGAAAAGCTTGGTGAAGCCCAGAAGGTCCAAGCGGATCTGATGAAAAAGCAGCGTGAGCTGGATGATGCACGACGAGAGTTAGAAGTGACCGTGGAGAAGAAGGTGCAGGAATCCTTGGTTTCGGTGCGCCATAAAGCCAGGCAAGAAGCCGAAGAAGGCTTAAAACTCAAGGTGACTGAAAAGGAAGAGCAGATTGCTTCTATGCAGCGGCAGATCGAGGAGCTCCGACGTAAAGCGGAACAAGGTTCTCAGCAGCTGCAAGGTGAGGCCTTCGAAATAGAGCTCGAAGCAGTATTACGCTCAAAGTTCCCTCGGGATATCATAGAGCCTGTACCCAAGGGTGAATTTGGTGGCGACGTGCTTCATCGTGTGGTTGGGCCGTCCGGCCAGATTTGCGGTACTATACTGTGGGAATCGAAGCGCACCAAAAATTGGAGCGACACTTGGCTGCCCAAACTTCGAGAAGATCAAAGAACGGCCAAGGCCGAGCTTGCCCTGATCGTATCCAGCTCACTGCCGAAGGGTGTGGAGACTTTTGACCATGTTGATGGGGTCTGGGTCACCGAGCCGCGCTGCATGGTCCCTGTCGCCCTTGCATTGCGCCAGACACTGATCGAGCTGGCAAGTGCCCGTCAGGCTTCGGAGGGACAGCAGACGAAAATGGAGTTAGTTTACCAGTATCTGACGGGGCCGAGGTTCCGGCACCGCATCGAAGCCATTGTTGAGCGCTTCAGCGACATGCAGGCGGATTTGGAGCGCGAGCGGAAAGCAACCACCCGCCTCTGGGCAAAACGCGAGGAGCAAATTCGCGGGGTGATAGAGTCCACGGTGGGAATGTATGGGGATCTTCAAGGCATCGCGGGCAGAGCCCTGCAGGAGATCGAGAGCCTCGATGTTTTCGCCATTGAAGCTAAATCCCAAGAGGCGTTTTAGCCATGCTGCTGAAAATCGACAGCGTTGAAGAGATCGGCCGCTTTGTCGTTTTAAAACACAAGGCCCCGCAATTCCATCGCCTGTCTCTCATCTTCGCTCGAAATGGATACGGGAAAAGCACGGTATGCGCTGTCCTGCGTTCTGCAACGGACCAGAACCCAGACCACATTAGCGCCCGGCGCCGGCTGGGGGCTGTAAACCCCTCCAAGATCCAACTGACATGGAAAAGTGGCCATTACGGCTTTTCAAGCGGTAGCTGGACCGCCTGCCCCGGCAAAATCTACGTCTTCGATCAAGACTTCGTTCTGCAGAACCTTCACATCGGGGAGAGTGTAACGACACAGAACAAGCGAAGTCTGTTGCCAGTCGTTCTGGGCGATGCAGGTGTCGCCATGGCTCAAAAGATTGTTGCTCTCGACCAGGAGCAGCGTGACTTAGACGCTAAGATGAAAACAGCGGCCGCAATAATCAGGGCAAAATTGCCTGTCGTCGCTATGGATAAAATGAGTGATTTTTGCTCCAAGGCAATTCCATCTACTATCGACCAGACCATCATTGAGACAGGGAAGAAGCTGGAGTTGGCTCGCAATACGGCAACGGTCAAACTGAAGCCGTCACCAAAGTTAATTGCTGTAGGCACTCTTGACGTACACCGTGAAGTTCTGGCTCGCACCCTGTCATCTGTGAGCGCCGATGCTGCTGCAAAAGTCCGACACCAAATTGAAAGCCATTCCTTCGGCAATCGTGGCATCCCGTGGCTGAAATTCGGCATCGAACACATCCATGACGATGCGTGTCCCTTTTGCGCCCAGTCTCTCAAAAGCTCCGAAATCATTTCCGCATACGATGCCTATTTTAGTGAGGCTTTTGCGCAGCTAATTCGTGATAGGGATGTAAACCTGGTGCAGCTGGACACCGGATTTGGCGAAGCAGGCGCCGCACTGTCGTCCCTTCTCGCTACTAATGCTGCTGACGTTACGTTCTGGTCATCGGTGTGCGAGTTGCCAGCCAAAATGTGGATATCGCCGGAAGAACTGGCGGAGTGCATTCAGACACTAACCGACCTCAAATCCCTTTACGCAAAGAAACTAGAGAACCCCCTTTCGTTGATTGACCTGGCTCCGAACGAAGAAAAGTTCGGCAAGGCATTCCAGATCATAGCAAACTACAACGCAGCGGTTTCCGCCTGCTTGTCCGCCATTGACACGGTGAAGGCGACCCCCGGAGCAGACCCGAAGGTAGCATCTCAGATCCACGACAGTTGGCTTGCTCTAAAGGCGAAGTCTGAGGAGCCCGTGAAGACGGCGGCCGAGGACTACAGGCAATCAGAAATTCGACGCGGCGACTTAGAGAAGGAAAAGAAGACGGCGCAGGAGGCTCTCACCCAGTACTCACTGACGACAATGAGTGCGCGTCAGACTACCATAAATAAACTGCTATCGGATTTTGGAGCCAACTTCTCTATAGTCGATGCCAAAGCCTCTTATGTCGGGCGTGAGCCCAACACGGATTTTGCCATCGCGGTGGGGTCGCACAAAATTAAGGCCGGCGAAAAATCACCGAACGAACCCAGCTTTAAGACTGTCCTGAGCACAGGTGACAAGACCACTTTGGCGCTTGCGTTCTTCATTGCTCAGGTAACCGCCGATCCCAAGCTAAGCGACGCGATTGTCGTGCTAGACGATCCGTTCAGTAGCCAGGACATAAATCGCCAATTTGAGACGACGAGCCGGATTCGTGCGATCGCATCCCAGGCCTGTCAGACCATCGTGCTCTCCCACGATCCTCGCTTCTTGCAAATGATTGAGCGCGACGCTCCCCAGAATGAAACCAGCACTTACCAGATCACCTGCGACGATGCCGGCAATGGCGACCTCAGGAGCTGGTCCTCGTCGAATGAATTGAAGACAATCTATATCCGACAGGCCGAGACTATTTTGGAATACGCAAAGCACGGGTCCCTTCTAAGCGGAGCTACCCATTCCTCGATTCACCAGGAGGTGCGGCCCTTCATGGAAGATTTTATCATGAACCGCTTCCCTGGCCGCTTCCCAGCAAGGACCTTTCTCAGCGACATGGCTGCGAGCATACGTGCGGCAGGTTCTAGCGATCCCCTTTTTGGCGACGTAGACGATATTGATGCCCTCAATGAATACACGCGTCCGAACATGCACGGCGGCGCGACGGTAACAGACCCAAGCGCGCTGAGAGCCCAGTGCAAGAAGGTTCAGCGCATCGTCGGATCCTACTAAAGAGCTTCACAGACCGTTTCACGAATTAAATCACCAGGTGCGCTTGTCGGTGCTCGGCTATATGTGATAATATCCTTTATGTCCTATAGAAACCCACCCAAAGGCATGCACTGGATTTGGACCTGGAGCGGCACCTGTTTCGGTTATCGCGAGGGCGATGACCTGTGGACACATCACGGCCACCATGTCGGCCGCTTCGATGGCAACGAGATCTTCGATCGCCACGGCGACTATTTGGGCGAGATCATGAATGACCGACTGATCACCCAGCGCGGCGCCAGCAAGGCTCGCCGGCCCAGCTACGCCCCGCCTGCGAACCGCACGGGCTACGTGCCATTTGTGGGCTACGTCGGCTACGTGATGTATGCCGGATATCACGACTTTCCGCCTCCGGAGACGTTTTGATGAAACGTGACATGGATCTGATCCGCGATCTGCTTCTCGAAATCGAGAAAAATGACGACGGGTCAGGCCACGTGGTCAAAGTTGAGGCCCCAGGCCATGCCAGGACCGAAGTGGTCGAACATCTCTTCATGCTGGCGGAAGCCGGCATGATCGATGTCCTGGATGCCTCATCCCATGACGGACGTGATGTCATGGTTATGCGCATGACTTGGAATGGCCATGAATTTCTCGACACCATCCGCGACCCTGCGATTTGGCGGAACACCAAGGATCGCGCCAAGTCTGTTGCCAGCGTCGGCATCGGATTTATATGGGAGATCGCAAAGGCTGAAATGAAGAAGCAGCTGGGGCTTCCATGAGCGACCTTTCCAGCAGCTACGTCATCAATGCCTTGGCCGAAGTGATTACGGGAGGCTCCCAGAACGACCCTACCCCGTCGATCGGTATTTATCGCTCCGGCTACAAGATCGAGAAATTCTTTGCCGAGCTTGGCCAGCGGTTCGAGATTGGCGGGAGATCGCGCGTGCCGGCGACGGTCGAGCACTTGCAGCTCCTCTCTTTCGACAAGGAAGCCGACAAGATTTTCAAGCGCATTATCCTGCACGTTGCGGATCCGCGAACATATATCAATGAGCCGGCCAAGACCCAGGCGGTCCATGACTATCTCAACCGCGTTCTTGAAGCGGAAGGCTATCTGCTCTCGATTGCCAACGGAAAGGCCCAGCTCGACAAGCAGGGCGATCCCGGTCTCACGGTCTCTGCCTTTGCATCGAAGGTGACCAAGCTCGACTTCGATACGGTCCAGCATGAGATCCAGCGTGCGCTGGCAAGCGTTGAGACCGATCCTGAAGATGCCGTGACGGCCGCTTGTTCCATTGTCGAAGCGGTTTGCCGCTCCGTGCTGATTGAGCTTCACCTCGATTTGCCGGCAAAGAAAGACATCGACGGGCTGATGCGCGCCGTGCAGGAGCCTTTGGGCTTGTCTGCCGGAAAAGCCGGCGTGCCTTCCGAGATCCAGCAGGATGTGCGCCAGATCCTCAGCGGCTTGACCTCTGTTGCCAAGGGCGTCGGCGCCCTCCGCACCCATGGTGGTGACGCGCACGGCCGCGAGAAAGGATTCAAGCGGATTGACCCGCGGATCGCTCGCTTGGCCCTTCATTCTGCCAGCTCGCTCTCATTGTTTCTCATCGAGACATGGGAACGCAAGGAACGCCGCGCGCTTCGCAACCACCCGGAGGTGGCATGACGCGCGATATCGCCCTTCTTGTCGCGGAATCTCCCCTTCCCCCGCTTGTGTATGCGGCCGGCGAGAAGGCCCGCATGCGTTTCGTGGATTTCTTTCTCTCGAATATCCGCAACCTCAACACCCGGAAGGCCTATGCTAAAGCAGTTGGCGATTTCCTGAGCTTTTGCGAACAGAATGGCGTCACGGCCCTTGCCGGCATTCAGCCGGTCCATGTGGCAGCCTATGTGGAGTTGATGACGCGGACCAAGGCCGCGCCGACCACCAAGCAACACCTTTCCGCTATACGCATGCTTTTTGACTGGCTTGTTCTTGGCCAAGTGATCCCCACCAATCCCGCGCATGTGGTGAGAGGCCCCAAGCATAGCGTGCGAAAGGGAAAGACCCCTGTGTTGGCACCGGACGAAGCCCGGCTTCTCCTGGATAGCATTGACATCTCGACACCCATTGGTTTGCGGGACCGCGCACTCATTGGTTTGATGGTCTATTCTTTTGCGCGCATCGGCGCCGCCGTCGCCATGCGGGTCGAAGATGTTTACGTGCAGCGAAACCGCTTCTGGATTCGTCTGCATGAAAAGGGCGGCAAATTCCATGAGCTGCCTTGCCACCACAATCTGGAAGACTATCTCCGGGCCTTCATTGACGGCCAAGGCCTGCGCAATGACCCGAAAGGTTTTTTGTTCTGCACGATCGGGCGTGGCACAGGTGTTTTGACAAAGACCCCCCTGCCCCGTGGCAACGCCTATGACATGGTCGTCCGCCGCACCATGGCGGCCGGTATCTTCACCAAGGCCGGCAATCACACATTCCGGGCGACGGGCATAACCGCCTATCTGAAAAACGGCGGCACGCTTGAGAAAGCGGCCACGATCGCCAATCACTCATCCACCAGGACCACGCAGCTGTACGATCGGCGCAGTGATGACGTGAACCTGGATGAAGTAGAACGAATCCTCATTTAGCGCGCTTGGCTAACCCTGGCCTTTGCCGTCAAGAGCCCGTGGCTCCGCACTTCGTTTGTGCGCCCGCGCCAGCTCTTGACCGCAGTCCAGGGCAAGCCGGGGGCTGATGATCGGCAATGCCGAAGTGTCGGCCTTGCCGCTGGGACGAATATAGAAATGAGGGGCAACTTGGATGACATTGCGCGGGTCCCTGTTTAGCTGAAACGAAGGCTGCGTTTGCGCATGGCGCCCTGCCCTGGGTGCATGAAGCCACCTGTCTGCGGACGATAAATACTTCAGCCAATAACGGCTCAACCTCAAAGATGAGATTTTTGCAAATGACTCAAGACCCATCCCTTTACCGCAGCCTTCACGCCCATACGTTGGAGATGATCCAGCGCGGCCATTCGCTCCTGGAAGACTTGGCCAAGGTGCCGACCACCCCGTCGCGCGCGGCCCTGGCAGCATCGACCGTCAAGCACATCGAAGCCCTGGAAGAAGAAGCCAAGGACTTGAAAACCAAAGGCTGGCCTCAGTAAGCTTTTCCTTCTCAAACATCCTAGCGGGGTCGGGGGGCGGCAATGAGCCCCCCGGCCTTTTCTTTTGCCGGAGCCGCCAGCTGCCGGCCGCTTCGTGCTGCCCAAATGGGCTTGGGGCTGACAGTGTCAGGGGCGTCGCCCAGGGCGCCAAGTGTTAAAGACCTTATGGCCGCGCATGATGACCCTGGGGTCGCGTTGACGCGGTTTTACCGCGGGTAACCTGACTCGCGGGGCGGAAGATCATGCCGGCACAGGGACGCGCGTCCCCGTGTATCTGCACGGTTTTTTGTGATTAGTCGAACCGGTATTTTGAGAAACACGAAACGAGCGTGGACGAAATCTCTAAATTGCCGGGATCTCATGAGTGTGAAACCATGAACCACAAACCACGGACTGCCAAATCGAAGGCCCGGAATTTCGGGACCTTCAATGGCGACAACTTGAGCGGCACAGGGCCCATGGCCATGGAGGCCTTCAAGCTTGCCCGCGTCAGGACCTATGGCAAAGAAATCAGAAGGACGATTTATTTGCTGCTTGGCATCTTCACGGCATTCCACCCACAAACCCGGACGTTTCTCCGGGACGACGTTTGGCAAGGCGTACTCTGCCCCCGCATCCCCGCGCTTTGCACCGCGTCCGAGCCTCGACCTCATCCAAGTGCAGGAAGCCCAATTCCTTTCCCTGGCGCAATATCACGAAAGGCGTGAGGAAATGCACGTGGCCACAGCGCCGGCAAGTGACTTCCAGGCGCTCCTGGAGATCAAGGTCGCTCACCCGGAGCTGCGCTTTCCAGTTCATATGAAATCCTCTGCGGATGGAATGCGTGTGAAGCTGATCTTGCCGCCGACGTGATCGCCGGCACCAGGTGGATTCCAAGGCCCGAGGCTCACCACTGTTTTCGCGTAGCGATAATTGATGGTGTCCATGCTTGAGGTGATCGCCTCCCATTTGCGGCGCTCCTCCTCATCATCGAGCAGCATATCCATCTGGCGCGCGCTCGCCGGCGTGATGTCCGTCAATGTCACGCCTACGCGATACACCAACAGCCTGGGCGGCAAAGTCGCCCTAGCCTCTTCCCATAGGGCGCGGAGCGCCCCCATGATCGCGTGATCATCACGCACCATGGGCATTGACCGATTCCGCGACCATTGGCCATCCGTCACATCCATCCAGACCCAAAGGCCCGAGCAATAGTAGCTCTCGCGACGCAGCCGGCGCGCAGCTTTGACCAAGAGCATGCGCGCAATTTCATAGGCCTGGTCGAAACGCAGCGCTTCAGGCGGCAACACTCGGCCGTGGCCGAACATGCCGCGCTCCGTTTCGGGCGCCTGCACGTCGTAGCCGTGAAGGGCATACCAGAGCGTTTCACCCACAACACTCCGCCAGACCTTGCGCATGTGTTTGGGCTGCATGGCATAGAGGCGTTCCGTATCAGCGATGCCGACCATGGCAAGCCGCCGCCTCATAGCCGTGCCCACGCCCGGAATATCATCGAGCGGAACCTTAAAGAGTGGCGCCGGCATAGAGGCCGGATGCCAGACCGTGACGCCATTGGGCTTGTCCTGCTTGCAGGCAATTTTCGCCAGCTGACGGTTTGCCGCAAAACCAATGGAGCATGTGATGAAGGGGCCAACACTGTCAGCCAGGTTGGCTTTGATTTCGCGTGCAAGCTCACGGGGGTTGGCGATTGCGCGCTCGTCCAGCCGGCAACACAGTTCATCGACGCTTTTCACCGTGTCGATCGGGAGGATGGAATCGATTTCGGCCAGCAGCGTGTTATGCGCGCGACGGTAAAGATCCGGCTTTTGAGGAACCAGAACAAGATCCGGGCAAATCGCCAAGGCATCGGGAATCCTCATCACGTTTTGAACGCCCCTGGCCTTCGCTTCCCGAGAGCACGCGATGACGGCCGTGCTTCTCACGCCGAGGAAAGGCACCACCCCTATGGGCTTGCCGCGGAGCTTCGGGTCCGCCTCTTGCTCGACGGACGCGAAGAACCCGTCGAAATCGAGATACATGACCCTAATAGTTTCCAGCGGTCGCATGACTGTGCGGCCTCATAAAATGAGTTGAATTCGGGATGGGGATTGGCGGCCGTCTAGGACAGCCGTTCTATCTATGTTCTCATTCTAGGAAATCAGTCAAGCGTGATTTTTTAAGGCCGTGTTTTCGCACTTAACGGCGAACCAAGCCCCCTACCCTGATCGCCAAAATATGGACGCGCGTCCGCATTCGTTTTGCGGGCGTGACCTGACATATTCGAGCGGGAGACCATGAAGGACCTATCGCATTTAACGCCTAGGCGCCGACGCTACGCTGCGAAGGATTTGGACGCGCGTACACGGTCCATGCCGCAACGAAGTGTGTCATTGAGAAAAGATCAAGGATCACGGGTGCCCATGACGACAAAAAAATCATCGCGCCCGATGGAGCTGGGAAAGGACGATGTGCTGATCTTACGGCACGGCATCTGGCGCACCGAAGGCAGAGGCAGAGGCATGAAGCCGGCCATGGTGCTTTCCCTGTGCCACTCACTTATCTTTGGCATTTGCGTTTTCGCAGGCCTTGCCTATGGGCCTGGCATAATCTGGTCCCTGGTTCTTCGGTGGCTCATAGGCGCCTGAAGTCCATGAATGCGGTCACCTGCCCTTCTCACATGAAAGGATCTGGGGGTGGCTAATTTGGCCGGCGTCGTCGTTAGGCCGTTTCGCTTTCCATCTACACCATCGCGGGCAAGGCGGCGGGTGTGCGCCAGTCTCACCGCGACGCAAGGCATCCAACCGTTTCCCTGAAGGAGCCCTCGGCCGGACCCACCTTGCCTCCCGGTTTTAGGAGTCTGTCGCCTGTGACACCCACCAGCCGCGAAAGGCGCAGCTGGAGAATCAAGCGAAAGATCCGACGATGACAACCCAACCGAAAAGCCGACCCACCCACATCGCCTACATCGTGGAAGGCGAAGGCGAGAAAGCCCTCTGGACCGAAATCGGCGCCATGTGGTCTCACGAAGACGGCCAGGGCTTCAACCTCACGCTTAAGGCCCTACCCGTCAATGGCCGCCTGGTTATCCGCAAGCGCAAAGAGCAAGATGGCACTACCAAGCAAAGCTCCGGCCGATGAGCCGCTTTGCCAAACGCCAACGGCTGGGAGCAATCCCAGCCGTATCGGCCCTCCTCCGCAACACAGTCCTCCAAGGCGACTGCATCCAACTAATGAAGGATCTCCCGGACAATACGGTCGATTTCATCCTTACTGACCCGCCCTACGTGTGCCACTACCGCGACCGTCACGGTAGAACCGTTGCCAATGACGACAACTCGGACTGGCTGGCGCCGGCCTTTGAGCAGGCCTACCGCGTGCTGAAACACAATTCATTCTGCGTCAGCTTCTATGGCTGGACTGCGGCCGATGCTTTCACCACGGCGTGGAAGGCAGCCGGCTTTCGCCTCGCGGGTCACCTGGTCTTCGCGAAGCCCTACTCTTCGAGTGCTCGCTATCTCGGGGCTCGCCATGAGTGCGCCTACCTTTTGACAAAGGGGCGCCCTGCCCTGCCCGCAGATCCACTCCCCGATGTGCTGGGCTGGTCCTACACTGGTAATAAGCTTCATCCGACGCAGAAGCCCGTCGATTCTCTGAAACCGCTTATAAACGCGTTCAGTGCGGCAGGAGGTTTGGTGCTCGATCCCTTCTGTGGCTCTGGCTCATCCCTGGTTGCCGCCAAAGAGTGCGGCCGAGATTGGCTGGGCCTTGAGCTTGACGCTGCTCATCAAGCAACAGCCTCGCATCGATTAGCCGGAGGGTTCTCCCTGCACTAATCGAAGATTTGCTGACCTTGGATTTCAATGCGACCGGGGGTCCTCACAGATATTGCGACATGCGATTGGTCGAACAGCCACGAATCCGGATGGATAGGTTTGCCCTCGATGAAGGCGGCAATGACCGTGTCGATTTCTGTTTTAGTCTCGTCCTCTAGCCAATTGATATAGGCTTCCATGAGATAGTGGTCGCCGACATTCTCCCCCAGGTTTTTTGGCGTTCGCTTGAGGTAGAGTGCTTTCGGGCTGAGTTGCTTCAATCTATTAGGATCGAGAATGTTGGCAATAGCGCGCATGCGATCCCAATGTTCGCTGTCGAGAAGATTGAGCGTGTTGCCAAGCGTGATGTTGGCCGTGATGACAACCGGCTTCCCGGTCCTGGTCTTACGTTTGGCCACGGTCTTTGACCAGTTTTCGGCGTGAAGCGGCGCGTTGTAAAAAAAGTAGATGCCTTCCCCGAGCCAGGATGCCGCGCGCTTCCCTGCCTGGAAACCTGTGTTGATGCCGGCAACCCGTTCGGTTGTTGTCCCGTGATATCCAATGACAGTGCTTGCTATCATCTGCCCAATCTCGCCCGAATAGAGTTAGGGGCCCGATTGGGCCCCTAATTACTACTTCCGCGAGAATTGATACTCAGTCTCTGCGTTACTGTCTATCTTCCAACGCTCATCGTATCGTTTGCGCCCCGCATTAACGAGGGCATCGAGCTTCTCACGCGTCAGCCCTTTGAGGCTGGCGATAGCGCGTTCTTTGCTTAGGGTTATGCCTGTGGGGAAGGCCACAGCGTCTGGGGAAGGTTTTGCAGTGTCTCGTGCTTCAGACTTCGTCATGTCGTTCTCCTGGGCGGGAGAAGTCAAAGCCTGGAATCTCGAAGGAGAGCCAGGTTGGCCTCTCTTCGTTGAGTTTTCCAATTGAGATAAGGGGACAGAATTGTCGCCTTGTCCAGAGATGATGACAGAAATGAATTCCATCATCTCGTTCACCTGGATTTTTAGAACGGCGAATTCCTCAGAGATTTTTTCGTAATCGACAAGGAGTGCCTGGTGATCGTGGATCAGGTCATTATGGGCTTGTACGAAATTTCGGATCCGACCACCCTGCCCTACGATACGAGTGATTTTTTTCGCCCGAAAGCGATTGTGGATCTCTTCAGCCGTTCTCGGACCCTTGCCTAGCCTAGAGGGCCGTTGCTGTGTCTGGCTCGTGTAATTGGTCAAGCTTCTTGTTGTTTAGTCCAATGTGCCGGCCGCTCCTCCTTGAGTTGCCGCCACTGGTTAACGCATTCTTCTATAGCAGAGCTATTCTTGAGGAAAGCTGAATATTCTGCCAATAGTGTGATAGTGCTATCACACCATAGTGATTTCGCTCTGTAACACCGTAGTGTGATAACGATATGGTGTGACAGTGTTAGGGAGTCAATGTGGCCGGCCCGCGGCACAGTGTCATGACTCTACAGTGTGAGAGTGTTTTACCGTGATAACGCTATAGCGTGATAGTGCGATAGAGCTATGGTGTTAAGGCGTTATCACACTACAACACTAAAGTGTTGCCACACTGCAACACCATCACACCATAGTGTTCTAGTGTCATTGCTCTTTAACACTACAGTGTTATAGTGCGAATCATGCGCACCATCACATTCGTCACCCAGAAAGGCGGCACGGGCAAGAGCACGTTGACCGCCAATATCGCGATCGCTGCCGAGGATGCCGGCCTTATGGTCTATGTCCTTGATTTAGATCCCCAAGGAAGCCTGAAGGCCTGGAAAAAGCGCCGCGCCAAGTGGGCCGACGAGGGGGTCGATGTCGATACAGTCGAGCCAGGCCGCATCAAAACGGCCCTCACCGCCTTGCAGCAGGCCGGCATTGACCTGGTCGTGATCGACACGGCCGGCCGCGATACGCCGGCAACAGCTGCCGCTATTTCGGCCTCAGACCTGTGCCTCGTGCCCGTTCGCCCGAGCATCGTTGATCTGGAGGCTTCATCCGCCACGGTCCAGAGCATTCTGCGCCTGGAGCGGCCTTTTGCCTTTGTGCTCAATCACTGTCCCCCTGGGCGCAACATCCGCATCACAGACGCGGGGAGGGCGCTTTCCGCCATGGGCCATTGTGCAGAGCCGGCTATCGTGACCCGCCACGACTACATCGACGCCATGGCCCACGGCATGGGGGTCATTGAACAGAACCCGGACGGTAAGGCCTCGACCGAGATCCGCGAATTGTGGACCTGGATCGACAACCGCACGAAACCCGAAACCCAACAGGTCGAAGCCGCATGAGCAAGCTCCCTAAACCCAGCCTGGCCAGTTTGATGGCCGCCGTCGAAGAACCGGCCGAAGCCCCAGCCGCAGAAGAGCAGGGGGAAGCGGCAGTTGCCGCGGCACCCCAGCCTGCCGCAGTTACCGCCGCCGCGCCGGCGCCCGCCGCAAGCGTCTCCCAGCTCTCCCGATCTAAGCCCGCTCGAAAAGTTGCGGCCAAGGCGCCTGCCATGGATGGTGATACCGACCGAGTCGGCCTCTATTTGCCAAAGGCCGTGGCCAAGGAAATCAAGTTTGTGGCTGTGGACTATGACGTCAAGGCGCACGACATCTACCTTGAAGCCATTGATCTTGTGCTGAAAAAGTACGGGCGGAAGAGCATTAAAGAGCTTTCTGCCAAGGCAAACTAGCCCATAACACTATAGTGTTATCACACTAGGTATCGACAATTCTGCCTCATTGGCAGGCATTTTCGTGGCGGAATTCCCATTTTTCGGGTCTGATTTCCCGTTTTTCGTGGCGCAATTCCCATTTGTGCGTTACCGTATTCACGAAATGGCCACGTCGATTCCACCGCTAAACCTGACGCCCGAAGAGCGGAAACGCTACGAGCGTATGAAGCGGACGCGCCAGAACATCAGAGGGCGCGTGAACCCGGCGACGATGCCGGACCGATTGACCCGGACCTCGGCCTTTGCGCCACGCAAGGCCGATCTGATTACCGACAGCAACTTCACGCGCGTCTATGAGGTCCCGGGCTATTCAGTCGTGGAAGTCCGGGGCAGGGAGCTCGGAAGCCAGCACAGAGACGCCCTGGTCGCGACCTTCCGCCTGCCCAGGCAGCGCATCAGCTTCCCCAATCCTGAATACCGGCCAGGGACTTTCATCCTGCCGTTTATTCAGCACTACCAGTCCGTGACCACCTGGCGCGAGCTGCTGATCAAGATGGGCAAAACCCAACACGTCAATAATCTGATGACCCTGTCCGGGGTTTTGGCAGAGATCCAGCAAGTCGTAATCCTTCTCCACGAGGGGCGGAGCCTGGCTCAGATCGACGCCGACCAAAAAAAGGCCCGGAATCGGAACATGCTGGCAAACCGCGACAAGGCCGGTAGCAGTTCTCCATTGCTGAAGACCATCAGCTGGGAAGGCCTTCAGCTAGACAGCAAGGTGACGATCGAGTTCGGCTCGGCCGTGCTCGATGCCATCGAGAAATCCCACTTGGTCAGCATCAATGCCGACGTCCAGTTCAAGCTGAAATCCGATTTTGCGAAAAGCTTCTGGCCTTTCATCGATAGCCAGCCGAATTTCTCCTACATCGACGAAGAGCGCCTTGCCCAGCTTATCGGAGGCGACATCGCCACTATGGACAGCAAGCGCCGCGGCGAATTCCGCAAAGTTTGCCGGCAGTCGTTCGACGACATGGTCAGGGCAGGGGGCCTTGCCAGCTGGCGTAACGAGGTTTTGGGCAGCGGTCGCAATAAACGCCACCGCTATCACTACATTCACGCCTTGCCGCGCCAGATGGAATTGGGGCTTCTTACCCCTGCGGGCGCCCCCGAAGCTCCGTAAGTAATTGTAATTATTCAATGTGGACCGGAGAGCCGACCCGAAAAATCAGCGGTTTGGTGATCCCGAAGCATGGAAACCCGGCCCGAAAAGCCGGGCCTGGGGACAGTTTTCGAGGGTTTGTGGATAACTTGAAGGCATCGGGAAACCTGACCCGAAATACCGGGAAATCCGACCCGAAAAGCGGGAAACGCGACCCGAAAAGTTGGGAAACCCGACCCGAAAAGTATCAAGTAAGCCCATGAACTACTTCACGAATTTTCATATAGACTCTAATTATAGATATAAAAGACTCTTAGAGACGCCCTAGGCGAGCTCAAAAGGCCGCCAAACGCACCCCAGCGCCAAGGAGCGCGGGTCCGTTGGCTCCGGATAGAAAAACACTCACCAAGGCCAATGCCACAGCCAGCAAACGGGAATCGCGACCCGAAAAGCGAGTCAATAGGCCACCATCCAGCTGCCCACAGGATTCAAGAGGGCAATGAGAAGGGGAGAAGAGGCACGATTAACGCCCCAGGGAGATGCCTGTAAGCGTTTTTAGACCCAGAAGCCGTCCCGGCGACCCCCATTCGGAAAACACGCGCTTAGGGCTCCCTAGAGGCCCACGATTTGATTGTTTGGGGCTGTTTTAGAGGGTCATTCCCGCCGAATTATCGGGAAGAGGGAATTTTTCGGGTCGGGATTCCCGTCGAATGGGCGGAATTCAGCCAGATGCGGGCATAAAAAAAGCGGTCTGGCTCGCACCAAACCCGCTTTTCCTTCACGGTCATCGCCATCCCTGGCTGTACCGTGAAGAGAGGCTACCACGACACACCGCACCAGGGAAATCACAAAAAGAGATCTCAATAACTTGCTCATCAGCAAGAGAACGCGCAATATAATACGCAAAACTAACATCACAAATCAAACTAAGCGTATGAGAATACAAATTATAAATACGCAAATACATACGCAAAGAAAGCAGCAAATGACGAGCATCACCAGCATGGAGCCTCTATTGCCTCCCGTCGGCACCCGAGAACTTGACGATCTCGTCGCCGAGCTCATCGCCAAAGCCAACGCCTTTGCCGCCCGGCTTCACCCCGTGCTCCGCGCCTCCGTGGGCGACCTGGTCAGGTCAATGAACTGCTACTATTCAAACCTCATCGAGGGCCACAACACCACGCCCGTGGACATCAACCGGGCCATGGCCGGCGACTATTCCAACGAGCCTGAAAAACGAAACCTTCAGGAAGAAGCACGCGCACACATCGAAGTCCAGGCCATGATTGATGCCGGCAAGATGCCCTTCCCGGTCCTGTCCGTGGAAGGCATCCTCTGGATCCACGCTGAATTCTGCAAGCGCATGCCGGAAGATTTACTCTGGGCCACGAACCCGGACACCAACGAACGCATCGCTCTCGTGCCTGGCGACCTCCGGCAGCAGATGGTGCGCGTCGGCCGGCATGTGCCGCCCGAGCCTGAAATGTTGCTCCCGCTTCTTAACCGCTTTGTCGAAGCCTACGGCTCCCGAGGCCTCTCCACCGTTCAGCGGATCATCGGCATCGCCGCCTCACACCACCGCCTCGCCTGGATCCACCCCTTCCTCGATGGCAACGGCCGCGTGACACGGTTGTTTTCACACGCCCGCCTTCGTGAGGAGGGGGTGGGCTCGGAACTGTGGTCTGTGTCGCGAGGTCTGGCACGCAGCGTGGAAGAATATAAGAGCCGGCTCGAAGCGGCCGATGAACCCCGCCGCGGTGACCTGGACGGCCGAGGCAATCTCACGGAGGCAGGTCTCATTGCCTTTTGCCGGTACTTCCTGAGAAGCTGCGTTGACCAGGTGACCTTCATGGAAAGTCTGATGGAGCCCAGGGAGCTCATCAACCGCATCACCATCTGGGCCGAAGAAGAGATCCGCGCGCAGCGTCTCCCGAAAGGTAGCCTGGCCCTTTTGCGTGAAGCCATCATCAATGGCGAGTTTGCCCGCGGCATGGCAGCTGACCTCACGCATTATCAACCGCGCCAGGCGAGCACGGTCCTCAATGCGCTCATCGATCGCGGGTTGCTGGTCTCGCCGACGCCGAAAGGGAAGGTGCGTCTAGGTTTCCCGCCCGAGATTACCGAGCGCTGGTTGCCGCTTCTCTATCCAGTCGCCTAGCTGCCGACATCGGCGCCTACATGGCCGACCACCTGTCTATCTTACTGGCCATGGTGATCATCGGCGGCATGACGTCGAAGCATCGACCTTGACAAAGTGTATACCCAACCGCTTTTCCTTCATGAAAATCCTAGCGGGGGTCTGGGGGGCGGCAATGAGCCCCCCAGAAATTTTCCTCGATGTTTCACGTTGGTCAAAATCGTGGGCCGGCTGCGGGGGTGCAGGGGGCTTGCCCCCTGCAATTTCAAATTTTCGCGCTGACTGTGCCAGGCACTTTGCACGACCCCCCATAACCTAGCCGCAAGAGCTCATTGGGCGTCGAATAAAGAACCACACCGATGAGCATGAGGAGCAGTGCCGGCCTAGCCGCCCGAGCCAGTAATGTGAGGAAGCCGCCGATGAAGATGATGATGCCGATGTGCATCAGGCTACCGATCGGGATCCACCCCACAAGTCCACAGACGGCAAAGGCTTCGCGGCCGAGCAAATGGACCCAGAACCAATCTAGCCCCCAGGCAATCGCAAAGGCGATGGCGACGAAAACGACGACCTGAAAGATCAGGCTGAACCACCAGGGCGTGCCGGGCGGTCCACGGAAGGTGCGACGGGTGAGGTTGTTGAAATCGTTTCGGGACATGGGAGCGGGTCGGGTGATTGCGGAAGAGGCAGGTGGCAGCATCTGTGATTGATACACGATACCGGGGCAGGGGGAAGGCTTTACAAAAGGTAATAGCGCACTTATACATTGCTTCGCAACATAGGTGCGCCGATGCCACGCAAGAAGGGTGGGCGTGGATCGGATAAGGAGCCACAAGGTGGCAATTTTTCACTTTCACGTGCAGATCCTGGGGAGGGGACCCGGCCGCCGCACGCAAAGTGGTGCGATGAAAAAGCAGCGCGATAACGTGATCGCCGCAGCTGCTTACCGGTCAGGTCAAAGGCTCACAGATTCGAGTGGCGATCGAAGCCGTACAGAGGATTATTCCAACCGTCGCGGCGTAGCCCATACCGAAATCATGGCGCCGGAAGGCAGCGCCTCATGGCTTCAAAACCGCGAGCAGCTGTGGAACGCGGTCGAGAAAATGGAGAAGCGAAAAGACGCCCAGCTCGCCCGTGAGATGGACATCGCTCTCCCGCATGAGCTCAACCATGAACAGCGCATCGACCTCGTTCGGGAGTTTGTCAGGACCCATTTTGTCAGCCGCGGCATGGTCGCGGATTTTGCCCTTCACAACCCCGTCGAGGACAAGGGGGACGACCGCCGAAACTTTCACGCCCACATCATGCTAACCCTTCGCCGGGCAACCAAGGACGGCCTGGATCCGGTAAAGACACGGGAGTGGAATGCTCGCGAAAATGTTGCCATCTGGAGGGAGGCCTGGCAGCTCCACGCAAACAGGGCTCTTGAGCGCCATGGTCACCAGGCGCGCATTGATCATCGCACGCTTCAGGACCAAGCCCGCGACGCCATCGCATCCGGCGATCGACGTCAGGCCGCCGTGCTCGATCGCGAACCGGAAATCCATGTTGGCCCGCGCCCTCGCGCCATGCAGCAACGCGACGTGACACCCGAAAGCAAGGTGCGTGAAACTGGAGCCCCACGTACAGCCCTGACCCGCGCCGAGAAAGCTCTCGCCCGCCAGGTGCAACGGGACAAGGAGCGCAAGCTTCGTTACGACGCACGCCGCGAGGCTTGGCGCGCCGAACTCGAAAGCCGCCGTGAGCGCAAAGAGGAGGCCTACCAAGAATGGCTTCAGGCCCGTCGCGAGGAGAATGAGAAAGAATATGCGCGCAAGCGCCGCTGGTTGGAGCAGGACAGGGCAACACGCCGATATCTGAAGGACAAGCCTGTGCAGCCGAGGACGCTCACACCCTCAGAAGCGGCTCGCGTAAAACAACAGCGCCGGAAGCAGGCCATCGCACGAGCGCGTGGTGAGCAGCCCACCCGTCGCATCCGAAATTACCCGGCGACCGATCGCGGGCCGCGGATTGGCAAGCTGTGGGATATTCTGACCGGCAATAACCTGAAGGCGAAACAAGAGATCGCACGCGTTGATGCAGCGTCAGCGCGCTTCATGAAATGGATGGACTATTGGGATCGCAAAGCGACCTGGATCATCGAGGGGAAAATCGGTGGGCCGGGTTTCCGTCGTGAGCGGATGCTTGCCAGCCGGCAGAACCGTGAATCACAAGCCTCGCTTGTGGCCCAGATTGCCCATGCGCAAAAGCGATCTGCCCAGATGAAGGCCCTCACGACGGAGCTTCGTGGCATTGCCGCCGTCCTCATGGGACGCCAAGAGCAGGGCTTGCAGCGGCGGCGGCAAATCGAAGGATGGGCCCGACCGGCCGACCGTGCCCGGAACGCTCCGGAGCGAGAGTTCCCCCGCGGCCGTACTCGTAAGTGAGCAGTTCACAATTTTTCTGAGGAAAATGCGTGGCTTGGTCTTGAACAGATTCACGAAATGTTCTAACCGCCGAATCCAACAACAGGGGAGGGACGGGGCATATTTAGTATATATACGTGAGGTTCAGACACAATATGCTGAGAAATTACGGGGCTAAGAGACTGTCACACGCCATCAAGCAGCCCAGCATTGCGAGAGCTTTTAACGGGACGAATTTTGCATCCGCCAAGGGACTTCCTCTCAATCTTCTTGTCACCTTTAATTTCTGGCAGGCCGATTGTCCTCTTGAAGACGTTGCCGCCAAATTCGCCTGGATCCGTGACGCTCGCTTCACTCCATTTATGAGGCGGCCGCTCAAGCGGCACGCCCTTGAAGGGACACCGCCTACTTATATTTGGTGCTTAGAGAACCCGACCGGCCTTCAAGTCCATGGACACTGGCTCATCCACGCGCCTTCCAATCGTCGTGAACTGTTGATCGAAAGGCTCCCGCTTTGGTTTAAGGAGATCGTGACGGGCCCGCTCCGGGAAGACGCCTTGCATTTCCAGGACGTGACCAATCCCGTCGGCATGACAAAATACATGATGAAAGGCGCCGACGAGCTCTGGGCCAAAACCTATGGCATCCGTGCTGAGGATCAGGGGCCCATCATTGGCAAACGTGCCGGTACCAGTCTCAACATCGGGAGGACCGAGCGTGCCCGCTGGGTAGAGCGCGGTGAGATCCAACCCCTTCGTCGCCTCTTCCATGTCACGGCTAGGCAGATCGAAACCAGGCCTTAGAACCGCGCATCCGTGAAGGGATTGCGGGGCGGAGGCGGCACAAGCCCTGGAGCCTCCTCGTACCGTGGCTCGGGCACGAACGGGCCCTTTGGAGGCGAAGGTGGCGCGACCACGATTGGTGCCGCCTTTTGCGGACGCCAACGATCCCAGCGGAACAGCCAGCGCCACTTGCTCCTGTAATCGACCCGTGCGCTGAAAATCGGATTGGCCACATGGCGCATCTTGATGATGACGCGTGTCGTAGGGATCCGCTGCACCTCTGAAGGATCGACGAGCCAATACCCGCTTTCGTTTTCGTTGCGGGAGCGATTTTCGTGGGGATTCATGCCGGCATGATGGGAGGTGCCGCGGGATCGAGTGCGCACAGGCGCCTGTCCACACGCGCGGCTGACTTCCTGGGCGGTCTCATTGTCAGCCACCCCGAGAAATACGCGACAGGCAGCGTTGCCAAGCATGGCCTCTGCCTCTTCGCGACCATAAACCGATCGCAGCTGGGGCATGTTCTGCCAAATCAGCACGGGCGTGCAGTAGGTGCGAAGAAGGCCCAGATTGTCCGACAGCACGTCCAGATGTCCGAGCATGCGGGCTTCATCGAGAAGCAATACCACCTTGTGCTTCGGCCGGCCGGAGTATTTGGCGCGCATGATGGCATTTAAGGTGAGACCCGTCATCACGCGGACCCAGCGGCTGTAACTGCGAAGCTTCTCTTCATCGATACAGAAGAAAAGCGTGGTGACTTCCGGCGCCGTGAGATCTTCAAGCCTGAATGTGCTTTCGGCCGAGAGTCGGCCCGCCGGCGTGCCTTCCACCCAGATTTCAGTGGCTTTTTGCATGTCCGACAAAACAGACGTGAACTCGGGCGCCTGGTGATCACCATGTTTCATTGTGCCAAGGAAGCCCAAGGCATTATGACGCGCGAGCGGGGAGGGGGAGCGCGCCGCAATATCCCGCACCATCTGAAGAAGGGTTTCAAATTCGCCCACCGACTTTTTCGCGACCATTGCCAGAGTGCGATTTTCAGGGTTGGGCTCGTGAAGCGTGTCCAAGATCAGAATGGTGAGGAGGGCCGTGGCCTTGGCCGCCCAATGGCCCTCCGACGAGTCGCGAACGATCATGAGTGACGCCAACGTGCGCGCGTCATCCTGCTCATGGTCCGTTTCCCGGCGAATGCTATCCATGGGATTGAAGCGGGCCGAGTGATTGAGATCCGAAGGATTGAGCATCAGCACCTTACCCAGCTTGGCACGGTAGCGCGCCGTGATGGCATAGTTTTCGCCCTTCACGTCGGTCACGACCATCGATCCGGGGTAGTCGAGCAGAGTTGGCACGACGATGCCCAGCCCTTTGCCGGCGCCAGGTGCGCCGAACACGTGCATCACGCCGTCCTGGTTGAAGCGCATCAGCCGGCCGAAAGCTTTTCGAGCAACAACGGGCCCGCGGCCGCGATAGACGCCGGCCCAAAAGAGCTGCCAGCGCGTGGCCCATCGAGCCGTGCCAAGAGCACCTTGCGCGCGGAAATCATAGCGCGATCGCCAGATCAGCCACCCGACGAGGCGGATAATGCCAAAGAGAAGTCGCCAGACCAATTTAATGAAGAACCAAATCCAGTCGAACAGGATCATGTTGCACCAGTGTCATTGAGAGAGGAGGGGGAGGCAAACAAGCTGCCTCCCCCATGTGCAATCGTCTAAAGCCACGGAGAGCGGCGCTGAGGGGGCGCTTGTGGCGCCCTCTCGATGCGTTTTGCTTCCCGAACAGGCATCGGCGAAGGCTGGTAGCCTGAAGGCCTCGTAGCGCGGTTCACGAGCGCCTGGACAAGGCCCCCTAGCAGGGTGAGGAAGATCTGAAGCAGGCCGAAGGTCAACATAAAGGCCAGCCGGAGCATCATCTCCAAGATCATGAAGACGAATTTCATGAGCTTCCTCCCCCGACACCGACGAACGTCACACTTCGGGCACCACGATTCACGAACCACTTCCTCCAAAAATCGCGGTGCTTGTCATCTTGGAGCAGGCGAACATTCTTGCGCGTGAAGTAGTCCACGACCACTTCCACGCCTTTAAGATCCGCCTGGTCACCCTTTGCCAATGACGAAGCCAAGAAATTCTTCGTCATGTCACCTTTGCTGTACTGCGAATAATCGCCCGGCGTGTTCTGCAACATGTCGGATGCGATAATCAGCTTTCGCCTCGCAATGGTGCCATCGAAGTCCGGCCGCTGCGTAGCGGCCGTGATGGCTTCCATGATCGGCGACCGCGGGGCATCGGTCTCGCTTGCGAGCACATTCACCGCGTCAACCAGAGGATCCACGAAGGCTTCCTTGTAGTGCTTGGCCACTTTGCGTACATTGTCAGAGAAGCCCCCTTCGGCGCCAGGATTGCACCTGGCGAACTGCTCCGAGGGGGCATCTTCGGGATGAATGGCCAGAATGACCAGCTTGTCGCCGGGCTGACTATCACGCAGCATGCCCTTTGCTTCACTGTCGAGCCGTTCCCGATGCAACGGCGTCAGAGGATCCGTCGCATCGACAATCATCACTGTGCTAGACGCCAGCGGCACATCGCTGACGCAGTCCTGAGCATCTTTTACATGCCCAGGCTTCAAGCCAACATAAGCGCCTGCGGTTGTGATCGAGAGAATGGTCAGCAGCGAGACCGCGTGCCAGAGCTTCAGGTGCTTTTTCATGATTGCACCTTCACTTGGGCATAGCCGTCGCCGCGGCGTTCACACTCCGCGATCTTCGCCAGGAAGTCCTGCGTGACCTTCTCGCGCAAGCGCGGGAGAGCCTTCGAGAACGCGAGAACTTCCTGATAGTTGTTTTTGTGGGTGGCTTCGGCCGCCGCGACCATGTCCCTCAAAACGACCATCCGGGATTCAAAGTCCTTGCCCGGCGCTTCGAGTTTGGGCGGATGCATAGTCCACTCGGGCAGAACAATGTCCTGGCCCCGAATTCGGCGGATAATCTCGAAGACTTCCGCCCAGAGACGATGGCAGCCCTTCTCGATGGTGAGCCGCGCCCGCTCCAGATCGCTCACCCGGCGTTCAGTCCGGGCCAGCGTTTCACGATGTTTTTGCATCGTGGCAGCGTCCGCTTCATGCGCGGTCTGAATCTTGGCTTTCACCTGATTCACACGTTCATGCACTTGCGCCTTGAGCTTATCGCGCAGCTCGTCTCGCGCTTCCTCGCTTTCACGAGCCGCGCGCGCAACCGTTGCGAACCCCCAGACCGAGTCATAGGCATAGCGGCCTTTCCAGGCGCCCATGAGGAAGCACCCCAAACCGACCAGGAAAAGCGCGAATGACATGAAGTCATTCAGCTGAAGCCAGAGCCACGGCCGCAGAAGGACCGGGAGGGCGTGCGAGAACTGGACCGCTTCCGCTTGCATGGCGAGATCGCGGTAGTGCGCCAGCAGGAGGTTGAGGACGAAGCTCACAGAGATGCCGGCCGTCAGAAAGAACCATCCGACGGCGCGACCAAGAGGGAACGGTGAGCTGAGCGCGAGACGTGAACCCAGAAAACCCGTGCAGAAAAAGCCCAGCAGCACGACGTTGACGATGCTCACCGTGAAGGTAAGCACTGCCGCACTAATCAGGCCGCCATCATAACCACCGGCGAAGAAGAACACGTTGCCGGCCGCTTCCAGAAACACCAAGACGAAAGCCAGGATTGCAGGATCCAGCGGATTTTCTGCATGCCGGGAGGCGCGTGTAAGCCCGCGAAGGTGTTTGAACGCCGCTTCTTCCCGCTGGCATTTGCCAGCCTTGTCAGAGGCAGTGATCAATGCATCCGCGTTTTTGTCGAGATATTCCGAGTTGCCTTCCTCGATGCTGGCGACAGCCATTTCATGGCTGAGCTCCGAGATCGGAAGGGCGCTGATCTCGATACCTGCGGCCGACATAGCTTGTTCGGCCTGGGTTTCGTTGTTTTCCAGAGCCTTTGCCATGTAGGTCTTGATGCGGTTCGTGGGTTCAGAGTCCGGCGCGTTAGCCGCAGGCTCGTTGTTCTTGCCCATATCGAAAGCCGATTCACGGATACGATACTTGCTGGCAAACTCGTCGTGCCCGATCCAGCGTTGGCCGCCGCTCTCGACGACGCCCACAGTGCTTTCGAGGCCGCCATCCTCGAAGTTTTTAGGCGGAAGGATGAAGTTCATTGTGTTACTCCAGGTAGCCGAAGGCACGCGCCATCCATGGCGACAACTGCGCAACGGCGAGTTCAGATGTGAAGCTGAAATGAAAGAAGCCAGGGCGTACACCCTGGCTTCGATACCTGCTCATCTGCTGCTGAAGGTTCGGTTGCGACTCGAAGATCCCTCTACACCGTCCCCGTTATTTGTGCCCGCGGGGTGGGTGTACATCTTGCGCGCTCTGTACGGAGTTAGCCTTTTCCGAACCGAACAGCAGTGAGCCTAAATTCTTCTGGGAGATAACCGGGAGACCATTGAGTGTCCTCCTTCTAAGGTCACAGACGTTAAACGGGTCTCACTGTTTCAAGGGGGTCGAAGCCCTCGGCAGTTTCCCGCGGAAGACTATGGTTAATGAGGAGTTAATGTTTGGTCAAGGGGCCAAAAAAAGAACAGGGCCCCTCAATGGTGGGACCCTGTCTTTCTTCCGATAAGGATCGAGCGAGGCGTGGAATTTCACGTCGACTGACTAAGAGGTATCTTAGGCCTTCCGCTCGTCTTACGTGGGGGGCGACGTCTGAACGCCCCGTCACTATCACATTGAGAGCTTCGACCATCTCAAGGTGAATATTGCTCCCGCTGAAGGCTCGCGAGAGCGTCCTTCAACGGAAAAGGTGAAAAATTATGCGTTAGTTGGCCGGATAAAGAGCCGTTTCGCTTTGTTAGTCAAGAAAAAATAGTGTGATTGGAGAATCCCGAACACTATTAGTTGTTTTCCTCACATTGACAATTAACAATGAGACAGCTTGTTCCGACCAAAAGGCGGACAGGGCGCCACGATGGAGCGCCCTGTCCGTTCCGCATGGGAACGAAAGAAGCGTGTACGCACCTCGATCGCTTCGTGCCGGATGACGCTAGTAACATCCCGCACTGTCTTCAAAAGAAGCTACCAACATCTTTGAAGAGTGGACCTTATGAGAGCTAGGAACGCTCACAGATCCTGCTTTCGTCAATGGTAGCGAAAGCGTCCCCACCGGAAAATCAGTCCTTGTCCTTTTCCTTGGGCTTGCGAAGCACCAGCCGGCCGAGAGGCAGAGCCTTCAGCTCGACATTGAGACCACTGCCATTCGTGTGATTCCAGGCGGCGCCGATTTCAGTCCATTGGGCAGCGTCACCTTCGCCGGCAACGCTGTAAGCGATATAGTCTGGCTTCTTGGCCATTGGATTTCTCCGGTTGCTTCCCGTCACGCCGGGAAGGCGTTGACGGAAACCATTTCCGGAGGGGAAACGGCATGCGTGATATTATTCCTATATAGCGTGGGGCCCGTGTGAATACAAGATGAGCTAACACGCTGGATTATTTCACATCGCACCAGCTGGCCGGGCGCAGTCGGTCCCGCCCTTCGGGCTCCTGCGGCTGCCCTCCAGACCGGACAAGCTGGCCATGGCGTGCTAGGCCGGCGATGCCGGCTTTTGCGCGCCCTCTTTTTCTAAGAGCTCCGCCATTCCGCGCTCAATGTCTGCCATCGTGAAGGGCGGCTGATCCGCATTGTCGATGCGTGTGCGAGACCAGAGGATGGAGGTCTCATAGAAAGACTGGCACATCCACTCGCCCTTCACTTCAAACCAATGGGTTGCTTCCGGCAGGAGATCGAAGGGCAGGGGATGACGGGCGAACGGGTTATGAAAGACTTCGAGCTCCGCCGTCCATGGTTCAAAGCCTTGCGGCCAGAGGGCACGATACTCTTCGCTTGTAATGTCGAGGCAAAACGGCCGCGGTTTCAGAGCGCCGGGCGTGCGATCAAAAAATACACCCATGCGCGTGAACCGATATCCTTCAGGAGCGGTTGCCGCGGCCGAGATCGGCACGCGGCTCAATTTCGAGATCGAGCAAGCGTTGGTGAACACCACGGCCGCGAGACCGGCATGTTTGTCATCACGGAAGAGGCCTGCGGGAAATTTCGCGGGGCCTAGAAGGAATTCGGCCGGCAAGGGGACCGCTTGAGGTTTGCCATTCACCTCAGCAACGGTCGCGCCGGCGCCGAGCAGATAGCCCGTGAGCCCTTCACGGCTCCATATCATCGAGCCGCCCGCGTGGAAATCCGCGATCGCCAGGACAAAGGGTTTACCTTTGACATGGTCCATCTGGTCATAGTTGCGCTCCAGCTTATTCCCGATGGTTTTGGCAAACCGCAACGCGGCGGGCCCAAAGAAAACCTCCTCTTTTTCCGTGGGCATGTCGGCGATCGGCGCGTTCATGTGGTTATAATCGGCCGGGGGATTGGCCGTGACGGCTTCAATCCAGGCCTCGCCGCCTCGCTTGTTCTGAATTCGGAAATCGGGGGACTCGACCGGCTGTTCAACCAGAAGGCCTTGTTCCCGGAGTGATGCCAGCAGCTGCGCTTCCCAGAGCCGCGTGTGAAAGTGGTTCGATTGGCAGTCACTCACCCAATTGCGATCAGGTTTGGGGAAAGACATATAGATCTGTGTGAGAGCCCATGCGGCCGGCTGATGGGCCTTGTTGACCAGGTAGCGAAACATCTCGTTTGGCTCACGGTCGCCAAAATCGAAGAGTGATCGCAGCGGCCTCGTTCCAGGCGGCATTGGCGCGGGCGGCAGATTTTCGGCGAGATCCGGCTCCAGAGCCTTTTTCGCAGCGTCCACGCTCGCGAAGCCAGCCTCACGTTTGATGACTTCCCAGACCGCGTCAGCACGCCGGCGCATGACAATGGTGCCGATATTCTTGCTTTCCACATGGCGTGTGACGATACCCATGTTTTTGCCATCATCACTGCCCCAGGCACCAATGGGCGGATTATCGCCAAATCCATGACCGCGCGGGAGCGCGAGAGCGTAGATATCAAATTCCCAACGAGGCACGAGACGCATACCGCATTATGGGACGCTGCCCCTCGACACGGCAAGGGTGCGGTTCCCGAGCCTCACTGCGTTGCGGCCGCCGCAAAGATCCCTTGCCCCGCCATCCCCGGTATTCGTCATACGGGCAGGGTTGCAGAACATCTGCAAGCCACTGCCTATAAGCAGACGTCAAAGATAGCATCCGGCCCTCTCGTAAAATTGAGCAGTTCTGGTAGGATGCCAATCATGCCCGATCCAAAAGTGAACTCAAAACACTCCGACGCCACGATCAGCGACGCGGCTCGATTTGTTGGGCTAAAGGCCAGATATTGGCACAAACAGAGCTAAGAATTTAATGAACGCGGTAGAAATCGAAGAAGCCATATCTGGGCTAGCGGAGCGGCCGTTCGATCGGGCTGAATTCCCCTACGCGTTCCTGGAGGCCTTCGGGCGCAAGGATACGACGCTCAAGCGGCTGCGATCAGGGGAAATGAACAAATCAGATCTCGGCGGCGTACTCCAGCGAGACCATATCCACCTTGCTGTTGCAACGCCTGGGGCAGTGAGCCAGACCTTGGATGCGCTCCGCTCAAGCCCGGCGACAGCACGCTGGAAAGCCAAGTTCATCGTCGCGACCGACGGTGAGACGTTTGAGGCTGAGGAGCTGGGATCGGATGAAGCGCCGATTGTGTGCGACTATCCGAGCTTTCCCGACCACTTCGGCTTTTTCCTGCCTTTGGCCGGCATATCAACCATTCAGCCAATCCGCGAAAGCGCCTTTGATATTAAGGCCACCGGTCGCCTCAACCGGCTCTATGTGGAGCTTTTGAAGGTAAATCCTGATTGGGATACTGCCGCCCAGCGTGAGGCTATGAACCATTTTATGGCCCGGCTGATATTTTGTTTCTTTGCCGAGGATACGGGGATTTTTACCGGCACCGCGTTGTTTAGCGACACTGTGGCCAAGATGAGCTCCAGTGATGCGACGAACACCCACCAAGTGATATCGACAATCTTCACAGCGATGAACACCAAAGGGGATGAACGGGCTGTAAAAAAACTACCCCGTTGGGTCGATTCCCTCCCTTATGTGAACGGGGGCCTTTTTTCTGGCAGCACCGAGGTGCCGCGCTTTAGTAAAATTGCCCGCACCTATCTGCTTAAAGTAGGTGCATTGAACTGGCAGAAAATCAATCCCGATATTTTCGGGTCGATGATCCAGGCTGTAACCGATGACGAAGAGCGCGGCGCGCTTGGCATGCACTACACCAGCGTGCCTAACATTTTGAAAGTGCTCAATCCGCTATTTTTAGATGATCTGCGCGAGAAGATGGCAGAGGCTGGGGATAATACCCGCAAGCTGCTCAATCTGCGTAACCGCATGGCGCGCATCAGGGTGTTTGACCCGGCCTGCGGCTCAGGCAACTTTCTCGTGATCGCTTATCGGGAAATGCGCGCGATTGAGGCGGAGATCAACCAGAGGCGTGGTGAAGCCGATCGTGCGACCGATATTCCAAAGACCAATTTCCGGGGAGTAGAGTTACGCAGTTTTCCGGC
>NZ_WAHS01000002.1:900000-1007280 GCF_015714715.1 Aestuariivirga litoralis | reverse complement strand
TTGGCCCGGCATTTCGCCGTGGAATATGCGGTGCAATTCCGTTTGATCCTTCCCGCCCTGGCGCGCTACCGAATGCCCCTGCCATTAGGCGGCACGTCAAACCATTTCCGCAGTTTCGTGTTGCGCGACATTGGGGGATGGGACCCCTTCAACGTAACAGAGGACGCCGATATCGGCCTGCGCCTGGCACGGCTGGGCTACCGGACCAGCGTGCTGCATAGCATCACCTATGAAGAAGCCAATATAAGACTGGGCAACTGGCTGGCGCAGCGCGCACGCTGGCTCAAAGGTTTCATGCAGACCTGGCTGGTTCATATGAGATCGCCGCGGCGCCTCCTGCGCGAATTTGGGTGGATGGGCTTTCTTGCTGTACAATCCACCTTGTTCGGCGTGGCCCTGTCGGCATTGGTCCACCCGGTCTTTGTGGCCATCATGATCTGGCAGATCAGCCAGGGCAATTTCCTGCATCCCGGCCTTATTTCGCCTTGGCGCGAACTCAGTTATTTCTATCTAGGCACTCTGGGCCTGAGTTATGGATTGATGATGACATGCGGCGCTGCGGCGAGCCGTGGAATCAGGCTGTCCGGTCGGGTCTTCGTCATCGCGACAATGCCCTTTTATTTTCTGCTCACCAGTGTAGCCGGATGGATGGCGCTATGGCAGCTTATCCGGAATCCATATCATTGGAACAAGACACGGCACGGTCTCTCGCGGATGGCGCCGATGCAAATGAGCCGCGTGCCCCTGATCCGGAGCCAGCGTATTTCGAGCTAGTGCTTGATCGCCATGACCATGATGACGGATGGGCCCAGAATGACGATGAAAATCACCGGCAGGAAGAACAGGATCATCGGCACGGTCAGTTTAGGTGACAGGGCTGCGGCCTTACGCTCGGCTTCAGCCATGCGTTCTTTGCGGTTTTCTTCAGCAAGAACACGCAAGGCTGAACCCAGTGGCGTACCATAGCGTTCCGACTGGATCAGCGCGGTCACCACTGATTTCACGGTTTCCAGATTGGTGCGCTTGGCCAGGTTTTCCAGCGCCTTGCGGCGGTCTGGCAGATAGGCCAATTCGGCCACGGTGAGCTGCATTTCCTCGGCCAACGGAATGGACTGCGTGCCGATTTCTTTGGCGACGCGCTGCATGGCGGGCTCCAGCGCCATGCCGGACTCAATACAGATGAGCATCAAGTCCAGTGCATCAGACCAGCCCTTTTTAATGGATTTGGCCCGCTTGGACGAAATGTTCCTGACCACGATGCCGGGAATATAGGAGCCGAAAATAATGGCACCCATCACACAGAGCAAACGCATGCTGAGTGTCATGGTGCTGCCGGTCACACTGGACGTATAAACCAGCACGCCAATGGCGCCGACAATCGGAACAATTGCGCGCAGAGCCAGGAACATCGTCAAGTGGCGTTCGCGGCGCAGGCCCGCCGACTTCAGCATGTCCATCGTGCCTTCGGCTTCGAAGGCTTTACGCAGATTAAGCTTGGCCACAAGCTGAGCATAGATGCCGACGTTTTTCTTTTCACGCAGGCGCGTGGTTGAAAGTTCAAGCGTGGCCTTCTGCGCGGCACGCAGTCGATCACGTTCCGAAGATACGATCTTGACGCGCGCACCCAATTTGTCGGTTTCAAGATAGGGCGAAACGATTGTGTAAGCGGTGGCGAAGGCTGCCAGCGAGGCAAACAGAATGACTAGGCCTTCGGTTTGGGTCACGAGTGAAATGAGATCTGAGAACATCGCTTCTGCCTCAGATCTCGAAATTGATCATTTTGCGCATGATCAGAATACCGATGCACATCCATACACCGCTGCCGATCAGCAGCATATGCCCGGTGGAGGTGTTGAACAAAGGTGCCAGATAATTCGGATTGAAGAAGGCCATCATGCCGCAGACGATGAAAGGCAATGAGCCGATGATGGCGGCGGAAGACTTGGCTTCCTGCGACACGGACCTGATCTTCTGCTTCATCTTCTTGCGGTCACGCAGCACCTTTGAGAGGTTGCTCAAAGCTTCCGAGAGATTGCCGCCGCTCTTGGATTGAATGGCCATCACGATGGCCAGGAAGTTCACTTCCGGCAAAGGAATACGCTGGGTCATGCGCTCAATGCCCTGATCGATGGTGATGCCTACGCGTTGGCCTTCCACCACTTCGACAAATTCCGGACCTACAGGCGGGCCCTGTTCAGTGGCGATGATCTTCATCGCTTCGTTCACCGGCAGACCAGAACGCAGGCCACGCACCAGTACGTCGATCGCATCAGCGAAATCGTTGAGGAACTTGTTCTGGCGGCGGCCACGCAGATAGCCCAGCACCCAGCGCGGCAAGCCGAATACACCGGTAAAGCCGATCAAGCCCACGGCCCACAGTGGCGCACCAAAAACGAAGGACCCGGCGGCCAGCATGAAGCCCGACACTGCAGAGAACAGGATAAATGTGCGCGGTGAAATCTCAAGACCCGCCTGTTCGAGACGTTCTGTCAGGTTGAGGCGCTTCTTCTTGCCAGCCACCTGATCGAGACTGTCCTGAATTTGCTTTCGGCGAGAATCCTTGTTTTCCTCGGCATTGCGGCGCGCCTTGCCACCACCGTCGATGCGTGAATTGTTGGCGACAGCCTTTACGCGGCTGGTGGCGGGAGAGCCGCTGAACAGCGGAAACAGAATGGCGAAAATCAGCCCGCCTGCCGCTACCGCGACAACCAGGATGAAAACGGTGCCTGTCAGGTCATCTCCAAAGAACATGGTTCAACCTTATCCCGTTACTTGCGGCCCGCCGCGTCATTGCGCGCTTCAGCCTTTTCCATGGCTTCAGCCAAGCGGCGTTCTTCGCCATAATAACGTGCCTTGTCCCAGAAGGCGGGGCGGGCAATGCCGGTGGAGCGATGCGCACCAGCCACCTTGCCGTCAGACGCTTCGCCTTCGATTTCATAGACGAACAGATCCTGAGTGATGATCACATCACCTTCCATGCCCGTCACTTCGGTGATGTGGGTGATCTTGCGCGAACCGTCGCGCAGGCGGCTGGCCTGGATGATAATGTCGATTGAGCCGACGATCATTTCCTTGATGGTCTTGGACGGCAGCGAGAAGCCGCCCATGGTGATCATCGATTCCACACGGCTGATGGCTTCGCGTGGGCTGTTGGCGTGAAGCGTACCCATTGAGCCGTCATGGCCGGTATTCATCGCCTGAAGCAAATCGAAGGCTTCAGGTCCACGGACTTCGCCAACGATGATGCGTTCGGGGCGCATACGCAGGCAGTTCTTCACCAGATCGCGCATGGTGATGGCGCCTTCGCCTTCCAGATTGGGCGGGCGGGTTTCAAGACGCACGACATGGGGCTGCTGCAGCTGAAGTTCGGCTGCGTCTTCGCAGGTAATGATGCGTTCATCCGAGTCGATCGAACCGGTCATGCAATTCAGCAAAGTGGTTTTGCCGGAGCCGGTACCGCCGGAAATCAGGATGTTGCAGCGGACGCGGCCTATGATTTCGAGAATCGTGGCACCTTCCGGCGTGATCGAATTGAACTTGACCAGATTGGCCAGCTTCAAGCGATCCTTCTTGAACTTACGAATGGTGAGGGCGCAGCCATCGAGCGAAAGCGGTGGTGCGATCACGTTGACACGTGAACCATCGGGCAAGCGCGCGTCGCAGATGGGGCTTGCTTCATCGACACGACGACCGACTTGCGAAACGATGCGCTGGCAGACGTTGAGAAGCTGGGCATTGTCGCGGAAGCGCACGCCGGTCTTCTGCATCTTGCCATCGACTTCGATGAACACATCATTGGCACCATTGACCATGATATCTGCGATGTCGTCGCGTGCCAGCAAGGGCTCCAGAGGGCCGTAACCCAGCACGTCGTTACAAATGTCTTCGAGCAGTTCTTCCTGCTCGGCAATCGACATGACCACGTCTTTGAGTGAAATGATTTCGTTGACGATGTCGCGGATTTCATCGCGCGCCGCGCCACGGTCAAGCTGGCCGAGCTGCGTCAAGTCAATCGCGTCGATCAGCGCGTTGAAGATGGTGGTTTTGATATCATAGTAGGATTCAGATTTCTGCCGCTCGATTGACACGGCAGGCGCTGCTGCCACGGCCGGGCGCGCGGTGGGCTTCACATCAGGGATGCTGGGTGCTGCTGCGGCAGGATGCGGGGCAGCCGGCTGGGCCGCCGGTGCGGGCGGAAGCCTGAATGATGGTGCGCCTTCTTCGGACTTCTTGCCGAACATGAATTAGGCTTCCTTCTTTTTCAGCATCGAGAGTACCGATGACAGGCCGGATTTCTTGCCCGCCTTGGCAGCGGATTTTGGCGAGCCAACCAGACGTTCGCTGAGATGGCCGAGCAGTTCAGCGGATTTGGATTTGGGTGCCACTTCCAGGATCATCTGGCCGTTGCCCTGTGCGAGGCCAAAGGTTTGCGGATCATGCGGGATTGAAGCTACCGGCTCGAGGCCGAGCGCCTTGGCAAATTCGCTTGCTGGAATTTCCGGCCGCTTGGGCATGCCAACCTGATTGAGCACCAACAACGGCTGACGGTCATTGGGGCGCGCCGGCTTGAGCAAATCGAGAATATTCTTGGTGTTGCGCAGCGACGGCAATTCCGGCGTGGCGGTGACCACAATTTCATCGGCGTTCAGCAGCGTGTGCTTGACCCAGGGCGACCAGGCATTGGGCACATCGAGCACGATGACGGGCGCTGCCTGGCGCAACACGCCGAGCACGGTTTCCACCGCGTTGGATTCAATGCTCATGTCACGGTCGAGGGCACCCGAACCATTGAGCAGATTGAGCTTCTTGCCGAGGCGCGACATCAGGCGTTCCAGCAGGATCGAGTCCACGCGGTCCGGTGAAGCGAGCGCTTCATAGAACGAGCCGCCACCGTCCTGATTGTAGTTCAAGGCTGCCGTGCCGAATGAGAGATCGAGATCGGTGAGGATGGTTTCCAAATCAAAGCTATTGGATGTGGCATAGGCCACGTTGTGGGCCAAAGTTGACGAGCCCACACCGCCCTTGGCGCCAACAAAGGCGATTACCCGGCCCAAAGGTGCGGCCTTGGGATCATTATAGAGGGCAGCGACTGATTCAATGATGCGCAGCGAGTCGAGCGGCGCCACCAGGTAATCGCTGACGTGATTTTTCATCAGCTCGCGGAACAGCACGATGTCATTAACGTGACCGATCACCACCACCTTGGTGCCGGCGCTGCAAACTTCAGCCAGCTGGGCCAGTTGGTCCATGATCACGGCGGATGCGCCGCGCGATTCCACTATTACCAGATTGGGCGTGGTTTCATTGGCATAGTGTGCCGCCGCACCGAGGATGCCGCCGGAATGAATTTCAACATGGGCTCTCGACATGCGCCGGTCAGCGGCGGCCGAGGCCATCGCGTTTTCGGTGCGCGGGTCTTCACAGAACACGCCGATATTGATGCGCGGCACGATGGCCACGGGCAGAAGGTCGGATGCGGTGTGTTCAGCAGCGATGCTCATATCAAGTGATCCGGTAATGCTTATGGGGTGTAGCCATAGTTGGAAGGAATGGTGACTTCGTTGACCGAGCGCTCCTGGCGCTGGACAGCGAGAACAGAAGTGCCAGCCTGCTTGATGCTTGCCGGCTTCGGAACGTCCAAAGTTTCAGGATTGGCCACCATGGCGGCAATGTTGGACTGCACGGCGCAACCCAGATTGGGATAGCCATCATTGCTGGCCGTGGTGGTCAGGTCCTCACTCCAGTCGCCGCAGGTCTTGGTCTTGGCATAGGAAGAGACAAAGGAAATCCGCACCGGACCATTGCCGGCGCCGCGATAGGTTTCAAAATGAACTCGGTCCTGCTGAACGCCTTCTTCCGAGAGGACGCGGGCAACTTCGCCTGCGATCTGGAAGGACGGCCCCTTGCCGGAGGGGCGCGACACGGTCATCGGCGTGACACCGGCGGCCTGCGCCTGATGCACAAAGGAACGGACCGCATTGGTCTGTTCAAGGCTCAATCTGCCGCCGCGGGCATCGATCTGGAGGATCTGCGGGCCTTTCACCACTTCAATCGGGAAACGGTCTGAACCGCGCGATGGGGCAGGATCAGTTGATCCGGTCATCATCTGGTCAGCCATGCAGCCCGAAAGCGTGAACAGCGAAGCCACGAGTAGGAGCGAGGTGGTGAAGCGAGAGAAGGAAACTGTGTGATGTTGCATTTTCATTCCTCACTCACTCAACAATGTAGCCAACCTGGCCACCGTAACGGCCACGCGGAGCCTCTTTATCCTTGGAGCCATAGACGCGGTTCAGGCGGCCAAAGAGAACCGACTGCACGTCGGTTGCGTCATTAAAATTCTTCGCGGGAGATTCGAGCTGCTTCTGCGCCACGCTGCGTACAATGTGCGGCGTGACCAGCACGACGAGCTCCGTCTGGTTGCTGATGAATTCACGGCTGCGGAAAAGTGCACCGAGGATCGGGAGCTTCTTCAGGCCCGGCGTGCCATTGATATTCTGGCGCGTCGTGTCGCGAATCAGACCGGCCAGCATCATCGAGCCGCCATCCGGAATTTCAAGAACGGTGTCAGCAGCGCGGGTGGTGAGCGCGGGGACGCCACCGGCCTTGTCCAGCGAACCAAACTGCGGCTGGGTCAATTCGCTCACCGCTGTGTGGATCTTGAGATTGATGCGGCCCTCGGTCAGCACCGTGGGGGTGAAATCAAGGCCCACGCCATAGGGCTTGAATTCGATCGAGCACTGGCGGTCAGTGTTTGAGATATGGCAGGTCTGGTAGGGAAATTCGCCACCGGCTTTGAAAGAAGCCGCCTGGCCAGAAACGGCTGTCAGGTTTGGTTCGGCCAGCATGCGCAGCACGCCATCGCCTTCCATCGCACGGATGATGCTGGTGAAGCTGTTGCCAGCACTGTCGGCGGTGCTGATCCCATAGCCGGCACCCGGTGCCATTTCGACATTGGTGAAGGGATTGATGTTGGACAGGTTGAAGGCGAAGGAGCCGGCATTGATGGCAGCGCCGAAATTCACGCCCCACTGCTTCAGCACGTCACGCTGGATTTCGACGATCTTCACCTGCAGCATCACCTGGTCTTCACCGGCGATCTTGATAGTGTTGACGATCAGGCCACCGCCCGTGGTGGTGGTTGATGTGCTGGTGACGGTGACTTCGGCCTGGGCAATATATTGATTGGCCAGGTCGATGGCGGTTTTCGCTTCCTGGGCATTCATGGCGATGCCGCCCAGCACCACATTGGCGCCCAGCACATCAACGGTGATGTGGGTGCCAGGCAGCGTGCGGCGGATCAGGTTCTGCAGGGCCATGGTATCAACCGCGACCTCAAGGTCGAGCGCCATGATCTGCTGGCCACTGCCATCAAAGAAGAAAATGTTGGTGGAGCCCATCTTGCGGGCAAACAGATAAGCCGTGCTCTTGTTCTTGACGATCACGTCGACAATTTCATTGTTGCCGATCACCACGTCCTTGGCATCAGCCGGCAAGCTGACCACGGCAGACTTGTTAAGGGCCAAGCGGAAGAAGCGCGAGCTCTGCGACTGCTGGGGCGTCATGTCGGTGGCCTTGGCCATGCCGGCGGTAACGACCTGCGGCAGGATCACCGCCATCAGCAGGACGGCAATCCGGGCTGCGGCCTTGAGGCCAGAGCGAAGAGCGTAAGAAGAAGTGTTGATTTTGGTCATGTCAGTTGCTCGCACACACTCGGCCATCACAGATCGGCCGCATCGGATTCATTGCCAGCCCGCACCACGATGGGGCCTGCACCGCCATCGCCGGACTTGTTCTTGAAACGGCCTTCCAGTTCAGGCTCGATCTGGTCGGGCGACTTGCCCTCATTCTCGGCAATCGAGCGCAGGGCGAGCGAAAGCTCCCCGGTCGATTCGGCCTGGGCAATGGCCTCGGACTGTTCGGATGAAAGCTCGAGCGTTGCAGTTTCGCCCTTGTCCACCGAGACCTGACCGCCATCATCGGCCTGCTTGAAGATCTGGTTCACGGCCAGCACACGCACATTGCTGATCACCACCTGGCTGCGCGCGGCCTGCATGCCGGATTTCTTGTCGGTGAATTTGCGCGTCAGGATGACGTCAACACGGTCATTCGGCAGGATGAAGCCGCCGGCTGATGAGCGCGAGGAAATGGCGACCGAAATGGCGCGCATGCCCTTGGGCAGGATGGCGCTCATGAAGCTGCTGTTGGATGGCAGCAAAATCTTTTTGTCGATGATGGGTTCGCCGCCATAGATCGGCACGCGCACGCGCGCCAAGGCCAGATCGGTTTCCGCCGAGGGCTTGGCATCCCGGGTGATCATGGCGGGCATGACATTATCCTTGGGCCAGGCTTTCCAGCTCAGGCCATCAGACAACTTGTCGCCCATCTGAAGGTCTTTGCCGGCCACCAGCACGTCCACAGTCTCAGATTTGACGATGACTTCCTGCTGGACAACTTGCTTGCGGCTGAGCAGATTCTTGGCCATCAAGCCGGCAACAGCTGCGCAAATTACAGCTCCGGCAAGCGCCACTACACGCATCTTACTCATCAAATCACCTCACATACTCACGGACGGGACAGCGCCCACGACGGGCCAACATTGCCGTGCAAAGGTCAAATTATGGTTAAAGAATCCAAAATCCTTAGGCTCACGCCCAGGTGCAGCGCCTAGTTGATGGCGTTCATCCACCAGGTGTCCTTGAAGGCAATGATGCCGCCCAAGGCGAAGGCAAAACCGTAAGGAACATTGGGGCCCAAGGCCCGCAGCTTCTGGCCCAAACGTGCAAAGGGGGCTGCATCACCCTCAATCTCCCATGTCACCATGAAGGCCGACCAGAAGGCCACGGCAAGCGCCAGAACGCCACCGGCCAGCGCCGTCATGAACAAGAAGGGCAGCATGGATGCAGTTCCAAACCAAAGTCCAGCCGCAGCCATCAGCTTGGCATCGCCACCACCGAAAATCCCGGCCTGGAAAAAAAGAAAGCCGACCACAAAGAGAATGCCACCGGCTGCCAGGTGCGAGCCGAATTCCGGCCAGGGCATGTGGGCAGCCAGCGCCATCGGGAAAAACAGGCCAGCGGTGAGAAGTGTGAGCCAATTGGGGATGCGGAATGACATCACATCGCTGGCAGCGGCCAGGATCAGCAACGAAGGAAGAAGGAATACACAAAGATTTTGCAGCATGGCTCATCCTCATAACAAGCGGGGCTTTGGCTCGTTCTGCATTTCACATGCGCAGCGTAAAGGCGGGGTTAACCTTCAGGGTTTAGTTTTAGTGAGGAGCAGCGTTTGCATTTTGCTGCCGTGTCAGTTTGTGAGTTGCCCCGTTGGGCCGGAGTTTAAAGATGAAATTTGCCTCAGGCCTGAAATGGGCCTCCGCCGCCGTGCTGCTGATTGCGAGCGCAGGTTTGGCCCATGCCGGCATGCCTCTCGTTGTACAGATGGATCAGAGCCAGCTTCTGGAATTGCCCGCCGATCCGGGCACCATCATTGTCGGGAACCCGTCGATTGCCGACGTTTCGCTGAATGGCCGCCAGCTTTTCGTGCATGGGCATTCCTTCGGCGAGACCAATCTGATGATTTTTGACGGCAAGGGCCAGAAAATCGCAGATTTTGAAGTGACCGTGAGCCATGACACGCAGAACCAGCTCAGCCTCTATATGGGCAACAACACCAATGGCCCGACACGCTACACCTATTCCTGCGCGCCCAATTGCGAGCAGAACATGATGGTGGGTGACAACAACACTTACCTGCAGCAGACGCTTACGGGCAATGCATCCAAGCTGGGCTTTGCCACGGGCACCAAATCCGCTGGCGGCGGCGGGGGCGATGCAAGCGGCGGCAGCGCGGGCGCACAATAAGCGCCACTCCACCGTCATTTCCTTAAAATTTACCTTTTCTTTTCAGGCGGTGGAAACATTTCGCCCGCTACAATTCGTGCTGGTCTCAATGACGTGAAGACAGGACTTGTGCCCATATGCTGAAGCGATGGATTGCCAAATGCTGCATCTCCCTCAGCCGCTTTGAACGTTCGGAGCGGGGTGTGGCCGCCATTGAATTCGCTTTGCTGGCACCGCCGTTTTTCCTGATCCTGGGTGCGATCATGGAAACCGGCCTGATGTTTTTTGCCGAATACACGATCCAGACGGCGGTACAGGATTCTGCCCGACTGGTGCGCACTGGCCAGGTGCAGGGCGTGCTTTCCGCTTCGCAATTCAAGGCCAAGATCTGCAATCTGGTCAGCGTCATTCTGGATTGCACCAGCGGTGTTACCGTCTATGTCCGCTCGGCCACCAATTTTGCCACCCTGAAATCCACCGTGCCAGACTTCCTGACTATTGGCCCCACCGTCGGCAGCACGCAAGGTGCGAGCGCTTGCTATGATACCGGCACCACATCAAAGCCCGCTGTGGTGGTTGCCACCTATGACTGGAAGTTCAACATGCTGGGCATGAGCCAGCTGAGCAATATTTCCGGTGGCACCACGCGCCGGCTTGTCGGCTTTGCGATTTTCCAGAACGAGCCGTTCCCCTCGTCAAGCACATCGAGCTGCTGATGAAACAGATGTTCAAGCGTTTTCTCAAGGCACAATCTGGTGCTGCCGCTGTGGAAGCAGTGCTCATCCTGCCGTTTTTGTTCATCCTGTATTTCAGCTTGCAGGACTTCACCGCGCTGGTGACCTTCAACCGCAAGATCACTTTGACGTCGGCCACCCTCAGTGACACGATCGCGCAATATCAAACCACTGTGGTGCGCAGCGACATTACTGATATGTTCAACGCCGTCGGCATGATCATGCAGCCCACGCCTTCTGCCAATGTGCGCGTCAATCTCTATGGCTACTACCTCAATGGCACCACGCCCACGATCAGGTGGCAGGCGAATAATGGCTCTGGCCCGACCTGCGCTGCGCCCGATACCAGCACCTATGCGACCTTGATGACCTCTGGCAATGACCTCGTGGTGGCTGTCACCTGCATGAACTACACGCCCTGGGTGGCGACGTTCTTCGGCCAATCGCTGGTGGGCGGTACGACCTTCCTGCTCAGCCAAACGATCGCCTCGCGTCCGCGTGCTTCAGCCACTTTGAGCTGTGTGACCACATCGGGCGGCACCACCGCCTGCAGCAGCTAAATCCTCACGCGTCCTTCGGCGAACGGTAGCGCCAGCACAGGCGCTGCATGTCATCCTCATTCAGCTTGGCGCCGAAACTGGTGCAGGCCGACTGATCATCCCCCGGCATGAAAAAGCGGCATGAGGGGCACGTGCCAAAGCGCGGCTGATCCTGGCGCTTGGCTTCGCCCGCCAACAACTCATCCAATGCCTTGCCGAAACGGCGCCTGGTCTTGTCGCCCAAATCCTCAATGTCGGTTTCCAGGCTGAGCAGCGGATCCTTGGCGAGAAGATTGCGGCCCTCTGGCGTTAGCACCAGCGACACCGAGCGGGCATCGCCACTGCGTTCCACCGAAGTGACCAGCCCGCGCCGCACCAGCGCACGAATGGTTTGCGAAACCGTGCCCTTGGTGGCGCCGAGATATTGCGCCACCACGATGGGTGCGTTGGAAAAACGGTTGGCACGGGCAAGAAAGCGCAAGGCTTCCCATTGCGCCGGGACCAGACTGCCGGAATGGCCCGCCGCGCGGATGAGGCGCGCCAGGCGTTCGAGACGTTCCAGATCGCCTTCTGCGGCCTGCTGTTTTTCGGATTTTGACATGCCTGCCTTTGACATTGTGCAACTCAGCCAGTTTTTACCCGCTGCGGCAAGCCCCCACGAAAATTCTCCCGCCATTTCAACAAGGCTTGAATGCGCTTTGATAATCGGCTAGGCGCAGGGTCCCGCAAAAGAATATATGTTTTGCGAACCAGCGCCTCACACTTCGAGTCGTATTGCGGAGAGATGGCCGAGTGGTTTAAGGCGCACGCCTGGAACGCGTGTTTACGTGAAAGCGTAACGTGGGTTCGAATCCCACTCTCTCCGCCACTTTTTCTACATGGGCTGGAAGGGATCGCGCCGGGATCGCGGGCCGCATGATGCGAATCCAGGGAAATTGGTTAGTTGTCTGAGGCATATTGCTCGACAATCGCAAACTGCTATTCTCCACGGCAAGGAGTACCACCAAGTGGCGGCGAGCAGGCGTCTAGTTCCAATTTTGTCTGCAGATGTCGTGGGTTACACCCGGATGATCGAAGCCGACGAGTCTGCCGCGCACGAGCTTGTGTCGAGGGTTTTCCGCGAGCGCGTCGAACCGAGCATGACCAATGCCGGCGGGAGCATCTTCAAAACGATGGGCGACGGCATCCTGGCCGAATTCACCAGCCTGGTATCTGCCATGGAATGGGCCGCTCAACTTCAACAAGAACTTTTCGATTCACCTCTGAGGGCGCCTGACAGTTTGCCGCTCAGATTTCGGATCGGAATTGTTCTCGCCGATGTCATGGAGGAAGGTGCGGATCGTTTTGGGGAAGGCATCAATCTGGCGGTGCGCGTGCAAGCGAGGGCGCCACCTGGCGGGATGTGCATCACCAAGTGGAGTCACGAATACCTTGCCGGCAAACTTGATTTGGTTTTCGACGATATTGGATCACAACCCCTCAAGAATGTGACCAAGACCGTGCGGCTCTTCGTCTGGCATCCTGATCGGCGGGTGCAGCAGGCTGCCGTCAAAGAGGCATTCGGCGCACCTTCCCAAGCGACGCAGGATTTTGGCCGCCCATCCCTTGCCGTGCTTGCTTTTGAAAATATGTCCACCGACCCGGAACAAACGCATTTTGCCGATGCTGTGGTTGAAGAGCTGACGGCGACTTTGTCTCGCGTGGGAGATTTCCTGGTCATCGCCCGCAACTCCGCGTTCGCCTACAAGGGAACCAATGTTGACGTCCGCCGTATTGGGCAGGATCTCGGCGTGCGCTACCTTCTCGAGGGCAGCGTGAGAACCGCTGGCGAGCGGGTGCGGATCACAGCTCAACTTATCGAAGCGGAAACGGGATCGCATATCTGGGCGGGCAAGGAAGAAGGCACGCGTTCTGATCTATTCGATCTTCAAGACCGTATCGCGGAGATGGTTGCAGGAGCCGTGTACCCTTCGGTGCGTCGCGCCGAGATTGAAAGAGCACGCAAGAAGCGGCCGGACAATCTTGAAGCGTATGACTTGGTGATGCGAGCACTTCCATATCTCTGGGCACACCGCATGTACGAGAATCCGGTCGCCATCCAGCTGCTCGATAAAGCCCTCAAACTCGATCCAAACTACGGACTTGCGGCAGCCCTATGCGCGTGGGCCCATGCTCAGCAGGTGGCTTATCAGTGGACTGAAAACAATGGCGGTGAACGCCTCAAGGGGTTAGCGCTTATCGAACGGGCCGCTGCATCGGTACAGGACGATGCCACGGGCCTCACCGCGCTGGGAACTGCGGTGATGTTGCTGGAGGGCAACGCCGCACGCGCGCTTTCTTTCGTCGACAGGGCGCTGAAGCTTGACAAGAACCATGCATGGGCCTGGATGCGGCGCGGTTTCGGTCTTGTCTATGTCGGAAAGCCAAAGGAGGCCTTGGAGTCCTTCGCGCGTGCTGAACGGCTTTCGCCGCTCGACCCGTTCGCCTTCAACATGCGTGTCGGAATTGGGCTTGCTCACTTCTCCCTTGGAGATCTGGAAGAAGCCATGCGTTTCGCCCAGATGGTACTCGATGAGCGGCCAGGACTTTCCTGGCCACTGCGTGACATGGCGGTTTATAAGGCTACCGTCGGAGATTTCGAGACGGCGAAGCGCGCCCTCGCCACGTTCGCCGATGGGCGTCCGCCCATGGATGTTGCGAGCGTTCGTGACAGCCTGAAGTTTATGCATGCGCCGTTGCTCGAAAAGTATCTCGCAGGACTTCGTCTCTCAGGTTTACCCGAGACGCATCCTCCAAAAGAGTCATGAATGCGCCTGTAGCTATCCCAGCTTAGGAGGGAGGCCGATGGGGCAGATACTCGCTCTGCCCCTTTCCTCATCCTGACTACTGGCAACCTGCGGGTCATTACACCAGCTTAAGATGCAATGACGGGGTGCCGGGTGTAGGCAGCGGGCATGACGCTGCTCAAAATACTTATCCTCTCCGTCATCCAAGGTTTTACTGAACTCCTGCCGGTTTCCAGCTCGGCACATGTGATCGTCGCAGAGCGATTGCTGGGGCTTGACCCCACTGCGCCGGAGATGACGCTGCTTCTGGTCTTGCTGCACACCGGAACCATGCTGGCGGTGATCGTGTATTTCCGAAAAGCATGGCGCAATGCCTATTTCGCTTCGTCTGCCGCATTGGGGCGCATGGCGCTCAATCTTGTGCTGGCCACGGCCTTGACCGGCCTTGTCGGACTGGCCCTGCAGGCGGCCATCAAGCATTGGTTTGCGGGTGACGCGGTACAGTTCGAGATTGAGCAGATTTTCGGCAATCTGCATCTCATCGCTGCCAGCCTGGCATTGGTGGGAGTGTTGATCATTGCATCTTCTTTCGCGCGTCCAAGAAGTGATGGAAGCTTCACCCTGGCGCGTGCCGGAATGGTGGGACTGGTGCAGGGCCTGTGCCTGCCGTTGCGTGGCTTTTCACGTTCAGGTGCCACGATCTCCACCGCACTCATCAGTGGCATACCGCGGCAGGCGGCGGAGGAATTCAGCTTTGCTTTGGCGGTGGTGCTTACGCCTTTTGTGGTGGGCCGCGAAGCCTGGCGTTTCCTGCATGCCAAGTCTGGTCTCGTTGCGGGTGACTGGCTGGGTTTCATCTGGCCGGGCCTGCTCGGCCTGTTGTTCAGCTTTGCTGCGGGGCTGGTGGCGTTGCGCTGGCTCTCCAGCTGGCTGGGTACCGGCCGGTGGCACTGGTTCGGCGTTTACTGCCTGGCGGCGGCCGGCTTCGCGTGGTGGCTTGGCAGCTGAACAACTCAAGGTATTTCCGCCTTGCAATTGCCCCTTTCCTGAGCTATCCGCCCAGCCACTGAGAACAGGAACCTTTAGGTGCCTGCTGAACGGGGTGCCGGGCCAAGCTCGCCGCACCCCAAATTGTTTCAGAGAAAGCGCGATAGCTCAGTTCGCTGCTCCCTCCTGAAACGCTCCAGCCGCTGCCTCATGCAGCACGCGCCGTTTGGATTGCCCAGCTGAATGCGGGCCCTCGCGCGTATAGAAAGCAAGACCTCATGGCGAAATCCGCCGTTTCGATGAACCCCACCAAATCCGATTTTGAATCTCTCCTCGAGGAGAGCTATGCCGACCGCCCCGTATCCGAAGGCTCCGTCGTCAAGGGCAAGGTCCTGGCGATTGAAAATGACCTGGTGATCGTTGACGTTGGCCTGAAGACCGAAGGCCGCATTCCGCTGAAGGATTTCGACCAGCCCGGCAAGCCTGCCGACATCAAGGTTGGCTCTACTGTTGAAGTTTACCTGGAACGCATTGAAAATGCCTTGGGCGAAGCCGTGCTCAGCCGCGAAAAGGCCAAGCGCGAAGAGGCCTGGGTGCGCCTGGAAGAAATGTCCACCAAGAACGAGCGCGTCGATGGCGTGATCTTCGGCCGCGTCAAGGGTGGCTTCACTGTTGATCTCGGCGGTGCTGTGGCCTTCTTGCCCGGTTCGCAGGTTGACGTTCGCCCGATCCGTGACGTTGGTCCGCTGATGCATGTGTCGCAGCCCTTCCAGATTCTAAAGATGGACCGCAAGCGCGGCAACATTGTTGTCTCGCGCCGCGCCATCATGGAAGAGACCCGCGCTGAACAGCGTTCGGAACTCGTGCAGAACCTTGCCGAAGGCCAGGTTGTTGACGGCGTTGTGAAGAACATAACCGATTACGGTGCATTCGTTGACCTGGGCGGCATTGACGGCTTGCTGCACGTCACTGACATCGCCTGGAAGCGCGTGAACCATCCGTCGGATGTGCTTGCCGTTGGCCAGACCGTGAAGGTGCAGATCGTCCGCATCAACCCGGAAACCCAGCGCATTTCGCTGGGCATGAAGCAGCTCGACAAGGACCCATGGGATGTGGTGGCTGAAAAGTTCACCGTTGGCACCAAGGTCAAGGGCAAGGTGACCAACATCACCGATTACGGCGCATTTGTTGAACTGGAAGACGGCATTGAAGGCCTCGTCCACGTTTCGGAAATGAGCTGGACCAAGAAGAACGTGCATCCGGGCAAGATCCTGTCGACCTCTGAACCGGTTGAAGTTCAGGTCCTGGAAATCGACTCGTCGAAGCGTCGCATCTCGCTGGGCCTCAAACAGGTGCAGCAGAATCCGTGGGTTTCCTTCGCTTCGAAGTATCCGAAGGGCACCGTGGTTGAAGGCGAAGTCAAGAACATGACCGAGTTCGGCCTGTTCGTTGGCCTCGATGGCGATGTGGACGGCATGGTCCATCTCTCCGACCTCGACTGGAAGCGCCCCGGCGAAGAAGCCATCAAGGACTTCAAGAAGGGCGATATCGTCAAGGCCCAGGTTCTCGATGTGGACCAGGAAAAGGAACGCATCTCGCTCGGCATCAAGCAGCTCACCGAAGGTGGTGCTGGCGCTGGTGCGGCAAGTGCATCCGCTGGCGGCGCTCCGCGTGCTGCTGCCGGTGGCACGCCGCGCAAGGGCGAGAAGGTCACCTGCGAAGTGATGAAGGTGGAAGACGGCGGGCTTGAAGTCCGCATCGTCGGCACCGACATCACCGCTTACGCCAAGCGTGGCGACCTGGCCCGCGACCGCAGCGAACAGCGCAGCGAACGTTTCGCCGTGGGCGAGAAGTTCGATGCCGTGATCGTGGCCATGGATGCCAAGGCCCGCAAGGTCAACGTTTCGATCAAGGCGATGGAAATCGCCGACGAGCGTGAAGCCGTGGCCCAATATGGCTCGTCGGACTCGGGCGCTTCGCTGGGAGACATCTTCCAGGCTGCCCTGAAGAAGAAAGAAGAGCAGAAGTAATCACGCACACTTTCTTTAAGTGTTTGAGGCCGGGGAACAATCCCCGGCCTTTTTTGTTCCCTGATGTGATGTGCACCTAAAATGTAACAACGTCGGATTTAGTTAGAATTTTATCGCGCGAAATGGATTCGAACGCTGCTTGACCTTTCGGGCGTTGGCACTAAAGTCATGAAATCAAATCGCTTAGGAGGAAGAGCCCGTGATCAAGTCTGAACTGGTCCTCAAAATAGCTGAAAAGAACCCCCACCTTTATCACCGTGACGTGGAACGTATCGTCAACCGGGTATTCGACGAAATCATCAACACGATGAAGGACGGCAACCGGGTGGAATTGCGCGGCTTTGGCGCTTTCTCGGTCAAGGAACGCCGGGCCCGCACTGGCCGCAACCCGCGCACCGGTGAATCGGTGGAAGTCACTGAAAAGCGTGTGCCCTTTTTCAAGACCGGCAAGGAGCTGCGCAACCGGCTCAATGGCAAGGACTGACCTTGCGCCGGATTTTCCGCTGGCTGATCGGCCTGCCCCTTTTCATCATCGTCATGGGTTTTGCAGTCGCCAACCGGCACTGGACCCAGCTTTCACTTGATCCCTTCCACGAAACAGCACCGAATATCGCGGTAGAGCTGCCTTTGTGGCTGCTGCTGTTTGTCGGAATTTTCATTGGCGTGTTTGCCGGCTGGTTCTTCTGCTGGCTGGCGCAGGGCAAATATCGCCGGCTGGCGCGCGAGCGTGCCCGTGAGGTCACAAGGCTGAATACTGAACTGGCCGAGGCGCGTCAGGGGCCACAAAGAATGGATGCACAGATGCTGGCGCCACTTCCGGGCATCATGCCGTGAAGGTTTTTACCGCGGCCGATCTCGCCGCTTGCAGCTACGGCGATTACATTGAGGCCTTGCGCACAGCCTTTCAGGGCCAGGTGACGGCACCACAGCGCTTTGTGGACGATACCGGGCCTGCCACCACCTTGCTGATCATGCCGGCCTGGGATCAACGTTTCACTGGCATCAAGACAGTGACTGTGAAGACTGACAATGGCCCGCTGGGCCACCCCACCGTACAAGCGTCCTACCTGCTGATCGACAACGAAACGGGTGCGCCCGTCGCTGTGATGGATGGCACCGAACTCACAAGGCGGCGGACGGCGGCGGCATCGGCTCTGGCCGCAGATTATCTGGCAGCCAAGACTGCATCTACGTTGCTGCTGGTGGGCGCTGGCGCACTCGCACCGCATTTTGCCCGTGCGCATGCGGCAGTGCGGCCGATCAAGCGCGTGATGGTTTATAACCGCACACCGGAAAAGGCCGTTTCCGTGGCGCAGGAGATTGGCGGCGAGGCCATCTCTGATCTCGAAGCCGCCATGGCTGAGGCCGATATCATCACAGGCATTACCTCTGCCACTGGCCCGGTGATCAAGGGCGCCTGGGTTAAGCCCGGCACGCATATTGATCTGGTCGGCGCCTACAAGCCGGAATCACGCGAGACGGATGCTGCTGCGGTGGCCATGTCGCGCGTGTTTGTGGATACGCGAGACGGCGCGCTGCATGAAGCGGGCGATTTGCTGATGGCGCAGAAGGAAGGCCAGTTCAAATGGGACGCGATCCAGGCTGATCTGTTTGAGCTGACACAGGGGAAGATGCTGGGCCGCAAGACCGATGCGGAAGTGACGCTGTTCAAGTCATCCGGCACCGCGCTGGAAGACCTGGCAGCAGCGGCGATGGTGTATTTGCGCGCGTCCTGAATTCGCGCTAGGGCAAGCCCATGCCCCAGAACAACCCCATCTGTGTTGCCCTTGATACGCCTGATGTTGCCAAGGCCCGCGCCTTGGCGCGCGCGGTGAAGTCGCATGTGGGCATGCTGAAGATCGGGCTGGAATTCTTCTACGCCAATGGTGCGGCGGGTTATGAAGCGGTAGCGGCTGAGGGCGTGCCGATCTTCCTTGATCTGAAGCTGCATGACATTCCCAACACCGTGGCGCAGGGGCTAACTTCGCTGCTGAAGCTGTCGCCCGCACCGGTCATCACCAATATTCATGCCGGTGGCGGCCTCGACATGATGAAGGCAGCGAAAGATGCAGTGGGCGACAAAGTGAAGCTGATCGCGGTCACCATCCTCACTTCTTTGTCGGACGAGAATATCTGGGCGGCAGGTTTTGATACCCGCAAGACCGATGAGCATGCGCTCAATCTGGCGAAGCTGACGCATCAGGCCGGGCTTGACGGTGTTGTGTGCTCGCCACTTGATCTCGCCGCCATCCGCAAGGAACTGCCGCGCGACTTCCTGACCGTGGTGCCCGGTATTCGCCTCGCAGATGCCGCCACGCACGACCAGAAGCGCGTGGCCACACCGAAGGCCGCGGTTGAAGCAGGTGCAAACGTGCTGGTGATCGGCCGCGCCATTACCGGGGCTACCGATCCCGCCAAGGCGGCGGCTGATATTTTTGCGAGCCTGAAATGATCATCGTCAAGATCTGCGGGCTTTCTACGGCAGAGACAATGGCTGCGGCGCTTGATGCCGGGGCGGATATGATCGGGCTGGTTTTTTATCCACGCTCGCCGCGCAATGTTTCGCTGGAGCAAGCCACTTCGCTTGCGGAACAGGCACGGGGCCGCGCCAAGATTGTGGTTCTCACCGTTGATGCCGATGACATGTTGATCAAGTCGATCATCAATGCCGTGAGGCCGGACTACCTGCAGGCGCATGGTAGCGAAACGCCGGAACGGGTGGCGGAGATTACCTCCAAATATAATGTACCTGTGATCAAGGCCATCAAGGTAAAAGAGGCCGGTGATGTGGCCTCTGCCAAGGCCTACAAGGATGTCGCCGCACTCATCCTATTCGACGCCAAAGCCCCGGAAGACCTACTGCCGGGCGGCAATGGGCTATCCTTCGACTGGAACCTGCTAAAGGGCAAAGACGGGCAATTCATGCTGTCTGGCGGGCTCAACCCCGACAATGTGCCCCATGCCATCGCGCTCACCAAGGCCCCCATGGTAGACGTGTCCTCCGGGGTGGAAACAACCCCCGGAAACAAGGACATGGCCCTCATCAGATCATTCATTGCGCGGGCGAAATCCGCCCGCTAGAACAAATCCATGACAACCGAACCCAATTCCTACCGCACGGGGCCCGACGAAAAGGGCCTGTTTGGCATCTATGGCGGGCGCTTCGTGGCCGAGACCTTGATGCCGCTCATCCTGCAACTGGAGCAGGCCTACAAGGCCGCCAAAGCCGACCGCAGCTTCCAGGACGAGCTTGATTATCTGCTTGAACATTATGTGGGCCGGCCCTCACCGCTCTATTTCGCCAAGCGCCTGACCGAGCATCTGGGCGGCGCCAAGGTCTATTTCAAACGCGATGAGCTGAACCATACGGGTGCCCACAAGATCAACAATGTGCTGGGTCAGATCCTTCTTGCCCGCCGCATGGGCAAGAAGCGCATCATCGCCGAAACGGGTGCGGGCCAGCATGGCGTGGCCACCGCCACGGCCTGCGCTCTCTTTGGCCTCAAATGCGTGGTCTATATGGGCGAGGTCGATATCGAGCGCCAGAAGCCCAATGTGTTCCGCATGAAGCTTCTGGGTGCCGAAGTGGTGCCGGCCAAGTCGGGCAGCCGCACGCTGAAGGATGCGCTCAATGAGGCGCTGCGCGACTGGGTGGCCAATGTGGAAGATACATTCTATTGCATCGGCACGGTGGCTGGCCCGCATCCCTATCCGGAAATGGTGCGCGATTTCCAATGCGTGATCGGCAATGAAACGCGCCACCAGATGATGCGGCAGGAGGGCCGGTTGCCGGATTCACTGGTGGCCGCGATTGGCGGCGGGTCCAATGCCATGGGCCTGTTCCACCCCTTCCTCGATGACAAGGACGTGGAAATCTACGGCGTGGAAGCGGCCGGTCACGGCCTGAAGAAGAAACATGCCGCCTCGATCACCGGTGGCAAACCGGGCGTGCTGCATGGCAACCGCACCTATCTGCTGATGGATGAGGATGGCCAGATCACCGAGGGGCACTCGATTTCGGCAGGGCTCGACTATCCCGGCATCGGGCCGGAACATGCCTGGCTGCATGACATGAAGCGCGTGAACTATGTCTCCGCCACCGACAAGGAGGCGCTGGCCGCCTTCCAGCTGTGCTGCAAACTGGAAGGCATTATTCCGGCGCTGGAGCCCTCGCATGCTTTGGCGCATGTGATGAAACTCGCGCCGCAGAAGCCCAAGGACCATTTGATGGTGATGAATTTGTGCGGCCGTGGCGACAAGGACATTTTCACCGTGGCCGACATTCTGGGGGTGAAGCTGTGACCGCCCGCATGGATGACAAATTCGCGGCTCTGAAAAAACAAGGCCGCGCCGCCCTCGTTACCTTCGTGACGGCTGGCGATCCCGATGCCGCGACCTCGCTCAAGATTGTCGAAGGCCTGCCGAAAGCGGGTGCCGACATTATCGAACTCGGCATGCCTTTCACGGATCCGATGGCAGATGGCCCCGCCATTCAGGAAGCGGGCTTGCGGGCCCTGCGGGCCGGCGCCACGATGAAAACCACGTTGAAGCTGCTGAAGGCGTTCCGCGCCAAGGACAAGACCACGCCCGTCGTGTTGATGGGCTATTACAATCCGATCTATGTCTACGGCGTCGAGAAGTTCCTGAAGGATGCCAAGGCTGCGGGCTGTGACGGCCTGATCGTGGTCGATCTTCCGCCGGAAGAAGACAGCGAGCTGTGCATCCCTGCGATGGAGGCCGGTCTCAACTTCATCCGCCTGGCCACACCCACCACTGATGATGCGCGCGCACCTGCCGTGTTCAAACACACATCAGGCTTTGTCTATTACGTCTCGGTGCTCGGCATTACCGGCACCAAGGCACCGGATTTGAAGTCTGTCGCCGCCAATGTGAAGCGCTTGAAGAAGCACACATCGCTGCCCATCTGCGTTGGGTTCGGCGTGAAGACGGCAGAACAAGCGCGCGCCATTGCGCAGAATGCCGATGGCGTGGTCGTGGGCTCAGCCCTCGTTTCTGCCGTGGAAAAATCGCTCGACAAAAAGGGCAAGCCCACCGCGTCAACGCCCAAGGCCGTGCACAAGCTGGTGGCAAAGATTGCCAAAGGAGTCCGGACATGAACTGGATCAAGAATTTCGTCCGCCCGCGTATCCGCTCGATCCTGGGTCAGGAAAAACGCGAAGTGCCGGAGAATATGTGGATCAAGGATCCTGATTCCGGCCAGATGGTTTTCTACAAGGATCTGGAAGCCAATCTTTTTGTGTTCCCTGGCTCCAACCACCATCACCGCATGCCCGCCGAAGGGCGTTTCACCATGATGTTTGATGGCGCTGAATTTGAAAAGCTGGTGGCCCCCATTGCGGTGGCCGACCCGCTGAAATTCCGCGCCGAGAAGCGCTATGTCGATCAGTTGAAAGACGCCAAGGCGAAGGCGGCGGCAGAAGATTCCGTGCAAGCCGGATATGGTGAAGTGAACGAGCAGCCGATGGTGGTTGCAGTGCAGGACATGGGCTTTATTGGCGGCTCGCTCGGCATGGCCGCTGGCGATGCCATCATCGCCGCGATGCGTTATGCAGTGACCAAGCACTGCCCCTTCGTGATGTTCGTCGCTTCCGGCGGCGCCCGCATGCAGGAAGGCATTCTCTCGCTGATGCAACTGCCGCGCACGACGATTGCCGTGCAGGAACTGCGCGCCGCCAAGCTGCCTTACATTGTGGTGCTGACCAACCCGACCACTGGCGGTGTGACAGCGTCTTACGCCATGCTGGGTGACGTACATCTGGCCGAGCCTAATGCCCAGATCGGCTTTGCCGGCCAGCGGGTGATCGAACAGACCATCCGCGAGAAGCTGCCGCCGGGCTTCCAGCGTTCGGAATATCTCAAGGATCACGGCATGGTGGACATGGTGGTGCATCGTCATGAGATGAAGAGCACTGTGAGCCGCATCGCGCGGCTGCTGATGAAGCAGGACGCGCGGGTGGAAACGACGGCGCTGGTTCCGGCAGAATAAGTCGTCGCCTTCTCCCGTTCGAAGAATGGGAGAAGGTGCCCGAAGGGCGGATGAGGGCCTGTGTGATCCCAGCCTGGCTTCCCAATTTGTTTTCAAGCGATATCCAAAACTGGTCTGGCAGCAACCAGCCCCACACCCGCCTATCGGCACCCTCTCCCATCTACGACGGGAGAGGGCGGCTGTACTGACGCCTTGCGTCGGGCGGTAAGGGCGAACGCGGCAAAAAAGTCCTTTGCCTCCCGCCGCCCCCTCAAAAAAAATGTCGCTGATGGGCTGTAGCGACACCCCGGCAGGCCGTAAGGTCGCCTGAACAGCAATCAGGATTTCTCACCATGGCAGCGTTTCCGAACAAGGCGAAGGTCGTCATCATTGGCTTGGGCGGCATTGTCGGCGCCTCCATTGCGCATCATCTGATCGAGCGCGGCTGGACTGATATTGTCGGCATCGACAAATCCGGCGTGCCCACTGATGTCGGCTCCACCGCCCATGCCTCGGACTTCTGCTACACGACTAGCCACGATTATCTCTCGGTCTGGACCACGCAATATTCCATCGATTTCTACGAGAAGATGGGTCACTACGCGCGCATCGGCGGGCTGGAAGTGGCGCGCACCGGCGATGACACCTGGATGGAAGAGATCAAGCGCAAGCTGACCTCCGCCAAGGCCTTTGGCACCCGCGCGCATTATGTTTCACCCGCCGAGATCAAGAAGCTCTTCCCGCTGATCGAAGAAGACAAAGTGATGGGCGGCATGTTCGACCCGGACGCCGGCCTGGTCATCCCGCGATCGCAGACTGTTGCGGGCAAGCTGGTCGACCAAGCGGAAAAATCCGGCAAGCTGCAGGTCTTCGCCAATACTGAAGCGAAATCACTCATCGTCGAGAACGGCCATATCAAGGGCGTGGTCACCCATCGCGGCACGATCATGGCCGATCACGTCATTGTCTGCGCTGGCATCTGGGGCCGTCTGATTGCCAATATGGTGGGCGAAGATTTGCCGGTCATGCCGGTCGATCATCCGCTGACCTTTTTCGGACCCTTCAATGAATTTGCGGGTACCGGCAAGGAAATTGGCTATCCGCTGCTGCGCGATCAAGGCAATTCCGCTTACATGCGCGACACTGGTGATCCGACCACGGCCGAAGGCGGCCAGATCGAATGGGGCTATTACGAGCCGACCAACCCGCGCCTCGTCCATCCGCGCGAGATCCTCGAAAAGGCCCAGTCGCGTCTGTCGCCCTCGCAGCGCGACCTGCCGATGGAACAGATCATGGAGCCGCTTGAGCGCGCCATGGAACTGACGCCGATCCTCGGCGAGCTGGGCTATAATGAAAGCCATTCCTTCAACGGGCTGTTGCAGGTTTCCGCCGCTGGCGGGCCTTCCTGTGGCGAAAGCCAGAAGGTGCGTGGGCTTTGGTATTGCGTCGCCATATGGGTCAAGGACGGCCCGGGTTATGGCAAGCTGATCGCTGACTGGATGACCGATGGCCGTACAGCGGTCGACAATAACTCCATCGACTACGGACGCTTCTATCCGCACCAGTTGACCGAAGAGTTCATCCACGGCCGCACGTATGAAGCTGCACAGAAGATCTATTTCCCTGCCGTGCATCCGCGCGAGCCCTATGCCTCAGGCCGCAATATCAAGCGCTCGCCCTTCTATGAGCGTGAAAAGGAACTCGGCGGCTATTTCATGGAACTGGCCGGCTGGGAACGCGCCCATGGCTATAAGGCCAATGAGCATCTGCTCGAGAAATATGGCAACCGCATTCCGGTGCGGGCCAATGAATGGGACAACCGGCATTTCTGGCGCGTGTCCAATGCCGAGCATCTGGCGATGAGCGAAGATGTCGGCATCGTCAACCTTTCGCATTTCCACATGACGGATATCGAAGGCCCAGACCATGTCGAGCTGCTGGAATATCTGTGTGCTGCGAAAATTGGCGGAGACGCCAATGTGGGCAAGGGCATCTACACCCACTTCCTCGATGATGAAGGCATGGTGCGCGCCGACTTCACGGTGTTCCGCCTGCCGGATCGTGGCCGCCTGGTGAACGGTGCCGATGCCGGCGTGCGCGATGTTTATTACATGAAGCGCATCGCTGAAGATCGCGGCCTCAACGTCACCATCACCGACACGTCGGAGAAATACATCACCATCGGCATCTGGGGGCCCAATGCCCGCGCGACGCTGAAGAAGGTGGTGGCTGATCCCGCTGGTCTCGACGTTGAGAACTTCGCTTTTGCCGCGATCAAGCAGATCCAGATTGCCGGCAAGAACGTGACCGCCTTCCGCATTTCCTATGTCGGCGAACAGGGCTGGGAACTTCACATGAAATACGAAGACGGCCTGGCCGTCTGGGATGCACTGCGCTCGACGGGTGCAATGGCCTTCGGTGTGGAAACCTATTCCAACACCCGCCGCATGGAAAAGAGCCTGCGCACGCAGAACTCTGACTTGCTGACCCAGTACAACCTGATCGAAGCCGATCTGGCACGTCCGAAGGTCAAGGAGAACGACTTCCGCGGCAAGGCCAAGCATCTTGAATACAAGGCGAGAGCCAACCAGCCGGCGATGCTGTGCACGCTGGTGATGACCAATAATGTTGATGCAAAGGGTATCGCCCGCTACCCAGTGGGTTCGATGCCGATCATCGACCCTGCCACCGGCAAGACGCTGGTGGATGAGTTGGGCCGCATTTCCTACACGACCTCTGTCGCCTATGGCCCGACCATCGGCAAGAACATTGCGCTGGGCTATTTGCCCTGGGCTTACTGCCAGGTGGGCCGGAAGCTCGAAGTGGTCTATTTCAACGAGAGCTACCCGGTGGAAGTTGCTGCCGTCGGCTACAAGCCGCTCTATGATCCGGAGAACCTCAAGCCAAGGACCTAGTAAAATGAGCAACGAGCGCGAAGCTATCGAAGCTGTTGTAAACGACTATCTCCAGGGCATGATCTATGGGCAGTATGACCGGCTAAAGGGGGCCATGCACCCGCTGTGCATGCAGGCGGGGCATTACAATGGGCACTATGAGTTCATGCCGCGTGACGAATTTGTGGAAGCGATAAAGCCGGAGCCGAAACTGCCTGTTGGAGCGGACTTCCCTCTTACCATCTCGATGGTTGACGTCACGGGCGACATTGCGATTGTCAAACTCACAGATGATTGCTTCGGCACGACATGGACTGATTACCTGACACTCATCAGACATGATGAAAAATGGCAAATCGCGATGAAGGCGTTCTACGATCACGCGAACGACAAAGCTTACAATGCGCAGTGATGCCATCCTGATGCGGCTTCTGGAGCTGCATCCCAAAATCATTGATCTGTCACTGACGCGGATGGAGCGGCTACTTGAGAGGCTCGACCATCCGGAGCGCAAGCTACCGCCAGTGATCCACATTGCTGGCACCAATGGCAAGGGCTCAACCCTCGCCATGGCGCGTGCGATGCTGGAAGCGGCGGGATGCAAGGTTCACACTTATACTTCACCACATCTGGTGCGTTTCCACGAACGCATCCGTCTCGCTGGCGAATTGATTTCGGAACCGGCGCTGGTTGCCTTGCTGGAAGAATGTGAAGCGGCGAATGGCAAAGAGCCGATCACCTTCTTCGAGATCACTACGGCTGCGGCTTTCCTGGCGTATTCACGAACAGCAGCAGACTATCTGCTGCTGGAAGTGGGCCTCGGCGGCCGCCTCGATGCGACCAATGTGATCGACAAACCTGCCGTCACTGTCATCACCTCCATCGGTCTCGACCATCAGCAGTATTTGGGTGATACGATTGAGGAGATCGCACGCGAAAAGGCGGGGATTCTGAAACGTGGTGTCCTTGGTGTGCTGGGTGTCAATGAACCGAATGTACGCGATGAGATCGAGCGCGTTGCAGAGAAGATCGGCGCGCCAATCACTGTCGCCAATCAGGACTGGCAGAGTTTCACGCAACACGGCCGCCTCGTGTTCCAGGACGAGAATGGATTGTTGGATTTGCCATTACCCGCGCTTGCCGGGCCGCATCAGATCGACAATGCCGGGAATGCGATTGCGGCGCTTCGCGCGCTGAAGGATGACCGCATCACCGAGGAGGCAATTGCGGTCGGATTGAAATCTGTCACTTGGCCCGCGCGGATGCAGAAACTTGGGTCGGGTTATCTTTCAGCGAATGGTGCCGAAATCTGGCTTGATGGCGGGCATAATGGGCCTGCTGGACCGATGGTTGCACAGGCCATGCGGGACATGCCGAAGAAGCCGCTGGTGCTGATCTGGGGCATGCTCAACACCAAGATTTCCGGCGCCTTTATCAGCCACTTCAAAGGGCTGGCAGAGGAGGTGATTGCGATCACCATTCCGGATGAGATCAATGCGATATCGGCAGAAGAATTGGCGGAAGTAGCGCGTAAGGAAGGGCTCAAGGCCTCCACCGCAACGTCCATCCAAAACGCCGTGGAGCAGGCCTGCTTATCGCATCCTGCTCCACGACTTCTGATTTGCGGCTCGCTCTATCTGGCGGGCCATGTTTTGGCACTTCATTCCGGCGAAGAAGCCTCCGCCATCAGTGGTGCGGCGAAGCGTTAGATCGCTGATTCAATCCAGTTTTTCAGCGCATTCTTGGGGCCGGCACCGACCTGGGTGGAGGCCAGCTTGCCGTCCTTGAACACCATCAAAGTGGGGATCGAGCGCACGCCATATTGCGAAGGGGCACCCGGATTTTCGTCAATGTTGACCTTGACGATCTTGGCGCGCGGGCCGAGTTCCTTGGCGATTTCTTCGAGGGACGGGCCGATCATTTTGCAAGGGCCGCACCATTCTGCCCAGAAATCAACGACGACCGGGGTGGTGGAATTCAGCACTTCGGCGGCGAAGGTGGCATCGGTGACTTTGTGGGTGGTCATGGCATTGCTCCTGGAATCTGTAACTTGGAGTGTACAGGTAGGATTAGTGGGGGGTGGCGTCAAGTATGGACGCTAGCACTTGTGTGCAATGCAGGCAGGATTTCCAGGCGGGCCGTTTCAGTCCAGAAGATTGCTGCCGTGATGGGGCGGCCGGGATAGGCGACTTGCAAGAGCGCCGTGTATCCTGCCAATTGCTTTGCATAATCAGATGCATGCGCCTTGGTGCGGTCAGTTTTGTAGTCCAGAATCCAAATGCCTTCCGGCTCTATAGTGAGGCGGTCGATGCGGCCCGATACTTCTCTTCCATCCGGTAATTCGCCTGCAATATCGACCTCGCCGCGGCTGCTTTCGGTGAGGAATTGTTGCATTTCGCTAGCCAAAAGGGAGGTGGCTGTAGCGGTTGCGGTAGCTTCGGTGAGACCCAGCTTGGCGGCGCGGCTCTTCGCCAAGGCCAATCTTTCAGCAGCAGGCACATCTGCCAGTTCTTCCAGCAGACGATGCAGCGCGCGGCCGCGCTTGGCGGCGGCGGGGTCGTAGTTTTTCTCGCCCACAACCGCCTCGGTGAGACCCATCGGGCGTGGAGCAGATTCACTCAACACAGCGGCCTTCATCCAAGCGGGAAGCACGGTGCCGCCCTTGCTGGCCGTCGTACCGGCTTCGAGATGCACATCGGCAGCGCCTAACCGGACCGGATTCTCCGGCGTGGGGTCACCGAGTTTTTGCGTCAGGGTACTCCACCACGTTCCATCATCTCTTGTCTTCCGCGCATGGCCGAAGACGTAAAGTTCATCGGCGGCGCGCGTCATGGCGACATAGAGAAGGCGCTCGTTTTCGAGCTGCTGTTTGGTTTCATCGAACGCCAGCCAGTCTTGCAGCGAGGGCAGAGAAGGTTTGGAACCGGAGGGAATCCAAACAGGCAGCCCTGCCAAACGCGGCAGCGCGGCGGTGCCCGGTGCGGCGAGGACCACCTGTTTGCTTTTCGATCCGCCGCCTTGCGCGCGCGCATCGGCCAGGATGACGATGGGCGCTTCAAGGCCTTTGGCGCCATGCACCGTCATCAGGCGCACTTCGCCGGCATCCTGTTCCAGCTCGCGGCGAATGGTAGTTTCGGTGGAGGCGAACCAGCGCAGAAAACCAAACAGACTGGGGCCGTGGTCGCGCTCGTGATCAAGTGCCAGATCAAGCATGGCATCACTGGCTTCGATGGCTTCGGTGCCGAGGCGCGCCATGATGGCTTTTCGCGATTTATCCAGGATGGATGACATCAACGCGAAAGGTGTTTCGGTGGCCACGCTGCTGAGAAGCGTGTCGAGCCAGATGCGATTTTCACCTTGCAGGCGATCATAGAGGCGCTGGCTCTCGCGGCCATAAGCGAGGAGGAACAGTTCTTCTTCGGTGAGCGGCTTTGGCACCAGCGGGCTTTTCAGAATCACTGCGAGCGCGTGATCGTCTTCCGGCAGCAGCAGCCAATGCAGCAGCATCTGCACATCCTGCACGATGAGGGATTGCAAAAGGTTCAACCGGTCTGCACCCGCCACCGGCACATCACGGCCGCGCAATTCGGCCAGCACCATGCGGAACAGCGGGCCGCGTGAGCGGAACAGGATCAGAATGTCCCCGGCCTGTACCGCGCGGTTTTGCCCCGCCAGTTTGCGTGGGTGCTGCGGATCAAGCCAACTGGCGATTTTCTCCGCGATACGCGCAGCCAATTTGCGCTGGGGTGATGAGGCGGGCGGACGGTCCACCGGCTTGGTCCAAGGTTCGTCATCGGCTCTGTCATCGGCCTCGACCAGCGGCTGGATTTCAACAATGCCCAGATCATCTTTGCGCGAGGCCGTGTGCTCGCGCTTGCCATCTGGCGAGAATACCTGGTCCACCGCTTTCAGGATTTCATCAGTGCTGCGGTACGAAACCAGAAGCGGCACTTCGATCAGCGCGCCTACGGGCTTGACAAGCGTTTGCCGCGCCTGGCCATAGGCCGAAACATCAGCACCCTGGAATGAATAGATCGATTGCTTGCCATCACCCACCACAAACAAAGTGCGCGGGCCGGGGCGCGGCTTGGCCAGCCCGGCGAAAAATTCAGTGGCGAGGGCATCAATCATTTTCCATTGATCGGGGCCAGTGTCCTGCGCTTCATCGAGCAAGATGTGGCTGAGATGACCGTCGAGTTTATACAGCACCCATTGGGTGGCGCGCGATGACGCGAGCAAGCGCGCGGTGCGGCTGATCAGATCGTTGAAATCATATTTGCCGCTGGTGCGTTTGGCATTTTCAATGTGCGCGAGAATGGCGGCGGCGAGGACGAGTGCATCGGCGCTGGCGTGGATGACTTCAAGCGTTTTGGCGACCTGCAATGCGCCATGCAGCCGTTCCTGTTCGGCTTTCAGGAAAAACGCGGTGTCCGGCACTTCATTGCGGGTTTTGACCGCGAGCAATTCCTTGCGCGGCTCCAGCTTGTCAGTGAGATAGAATTTGAACAACGGCGCTTCGCGCGATTCAGACTGGGCGATCTCTGTCAGGCTGATGGAGGCATTCACATTGCGGTGTGGGGCGAAGGGCCTCAGCACTTCTGCGTGGTGCAGGTAAGCGTCACGGTCGATCAGGCGCACAGCCGCTTTCGCATCTTCCCAATTATGACCGCTTTCGAGGCCCAGCGAAATTTTCAACGCGGCTTCATAGGTCTCGCGGGTGAGTTCGCCTTCGCCCTGATCCCATTTGCGCAGGGCTTCCACAAAGCTCTTGATCAGTTCAGCAAACTGGCCTTCGCCCAAGCGGTCGGCCAGATGGATGAAGGCGGCGGAAAGCTGCGGTTCTGTTCCCGACTCAGCCAGCTGCAACACTTCGCGCGTGGCGTTCTCCTGCATCTCGTCACTGTCACGCTGGTCCATGACGCGGAAGCCGGGGGCGATCCCGGCCTCCACCGGGAACAGATGCAACAGGCGTTCGCAGAAGGCGTGGATGGTCTGGATCTTGAGGCCGCCCGGCGTTTCCAGTGCTTCGGTGAACAGAATGCGGGCGCGGGAGAGCACGGCTTTGTCGTGGCCATCGGCACCCATGAGCGTGATGGCCTCGGCCAGCTCTGCATCACTCATCGCCGTCCAGCTACCCAAACGCTTGAACAGGCGGGCCGACATTTCTGCGGCGGCGGCCTTGGTGTAGGTGATGCAGAGAATCGAATCCGGCGCTGCACCCGAAAGCAGCAGGCGAATGACGCGCTCCACCAGCACATGGGTTTTACCGGAGCCGGCATTGGCCGAGACCCAGACGGATTGTTCAGGATCAGCCGCGCGCATCTGTTCCGGCGTGGCGGCCAGCAGCTTTTTTGGTTCCGTGGACGCGCTCATTCCTTTTGCGCCTCTCCGGCCAATTGCCATTCAAGATAGCGCGAGAGGTGATCGTAATCCTCGTCGGCATCATCCTTCTCGCTGCGCAGGCGCGGCAGATAGGGCAGGCTTTCCTGAAGATAGAAGCCCAGCAGCGTCTTGAGGCCTGCGAGATGATTTTGCGCCAGCGCTTCGATGCCGGGGCCATCCTTGGTAACGGCTGACTCTTTCCACATTCCATCGCGGCCGCGGCCGATTTTTACATAGAGCGCTTCGCGCACGCCCTTCGGGTTCATGGGTTTGAAACCGCTATCCAGAAGAATTGCCGCTTGCAGCGTCATTTGCGGATTGAGGCCGGCATCCACCTGCTTGGGCGACGGCGGCTCACCGGTTTTGTAATCGATGATGCGAGCTTCACCATTGGCCAGCACATCAATGCGGTCGGCACGCGCTGTCAGGATATGGGCTTCTCCATCCACATCGAAATCCATGCGGCCATTCAGCTCGGCGTGGATTTTGGCGAGGCCGTGTTTCAGCTCTTCTTCCTCCTTCACGAGGAAGGCGGCGACGCGGCGGAAATGCGGTTCCCAGAAACTCTTCAGCGCAGCATCAAGGCCGTAAGCGGCGAATTGCTTTTCACCTTCTTGTAGCAGCAGTTCCACGCCCGAAGCCTGTGCCTGATTCCATGCGCCGATTGCATCGTGGAAAATCGTGCCGCGCAGCGCCGGGCTGGGCGCGGAGATGAAATCGGGCACAGGCTCGAGTTTCAAAATGCGCCGCGCGTAAATGGCATAGGGGTTGCGGATCAGCCGTTCGATTTCAGTGGCGCTGAAGCGCTTGGGGCGGGTGGCCACGGGCGGGTTGAAAGCGGGTTTGATGATCGGGCCTTGCAGCGGCTCGGTGCCATCGGGCTGCTCGAGGCTTTGGGCGAGGCCCAGCCATTGTGCGGCTTCGGTGTGATCGCGTTTGACTTTGGCCACGGCCAGAACGGCATCGAGGCGCAGCAGCCAACGCGAGGGTGAAGCGGGCGCGTTGCTCAGACGCTTCGACCAGGTGAGAACGCATTTGGGGTGGCTGAAGCCTTGCTCGAAATCATGGGCGGCGAGGCCGATGTCTCGCTCCGGCTGCGGGAAGTTCAGAATCTTGCGCATGTTGCGATTGAGCCAGGGGCCGGGATCGCTTTGCGGGGGCCACACGCCTTCATTGAGGCCGCCGAGGATCATCACATCGGTGGGGATGAGGCGGGCTTCGAGGGTGCCGAGGATGGAAAGGCGCGGGTGGTCTTGCGATGTGGTGCGCGCTGTTTCTTGGCGCAGGAGGTCGCGCAGGATGAGGGCAGCTTCGTTGATGCTGAGCGCAGAGCGACGCCAGGATTCGGATTGCAGCTGTTCGAAGAAATCCAGCAGCGGTGCATTGTCTTCCGCCTGCCAGAGTTCCGGTGTGATAGCTTGTTCGAGTGCGCTGGTGATTTTCTTCAACTGCTCGCCCAGTGGCTGTGGCTTGGCATCGCGCAGGGCGGCGACGGCGTCGATTTTCTCGGCGAGGGTCTGGAGTTGTTGCCAGGTTTCATCACTCATGCCCTTGAGTAAGGGATGCGGATGGGTGTCACGCGCGTGCTGGATCTGCGCTTGTTTGGCATTGGCGGCGAAGCCTTGGCCATCCACCAGGCGGCCGCGCAGCACGGCGAGTTCGAACTGGCGCAACAGAGGTTGGTAATGCGATTGCTCCATGCCCAGCGTGACAGATGGGTGGCGCAGGAAGGCGAGAATGTCTTCGCCTTCGAATTGGCCGAGCAGCGCTTGCAGCAAGAGATCGAGTGCGAGGCCCAATCCGGCTTGCGAGAGTGGGCGGCCATAGGAGTCGGCGATGCTGATGTTCCAGCGCTTCAGCTCCTGCGTCACGCGGGTTGCGAGGTCGCGGTCTGGCGTGACGAGGATGGCGCGCTTGTTCTTGTGCTCCAGCACTTCGCGCATGATCAGGGCGATGCTGCGCGCTTCCTCATGGCGGTTGGCGGCGGCGATTTCGCAGAGGTCTTGCGTGGCGGCGGTGAGCGCCTTGGTTTGCGCGGGCAGTGTTTCGTGCCAGAGGGCGGCTGTGGCGGTGGGCCGCATCATTTCGCTGGCGAGGAGGTTGCGCTTTGCGTTGGGCCCAAGCGGTTGCACATCGGCGCGGCGGATTTCCAACTGGTCCAGCAATTGCTTCAGCGCGAATTGCGCATGTTCCTGCGGCAGGTTGGCCCAGGAGGCATCATCGGCCAGCAGATCGAGGCCCGGCAATACGAGTGCGCCTTCAGGATGACGTGAGATGGCGGCCAGCAGATCGCGCGTGGCCGGGATGGTGCCGGTGGAACCTGCCGCGATGATCGGGCCCTTGTGCTGACCCGATGCGATGCGCGCGGCTTCGAGGCGCAGCATCTTGCTGCGGCGGGCGGCGGCACCCATCGTGCCATCGCGCGCGTGCAGCTTGGGCAGCTCAACGCTGAGCAGTTCGAGCAGGCTGATGATCGCCTCGCGGTGTTCGGCTTCTTCGATATTGTAGAGATCGGGCAGCTTGGAGAGATCGCCATCCTGGGTTTCCACCGTGGTGACGAAATCGGCGAGGCTGCGCGCGAGGCCGAGGCATTGTGCCGGGGCGGCGGCGATTTCCTGGGCGAGTTCGATTTCGGGATGCTCGTCGGCCCATTGGCGCGCCAGGCGCGAAAGTTCCAGCGTGACGGCGATGGAGGACAGGGCGTTCGGAAGTCCGGCAGAGACCATGCCGTCTTCGAGGCGGTCCTCATCGAGATCGCCGATCGGCTGGATGCGCGGCAGGACCAGCGCTTTCTTCCCGCTCTTCTGGCGGAGGATGTTTTTGAAGGTGCTCACGGCGCGGCGGGTGGGCAGGAGAATTGTCCAGTCGCTGGGTGGCAGTGTGCTGTTCTCCAGCGGGAAGCCGGCGAGCACTTGCTCGGCCAGGATTTCGAGGAAGTTCGCGCCGGCGGCGATGGTGAAAACGCGGGGCAGCGTGGCCATGGATCAGGCCTGTTTCAGATAGGCCTCGGCGGCGTCGATGGCATCCGGGGTGCCGACATGGAGCCAATGCCCGGCATGGGCAATGCCGAACAGGCGTCCTTCAGCAATGGCCTTGTCCCACAGAATGTTCATCGAAAACTTGCCTGGGCTGGTGCCCGCGAAAAGGCGGGGATGCACTATATAGCCACCAATATAGGCCAATGCATTCTGCTTTTGGCGGGTGAGGCGGCCTGCGGAGTCGAGCGCGAAATCGCCTGCGCCGTCATAGCCGGTGGTTTGGCGCGGATCGCAGAGGAGCAGAAGGCAATCCATCGCGGCGTCATCCCAGGCTTCGGAGAGACGCTGCAAGGCTGGAGTGCCCTGCTCTGTCCAGAAGCAATCCGAGTTCAGGACATAGAAGGGATTAGCGCCGAGGCGGGGAAGTGCGCGCACGATGCCACCGCCGGTTTCGAGCACGGCATCGGTTTCATCCGAGACTTCCATCTTGAGGCTGGTGACGGAATGCGCCCAGGTTTCGATCTGGTCGGGCAGGTAATGCTTGTTGACCAGTGCGCGGGTGACGCCTGCGGCGACGAGTTTGTCCACGCCGTAATCGATGATCGGCTTGCCCGCTACCATGAGCAGGGGCTTCGGCGTGGTGAGGGTGAGCGGGCGCATGCGAAGCCCAAGGCCCGCAGCGAGGATCATGGCAGTCGAGGGTTTAGTGGCCAATGTGCAGGGCTTCCGGCATGTGGGTTTCGTACCACGCTTTGAGTTCATGCAACACCGGATGTTGCAAGTTGCGGGCGAGGTAGCGCGAGACGCGGGGCATGTGCTGCAGATAATGCGGCTTGCCATCACGGAAGTTCAACCGTGCAAAAATACCCAGGATCTTGCTGGCGCGCTGGGCGCCGAGGATGGCATAGCCGCGGGCAAATTCATCCTGATCGAGACCCGGGCGCAGGCTGAGGTAATGGGCGTAGAGCTTATCGGCCCAGTCAAAATCAATATCGGTGCGGGCATCCTGCAGCAGCGAAGCGAGATCGTAGGCGGGGTGGCCCAGCAAGGCGTCTTGCGTATCGATGAGGCCCACACGGCTGAGGCCTTGGCGTTCCGGCAGCCAAATCAGATTGGGAGAATGATAATCGCGTAGGACCCAGACGGGATTTGCAATCTGGGTTTCGGGCAGCAGCTTGCGCCAGATGGTTTCGAAGGAGTCGCGCAATGCCTGCGGTGGTTCCGATTTATGTACATGCTTGTGAAACCAGACCGGCAGCAGATCGACTTCGATCAGCTGTGCTTCGATGTCGTAAGGCGGCAGGGTTTGCGGCCAAGGGCGCTGGGCGATATCGGCCAGAACGGCGATGGCGGCGTTCATGGGTTCATCCATGTTTTCGCCGCTGCGCATCATGTCGCGGTACACGCGGCTGCCGAGATCTTCCACGAGTGCAAAGCCATGGGTGAGATCATGCGCGAAGATTTTCGGTGCGCCATAGCCCATGGCGCTGAGCTGTTCGTTCACGGCGATGACATTGTGCAGGCCTTCGGCTGAATGGGCGATCACCGCATAGGGTTTGCCGTCTTTAACATTCGGACCATCGACGCGCGGCGGCATGTCCATCAGCAGGCGCGTTTCATCACCTTGCTTCACCTTCTCATAACGACGGGCAGAGGCATCACCTTCGAAGAAGTGTCGGGTTTGCGGATCGATTCCGCTGGAGGTGAGGAATCTTTCTAGCGCCGCGTTGCGTGTGAGGATTTTCTGCCACAGGCCCTGCGGCGTGAGCTTGATGGTACGCGTTTCACCACTGCCGGAAAATTGCAGATGCAACGTATCTGGTGAAATGGATTTCTGCGCGGCGCGCGGCCATTCGATGAGCAACAGGTGACTGGCCGACAATTCATCCAGACCGAGTTCATCTGCTTCAGCATCGGCACTCAGGCGGTAGAGATCAACATGGGCGACTAGAACGCGCGTGTTGTCGTAGATTTGCACCAGCGAAAATGTGGGGCTGGGAATATCGAAATCTTCCGTGCCGCCTGCCAGGGCGCGGATGAAGGCGCGGGCGAAGGTGGATTTGCCGGCACCCAAATCACCCTCCAGCAGCAACACCATGCCGGGCCTTGCATAGAGTGCCAGTGTGCGGGCGAAGTTTTCGGTGTCTTGCGGCGAGGCCGACGCAAAGATCATGCCGCTCACGCAGCGGTGGATTTGAGCTGCGGCCGCGCCTGGCGCACCGGCCCGGCAATCGGGATGGTGCAGACCACCGTGGTCCCCTGATCCAGCTTGGAGACTAGCGAGACCTTACCACCATGCAACTCGGTGAAGCTCTTGACCAGCGCAAGGCCAAGGCCCGGGCCGCGGTGGCTGCCGGGCAAGGGCTTGGACTGGAAGCGCTCGAAAACCTTGGGCTGGAATTCAGGATCAATGCCTCGGCCAGAATCGGCCACCCAGATCTGCACAGAGTCGCCCTTCTTGCGGGCACCCATCTTGATCTGGCCACCGGCGGATGAGAAGCCCGCCGCGTTGGAGAGAAGATTGGCCAACACTTGTTCGAGACGTGCGGCATCGCCCATTACGGTTGACACATCAGCGCCCACTTCGATGGAGATATCAAGCTTGCGCTTTTCCAAAGTGGGCACAAATTTCTCTGCGGTTTTTTCCAGAAGCTCGGTAACATCCAGCTTCGCCAGTTTCAATTCCATCTGACCCGCATCGATAGCGGAGAGATCGATGATGGCATCAATGGTGGTCTTCAGATGTTCGGACGATTGGCGGATGGCACCAACATATTCAGCCTGTTTCGGCGTGAGATCGCCCAGCATCTTGAGATCTAGCGCTTCGGAAAAACCGATAATGCTGTTGAGCGGGGTTCGCACTTCGTAGGACACGTTGCTGAGGATGGTATTCTTCAGCTTGTCCGCCGCCTCCAGAGCTTCGGCACGGTCACGCAGTGCGCGTTCAATGCGCACTGAATCTGAAATATCCGAGAAGGTGAGCAGCGCGTTGCCATCAGGCAGCGGCACGGCGCGGTAACGCAGCACGCGGTCATCCTGCTCGATGCGGCCATCATGTTCCTTACGCTTGGCATCAAGGCCCGTGACGCTGAACTTGATGTCTGCCCATGCCGACTTGCTATCCGCCGAGAGGCCCGGCAGCTGTGCGAGCTCATTCACATGCGGCTTCTTCTCAAGGAAGGCCTGATCCAATGACCAGAAGCGCAGGAAGGCCGGATTGAAGAGACGCAGGCGGCCATCAGGCCCGGAGAGCGCCACGGCCTCAGCCAGATTATCGAGCGTTTCGCGCTGCACTTCGAACAGCTCATTATATTTGCTCTCGAGCTGATATTCCTTGGTGAGGTTTTCGTAGAGATAGCTCACCCCGCCGAAAGGATGCTGTTCAGCGATGACGCGCAAGCTGCGGCCGTCCGGCAGATACCAATAGTCTTCGCGTGGCTCGATCTTGGAATAGGCCTGCAATTGCTTGGCGCGCCATTCGCGGTAATTGGCCTGCTCAGGCAGAAGGCGCATGGCGCGCATCTTGTCCAGCACTTCGCCGTCAGTGGGTTGGCCGCTGAGGAAACGCTCATCCAATTGCCAGAGCTGGGCATAGGATTGATTGAAGAAGCGCAGGCGCTGATCCGGCCCGTAAATGGCTATCGCGGTGGAGAGCTTGTTGAGGGTGGAGGCATGCGCCTTGATGTGGCGGTCCAGTTCTTTCTCGGTTTCCTCCAGCGCTGTCACATCCAGCGCAAAGCCGATCACGCCATCTTCCGCCGGCATTTCATGGAAATTGAGGGCACGGGCATTGCCGCCGCTGATCAGGCGGGCACGGCCCAGAAGATGCTGCTTCTTTTCGGCTTTGCTGCGATCCATCGCATCGGGACGCGCCAGCGAAAAATTCTTCTTCAGCACCTGTTCCATGGGGCCGGCTTCGGCGGCATCGACATAGGCTTTGTTGATCCAGCTCAACTGACCCCTGCGGTCGGCCAGCCAGATCGGAAACGGAGCTGAATCAAGAATGGCGCTGAGGCGCTGCACTTGGCGGGCCAGCTTGTGCGCATCATAAAGCGTTTCGCTGTTTTCCAGGCGCTGGCCAGTCAGCGGCCTGAAACGCAAAGTGGCCATGGTGCCGGCGGCGCGGCCATCGGCCTCGAACAGATCACCCTGCAGGGTTTTGACGCCGAAATTAAAGGCGCTGCCTTTGTCACGCAGGGAAGCAATTTCCTGGGTGAGGCGGGCGGCGGAATCACGCTCCAGCCAGGCGGCGAAATTCATTACGCCATCGATGCTTTCCGGCAGTTCCGCCAGGCCGTGCAGCACGCCGATCATGCGTTCGGGTTTTGGCGCATTGGTAGGCCAGGTGAGCAGGATCTGCGATTCGGAATTCAGTGCCGCTTCTGCCTGGTTCAGCAGGTATTCGGCCTCGCCCAATCTTTGCCGGGCTGCGGCCAAGGCGATGTCGCTGGTGCGGTTGCGGAAGCGCATGACGATGGCTGAGGCCAGGCCCAGCCCGCCGATGGCAAGGCAGGCCCAGCCTGTCGCAGAGAAGCTGCCGACCGACAGTGCCGCCATTGCCGAGGCCGATGCCGGCACAGGCAAGAGGCCAGCAGTGAGCAAGGCTCCCACACCCGCACTCATGCGCAAAAGTCTCGCAATATCGTTGTCCAAATTTCTTAAACCCACCCGTCGCCAGGCAATCCGAATCACCCGCGACAACCCATGGCTCAAGCTATAGACGTAAGCTTGCGCTTCGTGAATCCGGGTTTTGGGTGGAAAGCGGATTAGGCGCGTTTGCGGCGCGCCGGCACCTTATCGAGCACCGCTTTGCCTTGCTGGATCTTGTAGATGCGGTCGGCAATGTTTTTCCAGGCCGGGCGGTGGGTGATGGCCAGGATGGTGAGCGTGCCTGACAGTGACTGGATATTGCGGCAGATTTCCTGCTCGGTCTGGTCATCCAGCGCGCTGGTGACTTCATCGAGCAGCAGAAGTTTCGGCTTATGCACCAAGGCTCTGGCCAGCGAGATGCGCTGGCGCTGGCCGCCAGAGAGCTTGGCGCCCATCGTGCCGATATCGTTGTGGATGCCCTTGGGCAAAGCCTGCACGAATTCCAGACCACCGGCCAGCTTCAGGGCGGCGAGAATATCAGCATCGGAAATGCGCCGGTCGCCCAGCGCGATATTGTCGGCCACCGAGCCTCTGAGCAAGGTGAGCTCCTGCGGCACATAGCCGATCTGGCGGCGCCAGGATTGCAGCCTGATGTCTTTGAGATCGGTCTTGTCAATCAGGATGCGGCCTTTGGTGGGCCGGTTGAAGCCGATGATCAGGTCCAGAAAAGTTGTTTTGCCAGCGCCCGAGGGGCCGACCAGAACTGTAATCTTGCCGGCGGGCACTTCCGCATTGATATGCGAGAGGATGGATTTGGGGCCGTAGGCGAAGCTGACATCATCGAGATGAAGCCTGGTGTTCAGTGTGGGCTCAATGGTGCCCTGGTCAATTTCCTCTTCGGCTTCACCGCGGTGGATGGTTTCCATCACGCCGTGATAAGTGGCTGCCGCGACGACGGCATCCTGAAAGGATTGCTGCACGCGCTTCATCACATCGATGATCTGGAAGAACACGATGCCGAAGACCAGGAATTGCGACAGCGGCACCTTCATCACGCTGACCGCCAGCCAGACGCCGCCCAGCAGCAGGAAGGTGGAGATGATGTCCTGCAGGTTGAAGCTGGCCTGGCGGCTAACCACAACCTGAATGAGCGTCTTGCGCAGGCGTAGGATATGATCGCCGAAATTCTCGATGAAGCTTTCCTGGCGGCCCATGGATTTGAGCGGCTTCATGTTGTTCACCACATCCTCAAGCTCGGTGTTGAGAGCGTTGGTGGATGTGAATTGTTGCTGGCTGACACGGTCAGCGATGCGGACAATGGCATTGAGCGGCAGGATCACGAGAATGAGTGCCAAAATGGTGAGCACCATCAGCTGCGGCGAGATCAGCACCGCAGCCGTCACCAAGCCCAGGCTGGAGGCGACATTGGTGACGAACACCGTGGCCTGCTGATAGGCCTGGCCGGCTTGGCCGGACTGGGCCGAAATCTGCGAGGCCACTTCGCCGGGCTTGTGATCGGTGAAATAGGCCCAATTGGCATGGACCATGGCGTCCAGCATGCGGGTGCGGATGCCAGTGGTCACATCGGCCACGGCAACGCCGACAAAGCTGAGTGAAACGAGCTGGATGAGTGACTTCACGACCATGCCAAGGCCAATGAAAATCAGCAGATGGTCAAAGCTGGGATTGATGCCGAGCGTTTGCATGAAGGTGCCGATGAAGCGTGCGACATAGGATTTGTCCTGGCCACCATCGGCGGTGATCTGTGCCACCAAGGGCACGATGGCGCCCATGCTGAACAGATCGGCCGTCGAGGCCAGCAGCATCAGCAGGGTTACGAGAAGTGGCCTCCCGCCGGGGGCGCTCCAATAAATCGAAAGGACGCGCCTAAGCACCTTTTTCGCCTGAATATCTGGCCGGCGGATGTTGCGTGCCCTTGCCATACAGCGCCTGGGCGCGCTCGAATTCCGATTCCAGCTGTTTCACGCTCACACCCAGGAAAGACTGGACACCGATGGCCACTTCGTAGGGCTCCAGTTTGCGGCAAAAGTTTTCAATGTCGGTCACGACCAGTTTCTTGTCATCCCAGATGGTGGTGCACATCTGGACGGCATCTGGATAGAGGCGCTCATCGCGGTTATGATCCACTTCATCCACATAGAGCCCATAGAGCATGTATTCAGAGAGCTGGATGCGGTTGCGGAAGGCGCGGTACCATGAGCCGCCATAACGCGCCGCCAGATGCGCGCACATGTCGAGCACTTCCTGACGGTGCCAGGTGACAAAGTTATCGACATAACCGTTATAAGCACCAGTATCGGCCAAGCCCAGCATCTTCAGGCTGGTGCGGGCGAATTTGGGATTACGCATGTCATCTATCTTCAGACGTGGCGGGTGCTGGTAAAACCGCAAGCGGCCATTCCGCACCATCTGATCAGTGTGATAGGGCCGCAGGAAGAAAACATCGGAATCGAGATAGGCCAGGCCCTGATGGGTGACCTTGGCCGCCATGCCGATCTTCACCATCTGCTGCATGTGCCAGCCGATCGACAGGCCGGTCTCGCGCGACCACCACACGCTGCGTCCGCCGAGGAAAGGCAAAGTGAGGATCAGATGCATCTTCACCGGCACCACGTCCTCTGTCAGCCAGACGCTGCGCCTCTCGCTGGCCAGGTGCTTGAACATTTCGAAATGCGGCTTGTCCACGATGACATAGTGGTGCCAATTGCCATCGAGGAATTCATCCATGCTGCGGCAGAGCAGAAGGCAGCGCTCATAATCGCCGGCATAGCTGGGTGTTACAACGCCCCAGCTGACGCCAGAGCCTTTTCCGCCCTCAGGCGCTTCAGGCATGCGAAGCTTCCCGCCAGCTCAGCAGCGACACGACCGAAAAGCCGATGGCGTAGAACGCATAGACACCCGTGAAGGCGATGGCGTGGTGCTCATAGGTGAGGCCGAGAATGATCAGGCCCACAAACATAATGGCCAGCGCGGTTTCCAAAAAAACCACGATGGGCACGCGCCGGATATTATAAGCCTGCTTGGTTTTGATCTCGCCCTCATTCGACATGATGTTGAGTTTGGGCGTGCGCACGAAAGGCGTGGCCTGCCCGATCAACCCCTGCAGCACCGCACGCGTCAAATGAATGCACAAGCCAGTGGCCATCGCCATGAAGGTGATCGTTGTATAGAGCAGATTCAGCGGGCTCTTGCCGGTCCAGCCAAAATCACCACTGCGTTGCGACGTGTAGAAGGTGAAGACGGTGGCCACCATCGTCAAACCAATGAGAGTGTTGAGTATGGTTGCAACACTGGCAAAATCCGCCAAGCCCAAGAAGGGGAGAGCCGCCGCAGACAGGCCGAAGCATAGCAGGAACAAGAAAATGAAACTGTTGAGCATGTGGAAGGAGCCGACAATCTTGGTGGAAAACGCAGCATTGGAGTTCCACAAATTGTTCAGAGTCTTGCGGCCGGTTTCTGCGGCACCCTTGGTCCAGCGGAACTGCTGGCTGCGCACGGCACTCATCTGCACCGGCAATTCTGACGGTGTAGTGATGCTTTCGGCAAAGATAAATTTCCAGCCCTTGATCTGCGAACGGAAGCTCAAGTCCAGATCTTCGGTCAGTGTGTCGCTCTTCCAGCCGCCGGCATCTTCAATGGTCTTCCTGCGCCACATGCCGCCGGTGCCATTGAAATTGATGAAACTGTCGGAGGCCTGGCGCCCGCCATGCTCAACCGAGAAGTGGTTGTCGATGGCAAAGGCCATCATGCGGGTAATGAGCGAATAGTCGGCGTTCAGATGTTCCCACCTGGTCTGCACCATGCCGACATTGGAATCAGCAAAATAGGCCACCACCCTCTTTACAAAGTCAGGATGCGGCAGGAAGTCGGCATCAAAGATGGCAATGAATTCGGAATTGTCGAGCTTCAGGCCATAATCGAGCGCGCCAGCTTTGAAGCCCTTGCGGTCAGGACGCCGCACATGTTCGATATGGATGCCCTGCTTGGTGAGTTCAGCAATGACGCGGGCGGCAATCGCCGTCGTCTCGTCATTGGAATCATCCAGCAGCTGAATGGTCAGCTTATCCTTAGGATAGTCCATCTGGGCCATGCAGCGCAGCAGACGCTCCACCACGTAGCGCTCATTATAAATCGGAAGCTGAAGCAGAACGGTTGGCAGTTTGCCGCTCCAGGGCGCTGGCTCCACCTGCGAAGCGTGGCCTTGGGCTTTGGCGCGGGTATAACGGAATGCAAGCCAGGCCTGCGCCAGCGCGAAGACCAGGATTACTGCGCCCGAAACGATCCCGACTGCTCCAATGATGATTTGCAGTGCTAACAAATGCCGTGGTCCTAAAAACTCAAGGAGCCATCTTGCCGTATAAGGCAGGGCCCTTCAATCTGGTTCAGCCTGCCCCTTACAAATTGGGCAGCGCAGTGTCAAATTAGCATAGTTTCCCGGGCGGAGATTGCAGTTGAAATCAACTCTCAAGACTGTAAACACAGGCTTGCGCGGCTGCGGCCGGAATGAGGTCATTCCGCCGGGGTGAAATTGCGTTTTGGGCGGGCTGTGTTTTCGTCTTTTTAATACGCGGCACACTTGTCAATCTTTGCGGACCGCGCGTAAAAGCACGGCTTGGCCATGGCGATATTCACTTCCGGAATTTTCACACGCGTTGACCGTTATGTGCTGTCGGTGATCTCCACACCGATGCGCAATATTTTCATTTTCGTCGTCGTCATTCTGGAATGCGTGCGCTTCCGCCTGGGACTGGGGCTTGCCATCCACCAAGACAAATTTTTTGCTCTCATTTTTACTTATATGGGCCAGTGGCTTGCGCTCTATTCCGGCCTGGCCCTGCAAATGGCTCTCGCCGTTGGCATGATGCTGGGCATTGCAAGATTGGCGCAGAACCGCGAGCTCGACGCGCTGCATGCGCTGGGTTACAGCCTGCACCGGTTGATGCGGCCGGTGGTGGTGATGGCTGTGCTGGTAGTGATTTGCGATTTCTTCATCTTGGGCTGGCTGCAGCCGATCTCGCTTTATAACAGTGGCGCCTTTGTGCATCAGGTGCAGAAATTCGTGAGCCTTCTGCCGGAAGGTGGAGACCTGTTTGTAACGAGCAACAACAAGACCGTTTTGATCGACAACATCACTCCCAAGAGCAATAGTTTCGGGAAGATTTTTGTTTTCGAAACCTATCCGGATGGAAAAACCATCGCCACTGGGGGAGCCAAGGGGCATCTGGTGATCGTGCCGGATGATCCCAAACAATATTACGATGTGTCTGATGTGCGCATGTTGCAGGTAGTGATTGGAAAAGATGCCATTGGCCGGGTGTTGCCGGATGCCTATAATGCCTCGGCTTCTTCGCAGGCCAAGGGCCCGGTGGAAGCCATTGATACAAGCAATTTCCGCAAGCGCGGCAATTCGGAATGGGAAATGACTTTTCCTGAATTGGCGAGCATGCGATCGCCGGTGCCGGAATTCGCTCCCTACATCAAGAAATCTGCCATTGTGGCGGAATTCAATTACCGCATCGTGCAGCTGCTTTATATTCTGGTGATTCCGTTCATTGCCGTGCTGTTTGTGGTGGAGCCACGGCGTAATCCCGGCCCGTTCCGCTTTCTGCTGGGGCTGCTGACCATTCTGGGCTTTCACCAGTTTCTGGGGCTTGGCACCGAGATGGCGCGGAAGGGCGAAGTGCCGGTGTGGCTGACCGTGTGGGTGCCATTCCTGGTGCTCACAGCCTATGTGTTCTGGCGTTTCAGAGCATTGTCGCTCAAGCCCGGGTTTAATACCGCGCGCTAATAGAGTTCGATTGCGCCTAATACCGCCTGCAGCGCTTCATCCGGAGTAAGTTCTGAATTATCGATCAGGATCGAATCCTCTGCCGGTTTCAAGGGCGCAACAGCACGGTTGCTGTCGCGCTCATCGCGGGCCTTTATGTCGGCGGTGATGGCGGCAAGATCTGAGGTGGGATGTTCGCGCAGGCGGCGGCCGGCGCGCGCCTCGACCGACGCGGTGACAAAGAATTTGAAATCCGCATCGGGGCAGACGACCGTGCCGATGTCGCGCCCGTCCAGCACAGTGCCAGGTTTTTTCTGGGCAAAGTCGCGCTGCAATTTCAGCAAGGCGGCGCGCACTTTGGGCAAGGCTGCAATCTTCGAGGCATAAGACCCCACGCCTTCGCCGCGCAATTCGGAATCCTGAAAGCTGGATGGATCGAGGCTGGCGGCAATGGCTGCAGCGGATTCTTGGTCCGTGGGATCAAGCCCGCGCCGCTGCACGGAGAGCCCGACCATCCGGTACAGTGCTCCCGTGTCGAGGTAATGATAGCCGAGCTTGTGGGCCAGAGCGCGCCCCAGCGTGCCCTTGCCCGAGGCCGATGGGCCATCGATGGCGATGATCACTTGGGGCTTCCGGCGCTGATGGCGGCGCCCAGGCCGTTCAGCAATTCAGTGAAGCCCGGAAAGCTGGTGGCGATGAAGGCACCATCATCAATGCCTGTAGGTTGAGGCGCGGCCAGGCCCATCACCAGAAACGACATGCCAATGCGGTGGTCCATATGGGTGACAACCACGCCGCCACCTTTTGCGGTGCCGCCCTGCACTTCCAGCCAATCCTTACCGGATGAAGTCTTGACGCCATTGATATTGAGGCCGGCTTCCACTGCGGCGAGACGATCACTTTCCTTGACGCGCAATTCTTCTAGGCCCTGCATGCGCGTGGTGCCCTTGGCGAAAGACGCGGCGATCGCAAGAATGGGATATTCATCAATCATCGAAGGTGCGCGGTCTTCCGGCACGGTGATGCCTTTCAGCAATGATGCCTTCACATGAAGATCGCCCACTTCCTCGCCGCCGGCCAGCCTGCGGTTTTCAATCGTGATGTTACCACCCATTTCGATGAGGGTATCGATGAGGCCGGTGCGCGTTGGGTTCAGCATGATGTTTTCAATCACAATGTCGGAACCCGGCGTGATGAGTGCGGCCACCATGGGGAAGGCGGCGGAGGATGGATCGCCCGGCACGGCGATGACCTGGCCTTTGAGCTCATGGCCGCCTTCAATCGAGATGTGGCGCGCGCTGCCTACTTCCTTCACTTCGAGCTTCGCACCAAAGGCCTTGAGCATGCGTTCGGTATGATCTCGCGTGGCCACAGGCTCGATCACCGTCGTGATGCCCTTGGTGTTGATGCCGGCCAGCAGCACGGCAGATTTCACCTGCGCCGAGGCCATGGGCAGTGTGTAGGTGACGGGCTTGGCATTGGCTGCGCCATGCAAAGTGAGCGGCAAGCGGCCACCTTCTGCGGTTTCAAAAACGGTGCCGAATTGCGAGAGCGGTGTGGTCACGCGGCCCATCGGGCGCTTGGACAGCGAGGCATCGCCCACGCAGCGTGCGACGAGCGGCGTTGAGGCCATCAGGCCCATGGCGAGGCGTGCACCGGTGCCGGCATTGCCAAAATCGAGATCGCCCTTGGGCGATTTCAAACCGCCGATACCCACGCCTTCGATCAGCCAACTGCCATCTGCCTGCCGTTCGACCTTGGCGCCCAGTGCGGCCATAACATTGGCGGTGTTCAGCACGTCTTCAGCCTCCAGCAGGCCCGAAACCTTGGTTTGGCCCTGAGCAATGGCCCCGAACATCAACGAACGGTGCGACATGGATTTATCGCCCGGTACCTTGATGCGGCCCTTGAGGGCTTTGGCGGTGCTGGACTGGAGGGGGCTTGAAGTTGGGTGGCTCATGATCCATTTCCGATACACAAGCGCCGCCGTCCTGTCACGCCCACTTGTCACCTCACTTGGCCCGTTTTTTCGGGTTTTGACATTCCCCTCCACCCGTGGCATGAGCGCCGCCATCACCCTCATTTTTCTCTCTTGAAAGGAACCGACGTGGTTAAGCCTGAGCTTGGAACCAAGCGGACATGCCCCAATTGCGCAACCCGCTTTTACGATCTTCTGAAAGAACCGATTACCTGCCCGAAATGCGGCACCAGCTTCATGGCGCTGCAGATCCTGCCATCCAAGACCGAGCTGCCGGGCATGGCCCAGCAGGTGGCCCCCAAGCCGCGTGAAAAGGAAGAAGGCGAAGATCAAGAGACCGATGGCGTTGAGCTGGTCAGCCTCGAAGATGCAGAAGCCGAAGAAAAGGGCGATGACGAAACCGCCGGCATCGAAGACGTTGATCTTGGTGAAGACAATGACGACGACAAGAACGATGATGAAGATGATACGTTCCTCGTCGAAGAAGAAGATGACGGCAATATGGGCGACCTCGTCGAAGGCGGCGGCAAGGAAGACGACGAGGAGCAATAAGCTCTTTGTTGGCCGGCAGACTTCGACCCCGAATTGGTTAAAAGGGGCCCGGAAAAATCTGCTTGCCACTGGCCCCTTGGCCTACTAGATCACCAATCGCGTTTGGGCGGCCCCGCTGCCCAAACCCCATTTCCTGAATAACGGGGTCATAGCTCAGCTGGGAGAGCGCTTGCATGGCATGCAAGAGGTCGGCGGTTCGATCCCGCCTGGCTCCACCATTCATTCCTACGCTAGTCCTAAATTCCTACATCGCTCGAAATCATCCTGCAATCTTAAACGGTTAGCGGGAGGCATTAGGCAGTTTTCGGTCTCTGCAGAGACTCAGATAGGCTTTAGTGGCGCCGATATGGGGCCTAGTCTCAGGCCTCGTTTAAAATTTTCCCAAATGGCTCTGTCATGAAGTTCACAGACGGGTTCGTCACACCCAAGAGACGGGTTCGACACACCCAAAATGATGCTGAACTCGCTCCACATTGCGATCTAAAATATTCCTCAAAAACGGAGTTCGCCACTTTCAAGACGCCAGATTCAAAATCCAATCGTGCTGCACTGTTTAAAGGAATGACGCAGGCAAAAATTGAAGCAGGAAAGCTCAGACGGTGAGCGTAGCTTTGGAAAGATGCGGCGGACTATCAGGATCGAGGCCCAAATCCAAGGAAAGTTTCTGAACGAGATCGTAAAAGGCCATAATTTGGAGAACTGGCTGCACGGCAGGATGCAAAGCCGCTGCTTTCTTACCGACGCAAAAAGTTCGGATAGTGGCGCCACTAGCCGCAATGCGGGCGGCAGTTTCGTCCGCACGCATTTTACTCTCATCATTTCCAGCAAAAACCAAAGCTGTCAGGCCAGGGCGGGCCAGCGCCATCGGACCGTGACTGAATTCAGCGATACTCATGCCTTCGGCGGCTACAAGGCAGGTTTCCTTGAGCTTCAATGCAGCTTCCAATGCCACACTCAAGGTCAAACCTCGACCAAGACAAACGACATTGCGCGACTGCACGACTTCGTCAAGCACAGGTCCGCTGTCCTTCAAAATCGAATACAACAAAGGTGGCAGTTTCTTTAGATCGTCCAGCAGCTTTGTATCTTCAGTATGTGCGGCATGAATGGCACAAAGAGCAGTAAGAGTTGCCAAAAAGGATTTGGTGGCTGCCACCGCGCACTCTGGACCAGCGGCGACGTTTAGAACCCTATCAGCCGCTTCAGAAAGCGGGCTTGGAACAACGTTAAGCAGGGTCACAACAGCGGCACCGCCCCGCCTTCCGGCTTGAGCCAGGGCCACGAGATCAGGACTGGCCCCAGACTGGGAGATGGCCAGCATCTGCGATCCCTTCAACCGAAGCTCCGGCTTGTAGAGCGAGCCTAATGATGGACCAAGGCTTGCGACCGGGATTCCCGTTGCGATCTCAGTCAAATATTTGAAGAACAACGCAGCGTGATCTGATGTGCCGCGCGCGCAGGTGACGAAGAAGACCGGTGGACTTTCGCGCCAGGCTTTACCGAGTTCTGCATAGTGCTGGCTGTGCTCTCGGAGCTGCCTTTCAATGACATCAGGAATCTCATCGATCTCGGCGCGCATGCGTGCGCCTGGGTGATTAGCGATCACTCCGACACCCCGGTGATCATCGCCACGATTTCATTCTTGTTGGTGTCAGAGGTTTTCCTCACGCCAATCTGCTGGCCGCGGCGCAAAACACAAATTCGGTCGGATAGGCGAAAGACCTGATCAAGACTGTGACTAATGATAAGGATGGCGAGATTTCTGGCTTTCAAAGCTTGAATTGTCGACTCCACACGCGCCGTTTCGGCAACGCCTAGTGCAGCTGTAGGCTCATCAAGAAGCACAAGCTTTCTGGCCCAATGGGTGGCACGGGCAATGGCAACACCCTGGCGCTGGCCTCCAGAAAGATCACGGATCGTTACTTTTGCGGAGGGAATGCGTACGTCAAGTTCCTTCACCAACTTTTCCGTCTCAGCAATCATGCGGCCCCGGTCAATAAGGCGGAGGGGGCCTTTAACAGGCTCTCTGCCCAAAAATAGATTCATATAAACAGGTTGCTGATCAGCCAGTGCCAGATCCTGATACACGACCTCAATGCCGCGTTCGCGCGCCACCGACGCATCGGGAAAGCTGGCCGGCGCACCATCAAGCAAGATTTCACCGGAGGTAGGCCCGTGAACGCCTGAGATGATCTTGATAAGCGTGGACTTGCCAGCGCCATTGTCGCCAACGAGTGCGACGACTTCGCCGGCTTTCAAGTCAAGGCTGAAATCCTGAATGGCGGTTACACCACCAAAAGATTTGTGAATGTTCTTGAGTTGCAGAACAGGCGTATCCATCTTTTCACCTCATGCCACGCGTGGCGGCCACGCCACGGTTTGACCGAAACAGTCCTCAATACAGACGACTTTGGGGTTGCCGCTGGCGATACCCGACACCGCTGCCACATTGGCACGCGTGACAAAGGCCTGGCCCCGGAAACCAAAAACCACCGTATCCCCGGACTTAAAATTATCGTTCGGCCTCGTCTTGATCATGCCGTAGTAATCGATGGCAGAGGGAACTGGTACTTCAACAGAACGCAGTGAATCGCCGTCGGTTGTAGGCGCTGACGAGACGAGTGCCTTCACATCGTAGTCAGGAAAAACCGGGTCAATGTAAAGGCCGCCGCCAAAACAGTAAGCGAGATCGCCATATTGGTGCGAAACTTCGGTCACATAGAGGACTGCAGGCAACTCAGGCAGATCCTCAACCGCATGAAGCGGCGTGGTACCATGCAGGCCGTTGCCAGGTTCCACTTGGGTGGCACCAGCTTCAGCGAGAGCTTTCAGCGTGACGGTAGAAGTCGTACCCGGTGCGTTGATTTCAATATGCTCATAACCAGCTTTGCGCAGCGCTTCGGCGGTGCGAGCCAGCGTGGTGAGGTTGGGGGTGTGTTTGATTTTCCGCGTGGCGTTGTCATAGAGCTGCGCAGGGAAAGTGGTGATCCCGGCAAAGCGGGAACCTTTGATTTTCGAAACTTGTGCCGCTGCGTCCACCGTTTGCTCGGCAGCAAAGCCACCTTCATGACCGCGATAGAACGTGTCGCCTGCGGTCTGTACGCGCAGAAGCAGCTCCTGCTCACGGCCAGTGGTCCTGGATGCCGCCGCGGCTTCTTCGGCCTTCTGTAATGAGAAAACCGTCCAGTAATCCGGCTTCATTGTGGCGGCTGCAGCTGCTTCGGCTTTAGGAATTTGCACGAGATGACCAAGATGGCCAATCTTCAACCCCGCGCGATGGCAGGCCAAGGCACAGGCCATGTCAACAGCGACGGCCCTCTCAATTCCGCCGCGCATCACTGCCGAAACAAAGCCGGAATTGCGACTTACCTGCTTGGTCATTGCGAAAACCTTGAGGTTCAGCTTGTCGGCCTCGGCCTTGAACACACGCGCATTGGACTCGATGGCATCAAGATCGAGCATATAGGTGTTGGACGGAATCAGGCCTTCCTGATGGAGCTTTTGGGCGGCCGTTATGAAATGGGGGTTCCGGCGGCGGATGACATCGAGAAACATGATTTCCCCTTCAAAGCCTGGGTTGACGGAGTGAAACGGCCACGGCGCACAGAACAATGATGCCCTTGACAATCATCTGCCAGGATACAGACAGGCCCATCAGAATGAGGCCATTCGAGAGCATGCCCATCATCAATGAGCCGACAAGTGCGCCGACAATCGTGGCGCGGCCGCCATTAAGCGCGGTGCCGCCGACGATCACCGCTGCAATCACGGTCATCAAGTCAGTTTCACCCAGAGTATAACGCGCGGCTTGCAGACGGCCGGCGTAAAGCAGCCCGCCCAGCGCACCAAGAATGCCGGAAAGCATCATGACGTAGACGCGCAGACGCGCCACCTTGATGCCAGAAACCAGTGCTGCCCGGGCATTGTCGCCCACGGCAAGAACATGCGCGCCAAATCGGGTGTGGCGTAGGACGACATGGCCAATCGCCGTTGCAGCAACGGTCCAAATGATCAGCGAGGGCACTCCCATCAACGTTCCACCACCGAAGATGCCGATGAATGTGTCACTCATTACAGGAATGGATTGGAGATTGCTGATCTCGCGCGCAGCCCCTGCGATGATGCCCATGGTGGCGAGGGTAACCAGGAATGATGGCAGGCGCACGTAAGCGACCATCAGGCCATTGATTGCGCCTGCCGCAGCACCTGTCGCAAGCCCGGCGAGAACACCCAAAATCCAGCTCTCGGAAAGACGCATGGTGATCGCTCCCACTAGAGATGCGAGCGCCACGATTGCGCCGAAAGACAGATCGATCTCACCTGCAGCCAGCACAAAGACGAGGCCCACGGCCATGACCGTGGCGGGTGCGGTTTGCAGAACGATATTTGACAAGTTCTGTGCAGTCAGAAACCCGCTGCCTGACAGCGTGACCGCGAAGAAAGCAAAGATCAGAACAAAACCGGCATATACGATCAGGCCCTGCAACTGACTTTTGGTGAAAGTGCCGAACATCATGGGAGATCCTGAGGCAAGTGGTGAATGGAGTCCGCGCCCACCGAACTGCAGGCGCGGCGACGAAGTCTCATTTGGCGGCTTCGAGCACCGATTTGGGTGGATCGCGGTGCAGTGAGGCTTGCCAGCCTTGGGCCACGTTATCCTTTGCGACAATGTCAGCACCGACCACCAAGAACGGCGGCGCTTCTTTGCCAAGCAGGCTCAAGGCACCAGCACGTGCCGCAGTGACACCGATATCATAGGCTTGGTCCGCGACCATGCCAGCAATGCTGCCACCCTTCATCATGTCAAGAGCTGCCGGCTCGTTGAGGTCGATGGTAACAACTCTTACGTCATTGCGGCCGAGTTGCTTGAGTGCGGAGAGCACGCCCAGTGCCGGTTCGGCCCACGGGGTATAGATACCCTGGATTTCTGGGTGCTGTGTAAGCATGGCATGGGCAATTTCCTCGGCCTTGGCCGGATCAGTCATGCCAGCCTTGGCGACCACTTCCATGTCCGGATATTTTTCCTTCAAGTTCCACAGGAAAGCCTGATCGCGTTGGTTGGTGACCGGAAAATCTGCATCGTGAAAAATGTAACCGACTTTGCCTTTGCCGTTCATCGCCTTGGCCAAAGCTTCGGCCGTCTTCTGGCCGATGATGGCGCGATCAGAAGTAACGAGGCTCACATAGTCGTGGCCGTATGTGAACCCATCGGCTGCATTGTCGATGAATACCAACTTGGTTTTGGAACCCTGAAGCGCTGAATAAGTCGCCTTGCCTACTGCCGGATCGGCGGGAAGGCTGATCAGCAACGAGGGCTTGAGCGCCATAATGGTTTCCACATCTGCCTTTTGGCGCGATGCGTCGAAAGAGGCATTTGTTTCCGCCACCACCTTGATGCCGAGACGAGCGAACTCATCCTTGGCACCCTGCGAGACCGCGTTGCTCCAATCATATAGCTCATGCCAGGAGAAGGCTGCAGTGTAATTGCCGGACTTGATCTTGGCCGCGTCTTCTGCAGATATCGTCACCGATGCGGCAGGCGTGGCCTTGGCACCGCCCGGGCCGATCGACTCGGGGGCGTCGGCCCAGGCTTGGGTGGCAAAGAAGGCGGCAGCGGCTAGAACCGCCGAGTACAAGAGTTTCATCATGATAACCTCCTCTATCTTACTTTGCGAGCAAGCTGGCTGGCGCATCCTTGTGCAGGGACTTCTGCCAGCCTTCGGCCACTGTGTCCTTGGTAACGGTCAGCGCCGGCGCGACGACAAAGGGAGGATTGTCCGCACCCAGCGCTGCCCGTTCACCGACCGCAGCCATGGCACGGCCAAGTTCGTAAGCTTCATCGGCGACGATGGCGGTTACGTTGCCGCCCTTCACCATATCGAGAGCAATTGGTTCGGATAGATCAAGTGTTACCAGCTTGGTGGTCTTGTTGCCGGCCGCACGCAAGGCGGAGAGCACGCCTTCGGCCGGACCTGACCAGGTCACATAGATACCAGCCAAATCAGGATTCTTCAGCAGCATGGCGGCGGCAATTTCCTGGGCGCGGGCCGGATCGCTTATGCCGGCCTCAGCCACCACCTGCATATCCGGATAGTCCTTTTTGATCGTATCCTTGAAGGCCTGATCGCGCTGGTTGGTTACATAGTAGGACGCATCATGGAAGATGTAACCCACTTTGCCCTTCTTGCCGACGGAAGCAGCCAAGGCATCGGCGGCATGCTTGCCCATTTGATAGAGATCATCAGTGACGATGGCTGCGTAGTCGGCGGGCTGTTTGTAGTCCTTCGGCAAGTTGGAAAGGAACACCAATTTTACGCCCGCATCCTTGGCTTTTTTAAAGGCTGCGGCGGAGGCTACGGGGTCCAGCGGCAGAGAGAGGATGATATTTGGCTTCAAAGCGAGAGCGGTCTCGACGTCCGAGGCTTGTTTGGCGCTATCGAAACCAGCCGACGTGGTAGCGACAATCTGAATGCCGGTGCGGGCGAATTCATCCTTTGCACCCGCAGTCACAGCGTTCACGAAATCCGACTGATCATGCCAGAGCAGCGCGGCCTTGAGACCCTTGGATTTCAGTGTAGCGGTCTGGCTGTCATCCACCGTGATTTTTGACGTCGGCGTTGCGGCCTCACCAGACGGACCCACAGTATCTGCTGCGGCGGCACCTGCCAATAGCGCCCAAACTGACACAGTGAATGCAAGATTTGTGATTAGTTGATGCTTCATAGTCCTTCTCCCTTTTTATCCGTCAAATCGTGACGGGGTTGCAGTAGCTCACGATGAATGCAGCCAGACCAACGATAGCGTCGTGATAATCCTTCAATGGGACGCGCTCTTCATTGGTGTGGCAAATCGAAATGTCGCCGGGTGCGAAATATACGGCAGGGGCTTTTAGCTGTTCGGTGATGAAGGGCATTTCAGACCAGAAGGGGGCACCTTCAATCCGGCCCGACCCTGGTTTCACCGCTCCAATGCACTGTGCCAGCAACCTGATCTCTTGGCGTTCCCCGTCGATGCCTGCAGGCGAACCGCCACGTGCATGATCGCGTCCCGCAGGATATAAAATCGAAAGGCCTATATTCTTTGGAACAACGCCGTGGATTGCTGATTCCAATTCTTTGATCGCGCCATCGATGGTTTCGCCCGGAAGCAATTTTCGGATGAGCGAAATCTTTGCTTCGCCTGGAACGGCGATAAGGCCTCCCGCCTTCAAATCCGTCACCAATGCAAACCCCGGTCCCAGCAAAGGATGGCTGGCACGCGCGCTCACTTCGTCCGAATGCTTCCAGATGGCGGTCAGAACCCTATGTGCTGCCTTTAACGCGTCGACACCAAGCTCCGGTTTGCCAAAATAGGCCGACCTTCCAGTAATCGTGATGTCGGCAATGAAGAAACCCATCTGTACCGGATAGATCGCCAGCTTGGTCGGTTCGGTATAGATGCAGAAATCGGGTTTCGGCATCATGCCGGCTTGGACCTGCCTTACATAGGTTTTGATCCCAGCACTGACACCGGTGTCCGGCTCGCCGCTTTCTTCATCGCCGACGAAGGCATAGGAAAGCGAGCCCTCCAATTTGATTCCGGCGCGGTCGATCACATCCAGCGCCATCAACGTCGTGCAAATTCCTGCTTTGAGATCGGCAGCGCCCCGCCCCCAAAGTTCGCCGTCGATGATTGTTGCGCCAAATGGGTCTTCTTGTGCCTTGCCCTCCCAGGCCGTGGCCCAGGTCCGGGCATGGACAACATCCGTGTGGCCGATGAAAGTGAGGTGAGGGCCGTTGCCCATGCGCGCGCCGTAGACATTCGGTCGACCGGGCAGAAAATCTTCGCACCTCGGCGCGAGGTCCAGGCGCTGCATTTCAGGCTTTAGCACGTCGGCCATCAGCCGTTCGTCGCCGGTCACGCTGGCGGCCTGCACCGTCTTGGCCAGAAGAGCCGTCGCGCGCGCAGGATCAAGGGCCAACTGCAGTCGGTGCAGCAGATCGGGCGAAAGGGCTTTTCCGGGGTTGCTCATTCTGCCGCTTTCCGGGTGAGCGCACTCTTTGGCACCGGGAGGCTTACCGCCGCACCGGGGATGGATTTGGCAAAAAGTGCCGTGTGAAGATCGCTGAGGCCAATCGCGGCGGCGCCAGCAAGGGCCGCGTGATTTCCCAATTCACTTGCTTCAATGCGAACTGGGAAGGGGAAGCATTGCGCCACGTAGCGTCGGGTAGCCTCCAGCAATTCCGGCTGCACGCCGATTGAGCCTCCAAGCAGCACTAGTCCCGGATTGGCGACCACCGAAATCGACGCAACTGCGCGGGCGATATAAGCGGCCGTCTTTTCAATTACCTCCCGGGCTTGCACATCACCTTCGCGCAGCCTCAAGAAAATGGCAGGAACATCGGCCTCACTGCCAGTCAGCCTCTCGTAGGCAGACCTAATGCCATGGGTGGCTGCCACCCGCTCGAAGGCACCCACACGCAAGGATTCCGGCTCAAAGGGATCAGAGCCAAAGGGCAAATAGCCAAGCTCACCGGCAAAGCCACCTGCACCCCGCAACAGTTCGCCGTTGACGATGAGGCCGGCACCAATACCCGTGCCCAGCGAAATGAATGCAAGATGATCATTGCCCTGCCCCGCGCCAACCCAGTGTTCGCCGAGAACCGCTAGATTGACGTCATTCTCCAGCTTGCAAGGAACACCCAAGGCTTTCGAGACCTCAGCGGCAAAATCGATATCGCCGATTTCAGCAATGTTTGGCGCATAGCGCACCGCACCCGTTGACTGATCCGGTACACCGGGGCAGCCGATGACTGCGATCTTCACCAAGTCAAAACTTAGCCGTTTGCTCTCGGCTGCGGCTCGGGAGAGAGCGCCGATCTGCTTGGCCACGGCAGCGCCGCCCTTTGGATGGGTTGGCTCGACCTGCTCCGCCAATACATTGCCCGCAAGATCTACAATTGCTGCGCGGAGCTTGGTGCCACCCAGATCGACAGCGACCACGAGAGCGCTTTCAGGGACGAGTTCATAAGTCGTGGCGGTACGGCCGACATGGCCACTGGTCCGACCGGTTTCACGTACCCACCCGCCGTCACACAGCAGCTTTACCACCTCCGAAGCGGTCTGCTTTGACATTCCAGTCTGCTTGGCGATCGAGGCCCTTGAAATCGGTCCGCAATGGATGATCGCTTGCATCGCTTGAAACAAGGACATTTGCCGAGAGAGATTGCTTTGGTCGTTCTCAGTCATGCTAACCTATTTGTTCGTTCTGTTACCGAACTAATAGGTTAGCGACACCTTTGTCAAACAGAATCTTGGTTCTAAGGGGGCAAGTGTATCTGCCGCACTGACTCTACGCCAAATCCAACGAGAGTTCGTCACTTCGATCTCGACCAGAGCCACCATTCAACCCTCATCAATAATTTCTACAGCAGCGGAACAATTTTTGCGCGCGTACGTTTTGCTATCTTGTCTCAGGGAAACAAGCCTTTGAGCTGGGAGAGGGAAAATCGTGGGTGATGGCCTGATGGAAACCTTGCCCCGCCATGCCTTTCTGGCAGGTGGCGGCGAAATGGCCGACCGCATCGCCCGGTTTGACTGGTCCCGTTCTGCCCTGGGCCCCATTGAACAATGGGGGCTGCCGCTCAAGACCATCGTAGCCTTCATGCTGCGCTCACCCGTCGCCATGGTTCTGCTGTGGGGGCCGCAGGGCAGGATGATCTATAATGATGCCTATGCGGTGTTTGCCGGCTCGCGCCACCCGCAGCTTCTGGGCTCCAAGGTGCTGGAAGGCTGGCCCGAAGTGGCCGAATTCAATGCGCATGTTATGGATGTGGTGCTGCATCAGGGCGGCACCTTGTCATTCGAGGATCAGGCGCTGGACCTCAACCGTGATGGACGATCACGAAAGGCCTGGATGAATCTGGACTATTCTCCGGTGCTCGATGAATCCGGTAAGCCCGCTGGCGTGATGGCCATCGTGGTAGAAACCACCGGCAAGATGATGGCTGAGCGGTGGCACAGGAGCGAACGCGAACGCCAGATCCAGATGTTCGAGCAGTCGCCAGGATTCATGGCCATGCTGCACGGGCCCAGCCATATTTTCGAACTTGCCAATGCGGGCTACCGGCAATTGGTCGGGCAGCGGGATCTGATCGGTCAAACAGTGCGGGAGGCGTTTCCGGATCTGGAAGGCCAAGGCTTCTTTGAACTTCTGGATCAGGTTTACAAAACCGGCGAACCCTTTGTGGGCCTGGGTCTCAAAGTTGATCTGCAACGGCCACAGGCCGAGAAAGAAGAACGCGTCATCGATCTGATCTACCATCCGATCCGCAATCCGGATGGCGAGGTGATCGGCATTCTGGCGCAGGGCGTGGATGTGACCGAGCGGGTGGCGGCCGAGCAAGCTTCGAAGCAAAATGCTGACCGTTTCCGCACCCTGGCTGAAGCATTGCCCAATCACGTTTGGACAGCGGGTCCAGACGGGCTTCTCGATTGGTTCAATCCGCGCGTTTATGAATATTCAGGTTCGTTCCCCGGTGAACTCGACGGGGACAAATGGGCCAGCCTCGTTCATCCCGAAGACTTGGCCGAGGCGGCCGGGCGGTGGCGCGAGGCCAATGAAAACCGGACCCCTTACGAAACCGAGTTCAGGCTGCTGCGGCGTGACGGTGCCTATCGCTGGTATATTGCGCGGGCTGTGCCGATCCAGGATGCAGAGGGCAATGTGCTGCAATGGGTGGGCACCAATACCGATATCGACGATCAGAAAACCATTTCTCAGCAATTGTTAAAGAGTGAAACAAGGTTCAAGCAATCGCAGAATGCCGCGGGCATCGGCTCGCTGGAGCTGGATATTGAAACCGGCACGGTGATGGGGTCAGAGCAGCTCTGGAAAATCTGGGGCCTGCCGGTGCAGCCCAGCCATCACATCAGCGTGCTGGAGGCGCTTGTGGTGCCGGAAGATGCGCATATCCGCTCCAACCCAGAGACCCGACGAGCCGGCACCGCCGTGCCGCATGTTGAATACCGCATCAGGCGCCCGGGCGAGACGAAGATGCGCTGGGTGTCACGCAGTGTCGAATTCGTGTTCGATGATGGCAAGCCGGTGACGATGTTTGGCGTGATGCAGGACATTACCGAGCGCAAGGAAGCCGAGGGGCGGATGAGCACCCTGGCGCATGAGCTGGAACACCGAATCAAGAATATCCTGGCCATGGTGGGCTCCATCGCCACCCGCACCATGCGCGACACTGATCTGGATACGGCGCGCAAGGCTTTCAAATCGCGGCTTGAGGCGCTGGGGGCGGTGCACGACATTCTGAACCAGGCGCGCTGGAGCGATACATCGCTGCTGGACGTGGTACAAAAGGGCATTGAACCCTTTGAACGGGAACGCTTTTCGATTTCTGGCCCGCCGCTGCCGATTACCCCGAAAATGGCGATTGCCATGGGCCTTCTGGTCAATGAATTGGGGACCAATGCTGTCAAATACGGGGCCTTGTCATCCAGCCAAGGCAGGGTCAGTATTAACTGGGACCTGAAATATGATCGCGAAACCGGCCAACCCAGCCTAAGATGGGCGTGGCAGGAAGTGGATGGCCCGCAAGTGGTCGTGCCGGACAAGAGGGGTTTCGGAAGCGTGCTGATTGAAAAAGTGCTCGGTGCCGATTTCGGCGGAAACTTCGAATTGCGCTATGAACCAAAGGGCGTCTCGTGTGTTCTAGAAGCACCATGGGTTATGTCACAGTGAGTTTCTCTGCAGAAACAAAGCATTCAGGTTCCGATCAGGGGCCAGCCGTGCTGGTGGTGGAAGATGAAGCATTGATCCTGTGGGACATTGCGGAAGAGCTCCGCTCGGCCGGATTTGTGGTCTATGAGGCCTCGCATGCCGATGCAGCGATTGCGCTGCTCGAACGGCACGCCAACATCATGGCGGTGTTCACCGATGTGAACATGCCGGGATCGATGGATGGCATGAAGCTTTCGCATTTCGTCAAGGACAGATGGCCGCCGGTGAAGTTGGTGGTGACCTCCGGCATCAACCGGTTCAAGGATCTGGAACTGCCGCTGGGAAGCGTTTTTCTTCCAAAGCCTTACAGCCCGCACAAGGTGATCAGCACCTTGCGGGCCCTTCTCACCTAAAATTTCAGTCGGGTGGAACAGTTCGCCTTGGTGTGACTTGCATTTTCTGAATCCGAAAATGCAGGGAGGTCCCATGGCACAAGTCAACTTTGAGGTGACGGCACTCGACAAGAATGGCGAAAAGGCCACGTTTGAGGCAGACGTGCGCAAGCAGGCTGAAGAAGCGGCAGACCGCCTGGCTTTGGATGGCTATCGTGATGTGACGATCATCAACCATCGCCCGGTGACCCGGATGGGAAATGCAAAATGGCCGCATTGATCTTTGAAATCCGGGTAATCGAAAAAAGCGGAGCGACCCTGACGCTTGAGGCGGATACGCGCGAGGCGGCTGAAGACATCGCCCAGCGCTTACGCAATGAAGGCCATGTGGCTGTCGAAATCGTAGAGATGCCGGCTCAAGGCAGACTCACGCCGGAAGGCTGAGGCGCTTCGCTGAAAACTGCTGGTGCCAGGCGGTCACATCCTTGGCCATCACTTCGGTGGCGGCGAGCAGAATGGATTGCGCCTTTGAAAGGTCCAAGCGTTCCGGCTCCTGAAGCGCCTTGCTGATCCTGGTTTCAATCCCTGACAGCTGTTGATAGGTGGCGCTGCTGCGCGCGGCGAAGCCCTCAAAATCACCCTGCTCACGAATACCGGTGAGGCCTGCACCCATTGCGGGAAGGCCTGCTGCTGCAATCGAGACGATGGGCTTGATCACATATTCCAGCGCTTCGTGAATGAGGCCGCCTTCGGCATGAGCCTCGCCCGCGGCTTCATGGGTTTCTGCCATGGCAGCGGAAATGAAGGGTATGGAATCAATGCCCCAGATAGCGAGATAAAACAGCAAGAAGCCGATAGTGGCCATGAAACAGAGATCGCCGCCGCGATGTAGAAAATGGTGGATCTTGTGCAGATTTGCCGCATTGAATTTGTGATAGGCGCGCTGCTGGATGATTTCAGTTTCATTCACGCCGGACAGAACGATCTTCAGATAATCCGCACCGAGCACCGCATGCGGCAAGCCGGTTTCACGGAAGGTGGCGCGCACATACCAATTGGCCAAATCCTCATTTTCATGCGGCCCGGGCGGCAGAACAAAGCTGCGCGATGATCCGACATAAGCGAGATTGCGGCCGAGGCGCAGCAGCTCAGAGAGTTTTCGTGTCTGCAGCCAGGCGCCATGCCAGTTGGCACGCACGCCGCGGCGGACCACGATGATCACGGTGGAGATGATCAACAGTTCAATCACCACGAAGGCGGCCTTGATGCTGAGCACTTCCGGCGATGACAGGAAGAACAGATAGCACAGGCCGATGGGCACTGAGATGGAAGCCAGAATGAAAATGCTGACATAGGCGCTGCGGTACAGCTGGCCGTAATACCAGGCCAATGCATCGGCCCAGATGGAGCGTGGCAGAAGGCCAGAAGTCAAATCTTTCGACAACTGGTTATCTGCGGGTTTCACCGCATTAAAGAAGGGTGACCAGGAACCCAGCAGTTCGGCCAAGCTGCTGTATCGGACAGGCAGTGCGAATTTTCCGGCACCACTTAGCGCGCGCAGCAGCGTGTAGGCGAAGGGCAGATAGAGAGCGCTGGGCCAGGACTTGCTGAGAAAGCTGGTAGGGGAAGGTGTTGCGGGCGCGTGGTGTTCGTCGTGACCAGCGGGCGCGTGATGGCTGGGCGCAGCGAGAATGTGGTGCAGCACGTTACGCAATTCAGCCTGCCCGAGTGCTACGCCTTTATGCGCTCCATCGACGCGCGACAGAAGTTGCGGCGCTTCACCCGGTTTCGGGTTGATCCAGATCACAGCGACGCCGGCGTCGAGCGCCTTGCTGACAATTTCGCCAGTGCCACCCTTGCCATCGGCCTGCTTGCCGTCCCAGATCGCCACCAGAAGATCCACCTGACGGATCAGGAACTCACCCTGTGCGGCATAGGATTCGTTGCGTTCGCGCCCGCCTGAGGAAAGTTCGGTGACGGATACGGCCTTCTTCAAAAGTGCGGTGAATTCAGTGCGTGCTGCACCTTTGAAATCTTTCGCATAGTCCTCGCGCGGTAATGGCAGAACAGCTTCGAACTGCCAGCTCTCTGGCATATGGGCGAGGACCAAACGGTCAGAACCTTCGGCAAGACCAGTGACCATGCGGATCAATGGGGCCGCACCGTCATAGAAGCGGCCTTCGTCACCCTTTGTAATGGTACGCACTTCCGCATCAATCATGGCAGCGAGGTCCGAAAATTTCTGGGCGACCAGATTGTGTCCCGCCTTGTCCAGTTTGTTGGGCCGGTGGCCGGAAATGCCGATATTAATTGCCAGGCGCGGCAGGGGCATGTGGGCAGGGGTTGCGGCAGATGGCATGGAGTGCACTCTTGACGGGCTAGGCTGAATTTGTTGATTTTACATATAATCGTATGGGATGCTGGCGCAATCAGGTTGATCACAGGCTGCAAGAATGAACTCAAAAGCAGGCAGCTTTGCGCGCGGGCAGGCGTTTCGCCTTAAATCCGGTGGCAGCGGTTTTATTGGCCAGGTGGTGGGAAGCGGCGGTCAGGGCAGCGTTTATGAAGCTGACCTTGATGGCCGCAAGCTGGCGCTGAAATGGTATCATCCCCACGTGGCGGTCGCAGATGTGAATTTGCGCCAGCGCATCACCCGCATGGTGCAACAAGGCGCGCCTGATGGCAGCTTTGTGTGGCCGATGGATCTGGCTGAGGTCGATGGCTCCGGTAGTTTTGGCTATATCATGCCGCTGATCAGCCCGGACCGGCGACCCCTCAAGCTGATGTTCGAAAACGGCAAGGAGCGGATCAATCCCAGCCTCACGGCGCGGGTGGCGGCCTGCCTCAACATCGCCACCAGTTTCCAGAAGCTGCATGCCACTGGCTATTGCTACCAGGACATCAATCTCGGCGGGTTCTTTCTTGAGCCAGAGCGTGGCAGCATCCAGATTTGTGATGCCGATAATATTTCTGTCGATGGTGAGCTGGGCGGGGTTTATGGCACGCGCAAATTCATGGCGCCGGAAGTGCTGCGGCGCGAGGCGCTGCCCTCCACCAAGACCGATCTCTATTCGATGGCGGTTTTGTTCTTCTACATGATCTTGAACTGGCACCCCCTGGACGGAAAGGCCGAGGCCAGCATTGCGATGATGACACCTGCCGCCGAGATGGCGCTTTATGGCACGCAGCCGCGCTTTGTGTTTGATCCCAAGGATTCCTCCAACGGACCCGTTACTGGCACGCATGACTGGATCATGGCGCGCTGGAAGGCGATGCCTGAAGTGTTGAAACAATTGTTCATCCGCGTCTTCACCACCGGATTGATGCAGCCGCAATCACGCCCGCTGGAAAGCGAATGGCGCAGCGCGCTGGATCAATTGGGCGAAGCGGTGGTGGCCTGTCCCAAATGCGGCTTTGAACATGGCGCTGACTTGAAGCTGCTGGAAAGCGGTTCGCATTGCGTGGTGTGCCAGACGGTGATGGCTTTGCCGCCGCTTCTCACTGCGCGGCGCGACCCGCTGCTGCTGAAACTGCGCCGCAAGATTCTCGAATATCAAATGGCAGCGGGCTATGTGGACCCCGCGGCGCAAGTGATTGCCAGCGTGCAGAGCAATCCGAAAGACCCGACAATGATCGGCTTGCAGAACATGAATACTGCCAGTTGGGATGTGCGCGGACTAGACGGGAAGAATTTCTCTGTGGCACCCGGCAAGACGGTGCGCATTCTCGATGGGCTCAATATCGGCTTCGGGCAGGTGCATGGGGTGATTTCCAATGTGGCGGGCAAGGCCTCATGAGCAAGGCGCTCATCGCTGGCGCCAGCGTGCAGGGTGCGGCCCACAAGCTGCGGCAGCAACCCAATCAGGATTTCCATGGCGCTGCGCCAGTTGGCGCATGGCAGGTGCTTACCGTGTCGGATGGCCACGGGGCTACACCACATTTCCGCAGTGACCGCGGTTCACGCTTTGCCGTGGAGGCGGCGCGTCTGGCCTTTGCCGCTTTGACTGCGAAGGACCAGCTGGATGTTAAAGACCGGCAGAAGTTTGAAGCTACGTTCAAGACATTTCCGCAAGAGCTCGTTGCGCAGTGGCGCAAGCTGGTGCGGGCAGATGTGAAGAAAGAGCCACTGGCGAAAGGCGACATTTTCATTCCTTATGGTGCAACTTGCTTGAGCTTCTGCATCGGACCCGGCTTTGCCTTTTATGCTCAGGTCGGAGATGGCGATCTGGTTGCGGCAAGTGCTGACGGCAAGCTGGGCAAGCCCCTGCCGGATGATGAGGGCCTTGAAGGGCAGCAGACTTATTCGCTGTGCCAGGATGATGCGGAAAGTCATTTCAGGCTGGCACTGCATGTCTCACCCGATCCGCTGGCAAAGCCTGCCTTCGTGTTACTCGCCACCGATGGGCTTTCAAAATCCTTCACCGGCGGCACGCAATTCATGGATACGGTGCGCCATTTGCTTGAGCTGGCTTTGACGCAAGATATGAGCCAGCTCTCCAAGGATCTGGTGCCGTGGCTTGATGATGTATCAGCGCATGGCGTGGGCGATGACACGACAGTGTTGCTGTTCAAGGATCCCAATCAGGACGCCGCATTGCAGGTTGGCCTGGTCCGCCGCAAAAATTTGGCAGGTAATTTGAAGCGCTTTTTGCGCTTGCAATGAGTCCGGTCTGCTGCACAGCAACAGGTTTAGTTTCATGGCGATTGCAGCACGGATTTTGCGGGTTAACTGGGTTGGAAAATTTTTCCTGCGGGAATCTTGTGCAATTGCCCGGCTTCATGCAACTCTGACTTTTCGCTGACGCATTCAAAAGTGGGGTTTTGCAATGTCCATGCCTAATGATCCGAAGGGTGGAAACCAGGTGCCGCCGCAAATGCCGCCGACACCGCGCGACTTTGCAGCTCCGACCCTGTCGGAAATGGTGCCTTTCAAATCCAAGAAGATCAATGTCTGGAAGAGCGGCATCCTGATCCCCGCTGCCGCCACGGGCATCGCAAGCGTGCTGGGTTTCAAGCTCACTGATTACTATCAGTCGATGTATGTGATCATGAGCTATTTGCTCTTCATCATGCTCTATGCCTGCTACGCCTATTCCGGTGTCAAGAAGAGCCTTCTGATTTATGTTTTCCCGATCGTTGTAGTGTGGATCGAATTCCACACGCCGATCTGGAGTTACCTTGCGTTCATCTTCCGCAATGTCCTGCCTGGCGGAATAGTCGACGACGAGCCCTTCCTGCCCGCCTTCTTTCACTATTTCTTTGCGGCTGGCCTGCTGGAGGAACTCGTGAAGGCGATTCCGGCGTTGATCGGCCTGTTCCTTGCGGTGCGCGCCCTCAGCAAAACCAATGCAACTGGCGTTGCGGCCCCCAAGAGCTACCTTGACTATATCAAGGTGCAATCGCCCATGGAGGGCATGCTGTTCGGCCTCGCTGCAGGCGCCTATTTCATTTTCGATGAAACCATGGGCGAATACGTTCCCAAATTCGTGGAACTGGTAGGGAAGTCGGAGGGTGAGGGCTCAGGCTTTGCGTTCGGTTTCTGGTTGCTGTTCCCGCGGGTCACCAACGGGGTCATCGGCCATATGGGCTGGGCCGCGATCTTCGGTTATTTCATTGGCCTTGCCGCCCTGTATCCCCGTTCGATGATCAAGCTCTTGGCCATGGGCTGGGTGCTGGTGGCGCTCCTGCATGGCTTGTGGGACACGGCAGGCAAGCTGGGCCAATACGCAAACCTTGCCGCGGCGATTCCCACATTGCTGATTTTCGTCGCGTGTCTGCTCAAGGCCAAACAGTTGAATACGGCCACCAACGGTAATTTCGTGCCAAGTGACTCAATCATAGTTGGGGCGCAGCCGGTTCCGGCATCTGCAACTGCTGGATTCAAGATGGAAGAAGTGAAGGCCACGGCCTGGGGTGGCCTGGCCAGTCTGATGAATGTGGTGAATACGGGTGCAGCTGCGGCACAGGCTGCAGCTGCGGCGCAAATGGCACCCGCTCCGGCTGGCCTTGCGCAGGCGCCCAATGCGGTAGCCAAGCCGACATTCGCTTTGGCGGCAGGATCAGCGCGCTTCGGCATCATCGCGGGGCAGACGCTGGATCTGGCGCAGCTGTTTCCGGGCCAGGGCCTTCCGGCGCAATGCCTGGCGGAAGTGACCGTCAATCCGAAGGATGCTTCGCAACTGGGCCTGAAGAATCTTTCGAGTGCAAGCTGGGATGTCACGACCGATTCAGGCTCCAGCGCCAGCGCGCCAAAGGGCCGCAATGTGAAGCTGTCTCCCGGCACCAAGATCACCATCGGCCAATGCGTGATCCAGGTGCAGTCGGTTTAACATGGCGAAAGTAGCAGCCAAAAAAGCATCCGCCAAAGCACCGTCCGCGAAGAGCGGGCGTAGACAGATCAATTTCTTCTTCGTGGTGGATTGCTCCGGCTCGATGACCGGCGACAAGATGGCGTCGCTCAATTACGCCATCCGCTCGGCCATTCCTGCCATGCAGGCGGCGGCAGCGGATAATCCGGAGAATGATGTTCTGGTGCGGGTGATCAGCTTTGCCGACCAGGCGCGCTGGATGATCGAAGCGCCGGTGCCGGTGGCTGATTTCACCTGGGCCGACCTGAAGGCCAAGGGCGAAAGCGCCATGGGCCAATCGCTCGAAATGCTGGCCAAGATTCTGAATCCGAAAAAACTGACGGGCGCGCAAAATCCGCCGGTGATCGTTCTGGTCTCGGATGGTTTGCCGACTGATGATGTGGATGCAGGCCTCGTGGCCCTCGAAGCCTCCGATTATGGCAAGGCCGCGGTGCGCGTTGCGATTGCCATCGGTTCGGATGCAGACATGCCCACGCTGCAGAACTTCATGGGCAATTCTGGCGTCAAGCCCTTGCAGGCCAATAATGCCGAGACACTGGTGAACAGGATCAAATGGGCCGCATCGGTGCCGCTCAAAGCCGCTTCGATGACTGTTTCCGATGGCGCACAGGAAATGGCGAAGAGTGCTGCCGGTGAAGAAAAAGACGGTGGGGAATTGGTATGGTGAGCAAGGACGGCGACCAATTGCCGGCGGTTGGTGACATCGGCAAGGTGATTGCCAAGCTGATCAAGGCGCACGGCACCAAGCTGCTGGATGACCGGCGTAAACTTTTAGGGTTGCTGCGCGATTACGTGCCGGCGGAAGTGCGCGGCGTGAAATTGCTGATGGCCGCGCATGACCAGGGCACATCGCAAGCCTTTGCCGACAACGGTGCAGCACCTTCGCGGATGATGATCGACCAGCAGGTGAATGCGCTGGTATCCAACACTGGCTTGCAAGCCGACATGGCGAGATGGGCGGCGGAGGCCTGGAGTGCTGGCCTCTATGGCAGCGTGGCAAAGGCCAGCGCGTCTTCTCCCGCGCCCGCCGATGATCTGACATGGGGCAGCGAAGTGGTGGGGGCAGCACCCCTCGCCATGGCACCCAGTGCCAATACGCCCGCCGGCATTGCCATGGCTCCGGCTGCAGCACCCTATGCGGCGGCACCTGTTGCGCGCGCGCCGATGAATTCAACGCGCATTTTCATGCTGGCCTGTGCGGCGGTGATTGCGGTAGTGACGGTAATTGGCGTGATCGACAAAATGTCACGCCGCGAACAGGTGGTTGAAAATACCGGTGGCGGTGATGCGCCGAAGACCGAACCGACCCAGCCCGATCAACCGACACAGCCTGATCAGCCCGCCACGCCGCCACAACTGCCTGACGAACCGCAGCAAAAGCAGGCCGGTGAACCCGTGCAGCCTGATGGCAAGGCCTGGACGGTGACCAGTACATCTGAAGATCCGAGCCAATGGCCGGTTTTTCAAGGTGGCACACATCCCGACAATATGCCCGGAAGCTGGAAGTTCAATTTCAATTCGCGCCTCTCTGACGGGCGCATTGCGGTCTATGAAGTCAATGTGGCCCTCGGTTCAAACCTGAAGACCGGCAGCGGGTTCTTCCGCAGCGTCGATCTCGCCGATCCGGCCAAGAAAACGGCTTATAGTGGCTCCATTCCGGTAGTGCGCGAATACAAATCCACCGGCAAATATTTCAGCACGTCGATTTCCAACATTCAGTGGGAGCAGAATGATCCAGGTGTGCCACCCGTTTGCGTGGTCTTCACTTCGGGCAGCAGCGCCAAGAAATTCCAGCCCGAAGGCGGGTTGTTCTGCGTCAATGAAGTGGTAAATGGCGTCTGCACCACCAATATCGGCTGCGGGCGTCTTAACTGAATGTCATGAGTGAAGCTGGCTCAGCGCGCGACCGCAAACGCCGCCTCGCCGCGGGCCTGAGCGCTACGCTGCTTGACCACGCTGATGAAGGCCAGCGCTTTCTTGGCTTTCTCTCTTACCGGCGACAGGACGGGCTTGCTCTGGCGCGCTGGCTGCGCGGCAAGATCACCAGCTTCAAGATTCCCAAAGAGCTGAAGGATGCCATATCGAAGCGCGATGAAAGCGTGGGCGGCACGCAGAACCGGGTGTTCTTCGATATGTCCTACCAGAAGCCCAATGTGGATTTCTGGGATGAGCATATTGCCGCCTCGCTGTGCCGGTCACGCACGCTCATCCTGCTGCAGACGCCATCGGTGTTTCAGACATTGCCGGGCGGCGAGGCCAATTGGTGCGAACGCGAGATTGAGACCTTCCTCAAATATTATGGTGACCCGTCACGCATTCTGGTGGTGATGGGCCCTGATGCGCCGATTGAGAAATTTCCGGCACCACTGGAGAAAATCTCGGCGCGCTGGGACTGGATCGATCTGCGGTTCTTTTCGCAATCGGCGATCACCCGCTGGCGCCAGGCGGGCCTCTATGACGCGCAAGTGGTCAAGGTGCTGGCCAAGATCTACGACATTGCCGATGGTGACCTGCCGGTCCTCAATCAGGAATTTGCCAAGGCGCGTCAACGCGTGCGCCGTGCACTGGCCATTGCTGCACTGGCGACGATCGTGGCGCTTTCCGGCCTCACTGTTTGGGCGATGAAAGAACGGCAGACGGCGCTGGCCCAGCGCAATTCAGCACTGATTTCGCAGTCACGCTATCTGGCGTCGGGTGCAGACGGGCTGGTCAAGGACGGCACGATCCGCGGCGCGCTGGCCTTGGTGCAGGCTGCACTTCCCGGCGCCAATGACGGTGGTGACCGGCCCCTGGTGCAGGAAGCCATCGCCTCCGCCTATAACGCCATCTATTCCAATCATGAGCGGGGCAGTCTTGCTCTGCCGGAGGGCACGACCGCCGTTTCTTCCGATGCCATGCATGGCACTATCGTCATTACCACCAAAACGCAGCTGCTGTTGCGCAATGGATTTGACGGTGCGGTCACTCAGACCTGGCCGCTGGATTTCGGCGATACATCCCACATCAGCATTGCGCCCGGCGACAAGATCGTAGCACTGACCAATGCCGATGGCGCGGTGATGGTGCGCGACATTACTGATAATCGCGAGATTCTACGCCACGCTGGCGAAGGGAAGGGCACGAATACCCATTTCATCAAGGGCGGCAGCCTGCTCGTCGTGGCTGATGCGGAGAACTTGCACCTTCATCTATTTGACGTGGCCAAGGGCACCGAGATTGCCACGCGCAATTTCACGCCCGTCAACAAGAAGCCGGGCTTTGCCTATTTCGATGCCGACAGTGAATTGATGATGCTGGTGGTGGATGCCAAGCTGCTGCGGCTCTCTCCTGCTGATCTTTCTGATCAGGCCAGCCTGCCTGTCGATGATGTGGCGGAATATGCCATGGCGACCTCACAGGACAAGGCGACTGTGTATGTGGCGGCGGCACAAGAGCAGCTTGATGGGCGCATCCTCGAAATTGATGCGGCCAGTTGGACTCTGAAGCGCGGCTTTTCCCGCATCGCCTGGGGCGCCAAGAAACTCGATGTGTCATCGCGCTGGAATACGCTGGCGCTGATGGGCCTCAATGGCGTGGATTTCTTTGACCTCAAAGCGGGCGAGCGCACCAGCCATGTGGCCACTGACTTCTTTCCCTCTGGCGGGCAATTTCTGGGTGGCACCGGCAATGGCGAATATATGATCTATGGCGGCAGCGGATCAATCAAGTGGATTTCGCCGCTGCTGGGGATCTCACATACATCTTTCATGACCACCGATGGCGCGGCGATCACCGGGCTTGATCCGCTGCCGGATGATAGTGGTTTTCTTTCCATATCCGAGAAGCCCTCGGTGACGCGTTGGTCGTACAAGCTGGTGGCATCGGCGGCGGACTACAATGTGCCACTGATCATCAATGGCGTTGATTTCAAAATGGCCTCGCCTTTCCAGTCTTCGGATTTCCTGCCGGAAAAGAATCTTGCAGTGGCGTCCTATACCGGAAACGCGATCAATCGCTGGGATATCAAAACCGGCAAATCCACCTTGGTGAAGGACCCCATCAAGGGCGAGGATATTCCTTTTGTCGCCGCACTGAGCGACAATGCGACCGCGATGGTGACGGCCAGCCAGAAGCTTCGGGTCTATACTGATGCCACCGGCACGGCGGCACCGGCCGGCGAGATCGATGCGCCGCCGATGCGCGCGATGACCGCCGTTTCACCCACACAGGCTTTCATCGCCGCCAAATCGGGCGTGCCTGAAATGCTGGATGCCAGTGACCCCAGCAAGCTCAAGCTCACGCCGCTACCAGATATGGCACCCTGCCCCTTGTCTGGGGCCATGAACAATTTTGCCATATGCGCCACCAGTGAGGGCGCAGTGAAAGTGAAGCGTATCTCCGACGGCAAGATGATGTTGGACCGCAAGGCCATGCCTGCGGCCTTCACTTATATTTCCATTTCACGTGACGGAACGCGCCTTGCCATTGCCACCGATGATCACAAGCTGGAACTGCTGCAGATGCCGGAAGGAAATGTGCTGGCCAAATTGGACCTGCAGCTTGACCTTTCGGGCGGCCGCCTGATGGATGCTGTCAAGGCCGCCAAGCTTGACCCCAAGGAACTTGCCTCGGTGAGCACTGGCACCAAGCATGTGGTCAAATCCTTCGATACGACAGCCATGGCCTTTTCTCCTGATGGCAAACAGCTGGCCATCGCACTGCCCTTCGGCATGATCAAGCTTCTGGATGTGGCAACCAGCAAGATGACCGAACTTCCGGTGCCGCGCGATGCGCAGATCAGCGAGATGATCTATTCGGCGAATGGCGCGCTGCTGGCCGTGCATGAATTCAGAAAGACCGAAGTGCTGCAGGTTTACAGAATAGCCACCGGCGAGCAGCTGGCCGATATCAGCCTGAATGAAGCTTACAAGCCGAAGATCTACGCCCTGCCGGATGGCCATGGCTATCTGACCATCAGCGAGACGGGGCATGTGGTGGTCAATCCGGTTTTTGAAAAGGACGAAGATTTCATTGCCTATCTGGCGCGCGAATATCCGGATAGACTGACGCCGGCGCAGCGCCGCGCCTATTTCCTGGAGTAGGGATCAATGAAATTTCCGGAGATTTCCGGCTCGCTGGCTGAACTTGAGACGATCAAGGGAAAGTGGAGCATTGCACTGTGCGGCGCTGGGCCCTTGGTGCGCGCGGTGAAGGCACAAGGCGGCAGGGCTGATCCTGCTCTCGCCAAGATGGGGCAGGTGTTGGTTGTGGATGCGGGCGATGATGCTGCCACGCTGAGCAAGCTCGCAGGACTGCTTGAAGGTGTTGCTCCAAAGGCCAAGCTTCCGGTCACGCTGGTGGTGCGGGTGGAAGATCGCAACCTGATGCGCGCGGCGGACCAACGCTTGTTTGAAGATGGCATCACGCCGCGCCCGGTGATCGTGAGCAGTGCCGATCTGATCGCCGAACGCAGTTTGTTAGAGCACCGGCTGTTCGAATTGGCGAGATGGCGCAACCAGGACAGGCTGAATATCAAAGTGTTGGGCTTTGGTGCGCTGGGCCGGTCATTCCTTGATGAGATTATTCTCAATGGCGTGGCGAGCGGGTTGAAACTGCCTGCCATTGAAATCATCACGGCTGACGTGGCACGCGCCGAGGCGATCCTGCGCCGTGACATTCCGGAATATGCCTTGGCTGCCGAGATCAAGATCACCGCGCTTGATCTTGAAGCGCTGGGCGATCCACGGCGCGGACCTTTTGCTACAAGCGCTGCGCAGAATCCGCTGACCGCGATTTTCGTTCTGTTTGATGATGCGGATGAAACGCTGCGCGCGACTGCTGAAATCTGCGCATTGCAGAAATTGCACGGGCTGGCTCATGCGGCGCTCTTTGTGGGCGGTGCGGGGGCTGCAATGGCCGCACGATTGATGGTGCCGGTGCGCACCGGGCGCAACCTGGCGCTTGGTGTGCATGAACTGAGCAATCTCAATTCCATTCCTGATCTTCTCACGCATATCCTGATCAAGCGTGACCTCGTGGCACGGCGCATTCATGCGGCTTATGAATCGCTGTACAAGGGCAAGACGGAAGCGGGAACCTCGTGGGACGCGCTGCCGGAAACCTATCGCCGCGCCAATCGCAGGGCCGCTTCCCATTTGGTGCAGAAACTAAGCGCGCTCGGGCTCGAGACCGATGGCGGCAGCAAAGATTTCGCGTCGGTCAGCCCGCAAGCCTTTGCGCGGGTGATTACGCCCTTGGCCAAATCCAATGTGGAAGACGATGTGATGCGCGGGCTGGCGCGGCTTGAACATGAGCGTTGGTGCGCTGACCGCCGGCTTGACGGATGGAGCTATGGCGAGGTGCGCGATGATGGGCGGCGCTTGCATCCCAGCCTGGTTGCCTTCGATGATCCAAGGTTGACGACGGCGGAAATCGAGAAGGATGTTTCGCAACTGCGATTCCTGCTGGGTCATGTGGTCGAGTCCAAGGCCGATGGCGCGACGGCCTGCATTCAGGCCGGGATCGTTGATGGCGCTGGCCAAGCGGGCATTTCGCCCGAGGCGGTTCAGGAACGGTTTGCATTGGAGCCTGAGCGTTCCATCATTCTAATCTCACCTTTGCTGAGCGAAGAAGAACTGAACATTACATCGGCGTTGATGGGGCACTTGGCTGCGAGTGGCCGCAAAACGCGCCTCGTCATTCCTGAATGGTTTGCGGGAAATGCGACTTTGCGCGATGAGAAGATTGCACGCAGCGAAAAGCTGTTGGGCTTGATCGCGGACAAGCGTGTAGTCATTGCGCCGATCGGGCCGCAGCAGTTTTCCGCCAGTGAAGATTGGGCCGAAGTGGGGCTTATCGACGAGCAGCGCGCTTCTTTGGTGTCTTACGTGACGGCGCGGGCTGACGTTTTGATTTCTGTCCAAAACCCAGATCAGCCTGCTTGACCTGAAGGGCAGCGGCGGCTTCGGCCAGTTCCGTCAGCGTTTGCATATTGGCGGGATTATCCATCTGGCGGAGGGTGCCGATGACTTCCTTGGAAACGTCCTTACCCAGCTTGTCCTTGAGCCATGAACCTTCGAGCTTGATGTCGTAGCGCAGGAAACGGAACAGATCGCCAACCGGCGACAGGAAACGCCCGGCATCGCCGATTTCGCTGTTGATCGTCCAGGCGGTCGGGCTGTCGCCCAGAAATGTCATCAGCGTCAGCACCAGTTGCTGGCCTTCGGCGATCATCGCGCCGAGGGAACGCAGGGCAATGCCAATCGACGTCATGCTTTGTGCTGCGTTGGGCGGAAGGGTGGGCCGGTAAGTGCCGGTGCCGACGGAAACAATCAGAAGCTTGTCTGGCCCCAATTCCCAGTTCAGGCCGTAGGGCGGCAGGATGGCTGCCATCAGCATCATCAGGGCCGGGTTGTTATGCGGGGTCAATCCACCATCAATGAAAAGGCCGGGCGCGTCACCGGCGGCGATCTCGATCAATTGCGGATCAAAGAAGCTGGGGGCGGCCGTGCTGGCGCGGACGATTTCGGCCAGTGAGAGCTCGCGGTTGCCACGATAGGCATTGTCGGACGGGCTTTCCCAGAATTCAGAGCGCGAATTGTTCATCACCATCCAGGCGCTGCCGGTATCCATGCGTTTCATCACAATGCACAAACCTGTCTGCAGGTCTTCACTGTCCAGGCGGCGCTTGCCGATCACACGGGCCAGTTCGGAAACCAGATGGGCGGCATCAAATTTGGCGTTCCAGCCGAACAGCCGCCAGCGCGATTTCTTGAAAATCTTTGGCGCCAGATCATCGTAGAAGGTGCGGATATCGGCTACCCGGTAGCCCAGGGCCAGGGCAGCGGCGATGATGGCACCGGTGGAGGTGCCACCAATCAGGTCAAACCAGTCACACAGCCTGGTGGGCTTGCCTTCGATCTTGTCCACCATTTCTTCAATGCGCTGGAGAAAGGCCAGAGACACCACGCCGCGCACGCCGCCGCCGTCGAGCGACAGGATACGCTTCCTCCCGGGGACGAAAAGATGGGCATCCCGCCTGCTTAATTCAGGTTTTGCGCGCTTGGCCATCAGTCCCGTTTCCATCCCCATTCCCGCATGAGCTTTATGCGGAGATCATGCCTTGCTTTCAAGCCGTTCCATGGCCTAAGGGCCGGGCCCAGCCCTGCGGAATTGATTTTAAAGCTACTTGCACCTTGCATTTGCTGCTAAAGGGTCCAACATATACTAATATATCAGAGGACCAAGCCATGAGTTCTGCGGCTCAACCAGCGCCTTCGATGCTGCGCCTGCATGCCACCGACAATGTGACTGTTGCAACCCGCGTGGTGGAAAAGGGTGAAGCAGCCGGCGAAGGGGTCACCGCAGGTGCGCGCATCATGCGCGGCCACAAGATGGCGGCGCGTAAGATTGCCAAGGGCGAGCCGATCCGCAAATTTGGCCAGATCATCGGCTTTGCGAAGGCCGATGTGACGCCGGGCGAATGGGTGCATGAGCACAATGTGGAAATGGGCGAGCTGGCGCATGATTATGCCTTTGCAAAAGGCGCGCGCAATGAGCCTTTGCTGCCGGAAAATGAACGCGCCACATTTCAGGGCTACAAGCGCAAGCATGGCAAGGTGGGCACGCGCAATTATCTCGGCATTATGACTTCGGTGAATTGCTCGGCCACGGTGGCCAGTTTCATTGGCCAGGAAATCAACCGCTCCGGCGTGCTGAAAGATTTTCCCAATGTCGATGGTGTGGTTTCACTGACGCAGGACAATGGCTGCGTGATTGATTACCGCGGCGTGATCTTCGACACGTTCAAGCGCACGGCCTGGGGCTATGCCACCAATCCCAATATGGGTGGTGTGATGATGGTGGGGCTGGGCTGCGAAGGCTTCCAGATTCCGCGCTTCAAGGAAGCGTACAAAGTGGAAGAGAGCGATACATTCCGCTCGATGACAATTCAGGAAACCGGCGGCACGCGCAAGACGGTGGATGCCGGGGTGCGCGCCATCATGGAAATGCTGCCCTCGGTGAACAATGTGAAGCGCGAGACCTGCCTGGCGTCTGACATTGTGCTGGCTTTGCAATGCGGCGGCTCGGATGGCTATTCCGGCATCACCGCCAATCCGGCCTTGGGTGCGGCGGTGGATTTGCTCGTAGAGCATGGCGGCACGGCTATTTTGTCCGAGACACCGGAAATTTATGGGGCGGAACATCTGCTCACACGGCGCGCCCGCAATGAGACCGTGGGCAAGAAGCTCGTCGATATCATTCACTGGTGGGAAGAATATACCAAGCGCAACAATATGGAGATGAACAACAACCCGTCTCCGGGCAACAAGCTTGGGGGCTTGACCACCATTCTCGAGAAGTCACTCGGTGCGGCGGCCAAGGGCGGCACGACCACGCTGAACGCCGTATATCATTATGCCGAGCCCGTCACTGAGAAGGGTTTCGTGTTCATGGATACGCCCGGCTATGATCCGGTGGGGGCCACGGGGCAGGTTGCCGGCGGGGCCAATGTGATGTGCTTCACCACGGGCCGCGGTTCAGCCTATGGCAACAAGCCCTGCCCCTCGATCAAGCTTGCGACCAACACACCGATCTACAAGCAGATGGAAGAGGACATGGACATCAATTGCGGCGACGTGATTGAGGGCGTGTCGCTGCAGGAAAAGGGCAAGCAGATTTTCGATCTGGTGTTGGCCACGGCTTCGGGGAAAAAGACCAAGTCTGAGCTGCTGGGTTACGGCGATAATGAATATGTGCCTTGGTATATCGGCGCGGTGATGTGAGCTTACTGCCGCTTTATTTTTAACTCTCCATCGGCGGGCTTGACCCGCCGATCCAGTCTTTACCCAGCTGGAACGCTATACTGGGTGGGCGGGTCAAGCCCGCCCATGGAGAGAGTGAATTAGTCCATATGGAACACTTCTTCCATCTTCGCCCACCACTCGCCATCCTTGCGCACGGGTAGCGGGACCTGCATGGGATCGGTAATCACCCACCATTCTTTCATCTTGGCATTGGCGCCCATTTTGGCGACGTCGGCCTTCCAGTCGGAGCCCACATATTCCCAATAGGCGAAGAGCAGGTTTTCCGGCTCGCGCAGATAGATTGAATAATTGGTGATGTTGCAATCCGACAGCAGCGCCAGGATTTCGGGCCAGACGGCGGCATGGATTTTCTTATATTCGGGAATAATCTCCGGCTTCAGCCCGATCACCTGGCCCATGCGCTGCATTTCAATTCTCTCCGGCTTGCGGTTCCAGTTCCTTGTCGAGAATCTTGACCGCGTTGGAATAGGATTTGTCGAGATGGCTGGCCATGGCATTGCGTGCCTGTTCGGCATTGCCGCTGTTCAGCGCGCGGATGATGGCACGGTGATGATCTAATGTGGCCTCGGCCTCACCCGGATGCGGCAGAGCCAGATGGCGGCAGCGGTCCAGCGGGGCTTTCTGAATTTCGATCGCCCGCCACAGGCGCGGCAGGTTGCTGATCTCGGCAATGTAGCGATGAAATTCATCATCCGCCGCGATCGCCTTGGCGTAATCGCGCTGATCAATGAAGCGGGCATGGCGCTGCAGGATATCTGCCAGCGCATCTGCGTGAATCTGCGCCATGTGAGGCACAGCCTGGGCCGCACTTTCCATCTCCAGTGCACGGCGCACGATATAGGATTGGCGCAGCTCTTCCCTGTCCAATGGAGCAGCGCGCGTGCCGGATTGAGCAATCACTTCGACGAGATGCTCATCGCTGAGTTTCTTGACGGCCTCACGCACCGGGGTTCTTGAAATCTTCAATTGGGCGGCGATCTTTTTTTCATCAATCGTGGCACCCGGCTTGATCGAGCCACCAACGATTTCAGCACGCAAAAGGTCATAGATCTGCTCACGCATCGAACGGCGGCGATCAAGTGGCACCTTGGAAAAACTGGCTATCATCCGGCCCCTCATTGTCTGTCACACTAATATAACAGTTCTGGACATTCAATTCGTCTTATGTCTAATCTCAACAAAAAATAATAGATGTCTGGGAGGACAGTATGGGCGGAAAGAATAATTTCCCCAAATTGCATAATGCAATGTGGCCGGGGCTTGTCGGCAAGGGTTCCGACTCAGAGCCCGGTATCGAGCTTGATACGTTGCTCGACCTCACCGAAAAGGCGCAAGTCAATGGCGTTAAATTCGACGGCGTGGATATTTTCCATTGCCCGCCGCACATCAATATCGATTTCACCGATGACGAGGTGAAGCGCCTGGCGGCCAATGTGCAGCGCCGCGGCCTTGACATCGCCTCCATCGTCGCACCTGTATGGCCACCCGTGGGTGGTGGCTCGGCCATGGGCTCTCCTTCCGACCGCAAGAAATTCGTCGCCAATGTCGAGAAGTCCTGCAAGCTGGGCGCGCGCTTGAAGGAGCTGGGTGTTCGCCATTACGGCGTGATCCGCGTGGACTCGGCGGCCAGCCCCTCTGATTGGGCCAAGGACCCGGCCGGCAACACCAAGAAGATCGCCAAGACTTGGCGCGAAGCCTGCAGCGTGGCTGCCGATTACGGCGAGCGCCTGGCGGTGGAAGGCGAAATCTGCTGGGGCGGCATGCATTCGTGGAAAGACGTGATCAACACGATGGAGGAGACGGATCGTCCCCAGACCATCGGCTTCCAGGCCGACATGGCCCATACGCTGCTTTACACGATGGGTTACAACGCGCCGAAATCGCGCCTGCTGCCCAAGAACTTCGATTGGAAGAGCAAGAAGGTTCTCGATGAAGCGCTGACCAAGATGACTGACGCGCTGCGGCCCTGGACGATTGATTTCCACGTGGCGCAAAATGACGGCACGGTGAAGGGCGAAGGCTATCACGACAAGACCGGCAAGCACTGCCAGGTGACTGACCCCAAAGGCAAGCTCGACATTCCAAAGCATGCCGGCATGTGGCTGCGCGGCAAGGATGGCGAAGTGACCAAGGCCTTCCGCCATATATGCTGGGATGGCTGTATGTTCCCCAATACAGTGATGCTGCAGCAGAAGACCTGGAATGACATTCTCGCCACCATGATCAAGGTGCGCGACAAGCATGGCTGGGTGGCCTGATGAGCAAGAAGCCACTGAATATCGGCATGGTCGGCTATGGCTTTATGGGCCGGGCGCATTCCAACGCGTTCTCGCAAGCCGGGCATTTCTTCGACCTGCCCTTCAAGCCGGTGCTGAAGGCGGCCTGTGCGCGTGACGCTGACAAGCTGAAGCCCTTTGCTGATCAATGGGGCTATGAATCCACCGAGACCGATTGGCGCAAGCTGATCGACCGGAAAGACATTGACGTCATCGACATCGCCGCTCCCAACAATGTGCATATGGAAATTGCCATTGCGGCAGCGGAAGCCGGCAAGATGGTGATGTGCGAAAAGCCGCTGGGCCGCAATGCTGCCGAAAGTGCCAAGATGGTGGCTGCGGTTGAGAAGGCCAAGGTGGCCAATATGGTCTGGTACAATTACCGCCGTATTCCAGCTGTGACCCTGGCCAAGGAGCTGATCGACGAAGGCAAGCTGGGCAAGATTTTCCATTACCGCGCCAAGTTCCTGCAGGACTGGACGATCTCAGCTGATCTGCCGCAAGGCGGGCAAGGGCTGTGGCGGCTTGATCTGGGTGTTGCAGGTTCCGGCGTGACCGGCGACTTGCTGGCGCATTGCATCGATACTTCGCTGTGGCTCAACGGCTCGATCAACAGCGTGATCGGCATGACTGAAACGTTCATCAAGGAACGCCATCACAACATCACCGGAAAGACGGAAAAAGTGGGCATTGATGATGCGAGCCTTTTCCTGGCGCGTTATGCCAATGGCTCGCTCGGCAATTTTGAAGCCACGCGTTATGCGCGCGGCCACAAGGCGCTCTACACGCTGGAAATCAATGGCGAGAAGGGCTCGATCTTCTGGGACCTGCATGATCTGCACCGGCTGCAATATTTCGATTACCGCGATGAAGGCCGCACGCGCGGCTGGCATTCGATCCATGTGACCGATGGCGATCATCCTTACATGGGCAAGTGGTGGGTGCCGGGCCTGTCGATCGGCTATGAGCATTCCTTCATTCACCAGGCAGCAGATTTCATCCAGAGCCTGGGCAGCAAGACACCTGCCGCACCCACTTTCCGCGACGCCATGGCCACCGATCTGGTGACTGATGCCGTCCTGAAATCGGCTGCCAGCCAGCACTGGGAGAATGTTGGCTGACAGACGTAACTGACACCGCCCACGGAAAATCCGGTGGGTGTTGTAAGACCACGCTTAACTACAAAAAGTTCACAAAAGGGAGGAACACCAATGTTAAGGCGTAAAATCTTGACCACCATCGCAGGCGCAGCCTTTGCGCTGATGGGCGCATTTACCGCGCAAGCGCGTGCTGAAGATGAATTGACCATCTTCTGGGCGGAATGGGATCCAGCAAACTACCTGCAGGAACTGGTGAACGACTTCACCACCGAAACCGGCATCAAGGTGACCGTGGAAACCACGCCATGGTCAGACTTCCAGACCAAGACCTTCACCGAACTCAATGCCAAGGGCGATGCCTATGACATGGTGGTGGGTGACTCGCAGTGGCTGGGCGTTGGCTCGGAACAGGGCCATTGGGTCGACCTCACGGATTTCTTCAACAAGCATGACCTGAAGAACAAGCTGCTGCCCGCCACGATTTCCGGCTATGCCGAATATCCGGCCAAGAGCGGCAAGTTCTGGGCCATTCCGCTGGAAGGCGACGTGAACGGCTGGGCCTACCGCAAGGATTGGTTCGAAGATCCGAAGGAAAAGGAAGCCTTCAAAGCCAAGTATAAATATGACCTTGGTGTGCCGAAGACCCAGAAGGAACTTCGCGACATTGCCGAGTTCTTCAACCGCCCCGACCAGAAGCGTTATGGTGTCGCTCTCTATACCGACAACTCATATGACGCGATGGCGATGGGTGTTGAGCAGACGCTGTTCTCGAACGGCGGCAGCCTCGGCGACTATCCGACCTACAAGATCGACGGCATCGTAAACTCGAAAGAATCCGTTGCCGGCCTGCAGGCCTATCATGACCTGTTCAAGTTCACGCCTCCGGGCTGGAACAAGGCCTTCTTCGCTGAAGACAACCAGGCCATCACTGAAAACCTGGCTGCCATGTCGATGAACTTCTTCGCGTTCTTCCCGGCCTTGGCCAACCCCAAGACCAACCCGAACGCGGCGAATACCGGCTTCTTCGCGAATCCTCCCGGTGAAGGCGGCAAGGCTTACGCTGCTCTGGGCGGCCAGGGCGTGTCGATCGTGAGCTATTCCAAGAAGCAGGAGCTCTCAATGAAGTTCCTGGAGTGGTTCGTGAAGGACGAGACCCAGGCCAAGTGGGCCAAGCTCGGCGGTTACACCTGCTCGAAGGCGGTTCTTGAATCACCTGAGTTCCTGAAGGCCACCCCCTATAACCAGGCCTTCTATGACTCGATGAGCATCGTGCGCGATTTCTGGGCCACCCCGGAATATGCCGAACTTCTCGACCAGATGAACAAGCGTTTCTATCCCTACGTGATCAGCGACAAGGGCACCGCCCAGGAAGCACTCGATGGCGTGGTGAAGGATTGGACCGCCACCTTCAACAAGTACAAGCGCTACAACTAAGCGTGTGACGCATGGGCCAGGGCGAGAATATTGCCCTGGCCTTTTTTAAACGAAACGAACAGGAGTTATCACTGTGAGCGCCGCCCAAACGAGCCCATCCAGCGCCGCCAATAAGAGCGCGCGCGGCATGAGCGACCTGACACTGCGGAACATCTTCATCATTCCGACGGTCGTGTTCCTCATCCTGTTCAACATTTTCCCACTCGTCTATTCGCTGGGATTTTCCTTCACAGACTTTGCGGCCAACCAGACACGGCCATGGAGCTTTGTGGGCCTGCAGAATTACCGCGAACTTTTGACTGACGATCAGATCTGGACCAATTTCATCATCACTGCGAAATATGTGATCGTCTCGGTTGCGGGGCAAATGCTGGTGGGCTTTGGCCTGGCCATGCTGCTCAACCGCACCTTCGCATTCAAGGGCCTGGTCACCACACTGCTGATGCTGCCAATGATGATGTCTGCCGCTGTTGTCGGCCTGTTCTGGCAGCTGCTCTATTCGCCAAGCTGGGGCCCGATCAATTACGTGGTGGGCCTTGGTGATTTCGGGCTGCTGTCGAATGCCGATACCGCTCTTTATGCCGTGGCCATCACCGATATCTGGATGTGGTCGCCCTTCGTGATGCTGCTCTCTCTGGCTGGCCTTTCCGCCGTGCCCAAGCACCTCTATGAAGCCGCTGCGATTGACCGTGCGAGTGGCTGGTACACATTCACGCGCATCACCCTGCCGCTGGTTTCGCCACTGCTGCTGATCGCGCTGATCTTCCGTACCATGGAAGCCTTCAAGACGTTCGATCTGGCCTATGTGCTCAGCGTGCAACCGACGACCGAGCTGATCTCGATCAAGCTTTACCGCCTGGCCTTCCAGCAATGGGATACCGGGCGCTCCTGCGCGCTGGCTTACATCGTGCTGATCATGGTGCTGGCGATCACCAACATTTACGTCAAATACCTGAACAAAGTGAAGGAACGCTGATATGGCGATGGTCCGCCCCGCAAGCCACGCAGCGTTGAACCGGACGGCAATTGCCGCCGTGTTGATCCTGACTGTCGTTTTTCTCTCGCCGATCTATTGGATCATTTCGACATCCGTGAAGGCACGCTCGATTGCTACCAGCGTGCCACCGACGGTGATTTTCACACCCGAGATCACGCCCTATATCAAACTGTTCACCAAGCGCGTGCAATTGCAGACCGATGTGGACCCCGCCCTCTATGCCAAGGCTTCGTGGTGGGAAAAGCTGGTTTTCGATGGCGGCGAACGCATCCTGAAAGTGGGCGACAAGGCGCAGCTTTCGCCCTATCCGAACCGCTTCCAGAACAGCCTGATCATCGCCATCACCAGCACGGTTCTTGCAGTGGGCTTGGGCACGCTGACGGCCTACGGCTTCTCGCGATTCAAGATCGCGGGCGAGGCGGACCTTCTGTTCTTCATTCTATCAACCCGCATGCTGCCGCCCATTGTGGTGGCCATCCCAATGTTCCTGATGTACCGGGCAGTGGGGCTTACGGATACGCATATAGGCCTGATCATCATGTATGTGGCCTTCAACCTGTCCTTCTCGGTGTGGCTGATGAAGGGTTTCATGGATGAAATTCCGAAGGAATATGAAGAGGCAGCGCTGGTTGACGGTTACACGCGCATGCAGGCTTTCTTCAAGATCGTGCTGCCCGAAGCTGTCACCGGCATTGCCGCCACCGCGGTGTTCTGCTTCATCACGGCGTGGAATGAATATGCCTTCGCGCTGATGCTGACCAGCCGCAACGCGCAGACGGCACCACCCTTCATTCCGGCCCAAGTCGGTTCCGGTCTGGTGGACTGGACAACGATTGCCGCAGGTTCAACGCTGTTCCTGGTGCCGGTTGCCATCTTCACTTTCCTGCTGCGCAATCACTTGCTGCGTGGCGTTACCTTTGGAGCCATCCGCAAATGAGCGACAAATCAATGTCTCTTGGCGCGCTCAACGCCAAATACCGTCTGGAAACAGTTTCAATCTGGCTGATGGTGTTGGGCGTTGTTGCCCTGTGCCAGCCGCTCAGCAAGGTGGTTCACGAATATGGCGTGGGCATCATTCTGCTGGGCCTCATCGGCTTCAATATCTTTTCAAAGGTCAAGCCACCGGAAACGAGTGGCGAGTAGAGTTCATGGCTGAAATCATCCTTCGCGATATCGAGAAATATTTCGGCGACGTTTACGTCATCCGAAAACTGAACCTCACCATCAAGAACAAGGAATTCGTGGTGCTGCTGGGCCCATCGGGCTGCGGCAAGACCACGACGCTGCGCGCCATTGCCGGCCTTGAAGACATCAATACCGGCGAGATCCTGATTGACGGCAAACCGGTGCAGAGCCTGGAGCCAGGCAACCGCGACATAGCCTTCGTGTTCCAGCTGTTTGCGCTTTATCCGCATCTCACCGCGCATGACAATATTGCCTTCCCGCTGCGCGCCACCAATGAGGCGACCGAGGACGTGAACGCCAAGGTGAAGGCGGTGGCCAAATCATTGCAGATCGAGCATCTGATGAACAAGCGCCCGTCGCAGCTCTCGGGCGGCGACATGCAGCGCGTGGCCATCGGACGCGCGCTGGTGCGCCGGCCCAAGGCGATGCTGATGGATGAACCGATTGGTGCTCTCGATGCCAAGCTGCGCGAAGAAATGCGCGTGGAGCTGAAGCGCCTTCACGTCGAAAACCAGTCGACCACGGTTTACGTGACGCATGACCAGGTGGAAGCCATGGCGCTGGCAGACCGTGTGGCGATCATGAATGACGGCGTACTGCAGCAAGTCGGCACGCCGGATGAAGTCTATAATCATCCCGCCAATCTTTTCGTGGCGCAATTCGTGGGCAGCCCGGTAATGAATATTGCACCGGGTAAAATCTCCTCCGCCAAGGGCAAGAGCACAGTGGCTCTGGCTGGTGCGAAGGCCAGCTTCGATATTCCGGCGCAATTTGCGGCGCAGATCACCAAGGCCGGCGGTGCGCTGGACAAGGTGATGCTGGGCATCCGCCCGGAAGGTGTGCTGCTGTCAGACAAGCAGGAGAAGGCCGGGCTGCTGGCCACGGTCAAACTGATCGAGCCTCTGGGTTCGCATGACATTGTCGATCTCGGCTTCGGCGATCAAACCCTGCGTGCGCGCACGTCAAGTGGCCGGTTGCGCAAGGTGGGCGACAAGATCTGGGCCCGGCTTGATCCCGACCAAATCAGATTCTTCGATCAAGGCTCAAGCAAATCATTTCAGGTAAAGTTCAATGGCGCAGCTTAAGCTTGACCACGTCACCAAGAAGTTCGGCAAGCATGCCGCGCTGAAAGACGTTTCGCTGGATATTGCAGACGGTGAATTCTTCGTACTGCTTGGGCCAACCGGTGCTGGCAAATCCACGACGTTGCGCACCATTGCAGGTTTGGAGAAGCTTGATTCCGGTAGCATTCATATCGGCGGCAACGATGTTGTCGACGAGACAGCGGCTGAGCGCGATGTGGCTTTGGTGTTCCAGTATTATTCGCTCTATCCGCGCTACACGGTGCGTGAGAATCTGGCCTTCCCGCTGCGCTCACGCGTGCGCCGCTTGCCGGAAGACCAGATTGCCAAGCGCATCGCTGACGCGGCCAAGACTTTGCGCATCGAGCATCTGCTGGACCGCAAGACTGACCGGCTTTCCGGCGGCGAGATGCAGCGCGTCTCCATCGGCCGCGCCATTGTGCGTGAGCCGCGCGCCTTCCTGATGGATGAGCCGCTGTCCAACCTCGATGCCAAGCTGCGCGAAGCGTTGCGCGGTGAGCTCAAGAATTTGCAGGCGCGGCTGAAATCCACCTTCCTGTTCGTGACGCATGACCAGGTGGAAGCCATGTCGATGGGCGACCGGATTGGCGTGATGCAGGATGGCCAGATCGTGCAGGTGGGCACACCGCATGAAATCTACAACGCGCCCAACAGCCTGTTCGTGGCGGGCTTTGTGGGTGCGCCGTCGATGAGCTTCATTCCAGCCGTTGCCAATGGTGGCAAGATTTCCGCCCTGGGCTCAGATTTGAAATTGAAGCTGCACAAGGACACACGCAAGGGGGCCCTGACATTGGGTCTGCGGGCGGAAGATGTGGTAATCGGCCCCAAGGGTGTGCTTTCGGGCACCATCCATGAAGTTGAAAACTATGGTGTCGAAAAAATCGTCACCTTGAAGAATGACGGCCAGTTCCTGCGCGCCGCCACGGCGGCTTCACTTTCCACGCCGCTGGGCGCAAAAGTGAAATTCGGCTTCAAGCCGGGCAAGGTGCATTGCTTTGATCCCGAAAGCGGCCTGCGGCTGAAATTGGAAGGATAGTATCATGCGATTTTCTGGGCGCCGCGCCGTCGTCACTGGCGGCCTTTCCGGCATTGGCGAGGCCGTGGCCAAACGCATCGCAGCAGAAGGCGGCAAGGTCGCCATCTGGGATGTGAATGGCGGTATCAAATGCGACATTTCCGATCTCGCCTCCGTGGAAGCCGCAATGGCCGAGACGCTGAAGCAGTTGGGTGGCGTGGATATCCTGGTCAACAGTGCCGGCATCACCGGGCCTACAGTGCCCGTCGATGGGTTTCCGGTGGATGGCTGGATGAAGACCATCGCCATCAATCTCAACGGCACATTCCATACCAACCGCACGGTGCTGCCGCATATGATCGCCCAGAACTACGGGCGCATCGTCAACATCGCCTCGATCGCAGGCAAGGAAGGCAACCCCAATGCCTCGGCTTATTCGGCTTCGAAGGCTGGTGTAATTGCTTTCACCAAATCACTCTCCAAGGAAGTGGCGAAGCATGACATCACCGCCAATTCGGTGACACCTGCGGCGGTGCGCACGCCGATTTTCGACCAGATGCCGCAGAGCCATATTGATTTCATGCTGTCGCGGATTCCGAAGGGGCGGTTTGGGACTGTGCAGGAGAATGCTGCAGTGATCTGCTTCCTCGCGTCGGAGGAATGTTCGTTCTCGACGGGTGCGGTGTTTGATACGTCAGGTGGGCGGGCGACTTACTAGTAAGCGGCCTATTTCTTTTTCTTCAGCAGCGATTCAACACCAGCAAACGCCTTTTGATAGACATTCTGCTCGGTGCGCGGGATGAGGATCAGATCGTCCTGCGGGCTTGCGTCCCAATCACCAGTCCAGACACCAAAGGTGCTGTTGTTGGCGGTCACCGGCCACAGCCGGGGGCCTGAGACATAGTTGATCCACGGGATTTCGCTTTTGGTGATGCGATAGAGGAATGAATGTTCGATATCCGAGAGTGACAGCAGCTGCTCATTCAGATGGCCCGTGCCGAAATAGAAATCGCGCGTGCCTGACACTTTGTCGGAGCGGTGCTTTTTCAGCATTTGCATCTTGGTGATTTCATCATGCCAGCGGCCCATGCCGGCGAAATCGCGCATCACGCCCCAGACATCGGCGAGCGGCACCTTGATGTGGCGCGAGGTCCAGACTTTGTTGGGCAGGCCCGCCTTCCAGCGGCCTTCGGTGGCGGGTGCGGGTTTCTTCTGTTTGGCAATGATCTTGGCGAGGTTGGCAAAGTTGGCGGCGAAGACATCATTGGAAATGATCTTCTCGTATTTGCCTTCATCGCCCGGCGCTTCATCGAAGGTTGAACCCCATTCCGCGAAGGTCTGGTTGGTCTGGGTGACCGGATACATGCGCAAAGTGGCGATGTAGTTGCGCACCGGGAAGGCCGGCTTTTCGAAATTGTAAGTGAAGGTCCAGTTCGCATCATCCAGTGCCAACAGGCGTTCGCGGATGCGTGCCCCTTCCTTGTCATAGAAATCACGCACGCAGCCCACCACATCGGAATCGAGCCCGCCCTCGATGCGCGAGCGCGCGATGACTGGCGCCCAGGATGGCAGGCCGTTGAAGTCACGCACCAGGCTCCATGCGTTTTCAATCGGCGTGTTCAGCAGGATCGAGGCGTAAGCGCGGGCCATATTGTTCTCCCTAGAAGGTGATTTTCTTGAAGGCGCGGGTTTGTTCGGTGAGTGCGGTTTCGACCGGCAGGCGCTCCATCGAGCTTGCGCCATAGAAGCCGTGAACGCCGGGGGTGTTTTTCAGCACGAAAGATGCATCTTCTGGCGATGAGATCGGCCCGCCGTGGCAGAGCAGGATCACATCCTTGCGCACTTTGCGCGCCGCATCGGCCCATGCGGTGAGCTTTTCCGGGCAGTCCTTCAGCTTCACGGCCGTCTCTGCGCCAATGTTGCCGCCGGTGGTGAGGCCCATATGCATGACGATGATGTCGGCACCCGCTTTCGTCATGGCGGCGGCTTCATCGGCGTTGAACACGTAAGGCGTGGTCAGCATGTCCTTGGCGCGGGCCTTCTTGATGAGATCAATCTCCAGGCTGTAGCTCATGCCAGTTTCTTCGAGGTTCTGGCGCAGCACGCCATCAATCAGCCCCACAGTGGGGAAATTCTGGATGCCAGAAAAGCCCATGGCTTTCAGCTCTTCCAGAAAATGATCGGTGAGCAGAAACGGATCAGTGCCGTTCACGCCGGCCAGAACCGGCGTGTGCTGCACCACTGGCAGAACTTCATAGGCCATTTCCTTCACGATCTCATTGGCATTGCCATAAGCGAGAATGCCGGCGAGTGAACCTCGGCCGGCCATGCGGTAGCGGCCGGAATTGTAGATGACGATCAGGTCAATGCCGCCCAGCTCTTCACATTTGGCAGAGAGGCCGGTGCCGGCACCGCCGCCGATGATGGGTTCCTTGCGTGCAATCATGCCGGTGAATTTGTCGAGCAGGGCTTGGCGTTCAAAACGGGGCATGATTTTACCTTGTGATATCGTGGAAGGCGGAAAGTGATGCTGCAGCAAAAGTCGCATCATTGATATGCGCATCCACTTCGATGAGCTGGTGCTGAGGATCGCTCTTCCAACCCCTGCGGATGGCGTCGAAGAGCGCCCGATCAGCCGCGGGATCGAAGAAGGATTGGCCCTGCGCATCAAGGGCCGAAACACCCTTGAGCGGCAGGAGGAAGCGCACCAGGCCCTGCATCGCGTTCACGCGCTGCACGATGAACGCGCCGATGGCGGCATTTTCTTCCGGCGTGGTGCGCATCAAAGTGACTTGCGCATTGTGCACATGTAATTTACGCGACTGAAATTTTGCTGGCACAGTTTCGCGTGCGCCAAAGTTCACCATGTCGCAAGCGCCAACGGAGCCGATATAGGGAATGGCGTGGCGGGCGAAACAGCCAAATCGATCATCAGTACACGGAAGAACGCCACCGAAGAGATGATCGGCCACTTCCGTGGTAGTCATGTCCATCACAGCTAAGAAGAAACCGCCATCGGCCAGTTTCTCGAAACATTGGCCGCCCGTGCCGGTGGCGTGGAAGACGAAGCATTCGTGAGTGGCTTCCAGCTTTTCACGCAGCTGGGTGATGAGTGGCGTAGTGACGCCGAACATAGTGAAGCCGAGGCCGGGGCGCTTGTCCTTCGCTTCTGCGACCTTGTTCATCGCCATACCGGCTGCCGCATGGGCGGCATTGCCGATCACCTTGCGAGTGATGGCATTGAGCCCGGCAATATCCGCCACCGAATGCATCATGGTGATATCAGACGGGCCGACATAGGGTGCCATCTGGCCAGACGCCATGGTGGAGAGCATGAGCTTGGGCACGCCCACCGGAAGCCCGCGCATCGCCTGGGTGACGAGCGCAGTATTGCCGCCGCCGCCCAATCCCAGCACGGCGCCGATATCCTTGCGGCTGAGCAGATAGAGCGTGAGCGCCTCAGCCATGGCCGAGATCGCCTGGCCGCGATCTTTCAGACCGAGCACAGCACTAACACCCTGTGGATGGAATGCAGCGACTTCTTTGGCCGACACATCGGCCATGCCTTCACCTACGGTCGATACATCGACCAGAACCGGCACTGCACCTGCTTCGGCCACACAAGCGCAGGCATAGCGCAGCTCCTCGCCCTTGGTGTCACACGTCCCAATGACGTAGACCTTCACTTGGCGTTGGCCCAGCCTTGCTTCATGTTGATGATGCCCTTCTTCCACACTTCATCGCGGTTGGGGAAGAAGTCGCGCCAGACGCGGGTGGCAGCGGCCAGCGCCGGCAGCGCGCGGCCGAAGGCTTCAATCGTCATGTGGCCATCATATTTCACCGCACGCAAAGCCTTATAGGCTTTGTCGAGCGGGATGTGGCCCTTGCCCGGCGTGCCGCGGTCGTTCTCGGAAATATGAACATGGATCAAATGCCGCCTGATGGTTTTGACTGCAGCGGCCGGGTCCTTCTCCTCGATATTGGCGTGGAACGTATCATACATGGCCTTGATATGCGGATGATCAACCTCATCCAGATAATCGGCCAGCTGCGCCATGGTGTTAAGGAAGTAAGTCTCGAACCGGTTGAGCGCTTCGAGCGACAGTTTCACATTCTTCTTGCCCGCATGGTCACCCAGCGCGCGATGGAAGGAAATGCCGCGCTTGCGCTCTGCAGCGGTGGGGCCCGCGCCGGTGAATAGGCCAAGCTCCGAATGCATCGGGCCACCAAGTATGGGCGCACCCAAAGCGGAATTGCAATCCACCACCCATTTGGCCCATTCGAGAGCCGACTTGCGGGTGGCGGAATCCGCTGACAGCGGATGTTTGCCCTGAACCATCACGCTAACTGTGGAGCGTTCCAGACCTATTTTATCGAGCAATTCGCCCAGCCGCGCATAATGATCGGGCGAGCCTTCGAAGATCGGAATCTCGACGGCATCATAGCCGCCTCTCTTGAGCGCTTTCAGGATGGGCGCGTGCTCTTGCGTCACGTGCGCCGACCATAAAAGCATGTTGAAGCCGTACTTCATGATGCCTCCCAACTGTTATATCAGTTCTCGCATAATCTGTGTGGAAGTCAACGCCCATGAGAAAATTTCAGGGCTTGAATGGTGTGAATTGGGCTAGGGTCACCGCGCAAATTCCAATCAATAAAGGCGACCAAGATGCAAGCGATGCACACACCTGACCCCAAGCGTTATGAGGCGGCCACGTTCCGCACCTGCGGCAAATCCGGATTGAAGCTGCCGCCGATTTCGCTGGGCCTCTGGCAGAATTTTGGTGGTGCCGATGTGTTTGAAACCGGTCGCGCCGTCATCCGCCGCGCCTTTGACCGCGGGGTAACGCATTTCGATCTCGCCAATAATTATGGCCCGCCCTTTGGTTCGGCCGAAGAAAATTTCGGCAAGATCATGGAACAGGATTTCCGTGGCTTCCGCGATGAGATGATCATTTCCACCAAAGCGGGCTGGGACATGTGGCCGGGGCCTTATGGCATCGGCGGTTCGCGCAAGCATGTGCTGGCTTCGCTGGACCAGAGCCTGAAGCGCATGAAGCTTGATCATGTGGATATTTTCTATTCGCACCGCCCCACACCGGATGTGCCGCTGGAAGAAACGATGGGTGCCCTCACGCAGATCGTGCGCCAGGGCAAGGCCACCTATGTGGGCATCTCGTCTTACGGTCCGGAGCGCACGCGTGCGGCTTACGATCTGTTGAAGAAGGAAGGCGTTCCGTTGCTGATCCACCAGCCGTCTTATTCGATGGTCAATCGCTGGGTGGAGCAAGGGCTGCTCAACACGCTGTCTGATCTTGGTGTGGGCTGCATTGCGTTCTCGCCTTTGGCGCAGGGCATGCTGACGTCGAAATATCTGAATGGCGTGCCCGCCGATGCGCGCGCCGCCAAGGCTGGCTCTCTCAAGGAAGGGATGTTGAGTGCGCAAACCATCGAGAAGGTGAAATCGCTCAACGAGATTGCCACGGCGCGCGGGCAGACGCTGGCGCAAATGGCGATTGCCTGGGTGCTGCGCAACCCGGCGGTGACCACTGCCCTCATCGGCGCACGCAATGTGGCGCAGCTCGATGATTCACTGGATGCGGTGAAGAACCTGGCCTTCTCGGCGGATGAGCTGAAGAAGATCGATCAATTCGCCACCGAGAGCAGCATTGATCTATGGCGCAGCCAGTCGGACGTAATGTGACAGAATTGGTGCGCCAGTGGGCAACTGGCGCACCGCACTGACCTACTTGCTGAATGCAGCATCGAGGGCGGTCAATGCATCGGCGCTGGCCTTGGCGTCCGGTGCCCCCGCACGAACGCTGGTCAAAGCCGCGTCGATGGCCTGATCCAGATTATCCCAAGCAGCGGGATCCTTGGCGCGCAACGTATCCTGCGCCTGGTCCCATGCTGTTTCGAGATCCTTGATGCGGGTCTTGGCGCCAGCCATGTCGGCCTTTTTCACCAGTGCCAAAGTGTCATCGGTGATGGTCTTGAAAGCCGAAAGATCACCGAGGCCTGCGCCGGTGGAAGCAGCTGCATCCAGCTTGCCGCCTGCTGCGGTAAGTGCATCAGAAATGATCTGATGGCAGGTGGCATCGTCATCCTTGCGCAAGGCAGATGATGCTTTCGCACCCGCATTCTCAAAGGCCTTGAGTTGATCGGGCTTTACGCCGGGCGCTTTCATCGCGGCTTCCAGCTGGTTGAGATCGGCCTCGCAGTCGGCGAAGGCGGAGGAGGATGCGCCAGCCAAGAGTGCAGTAGCGATCATCGTGATTTTTACAAATTGCGGAACCATAGAATTACTCCATTGCTAGGTTTGTTGAGAAGTCGAACGTTCGGGGAAAGCTGTCAGGCCTTGTGCTGAATCTCTTCCCGGTCCACCCGCGTGGCGGTCAGATAGGCAACCAGTGCAGCGATGAGTCCGAGGAAAATCATGCTGGTGGTGACCGTGCCAAGGCCCAGCCCGCCAGCGATATTCGGCTTGGACAGGAAATCACCAATCGAGGCACCGAAGGGGCGCGTGAGAATATAGGCGATCCAGAAGCAGCCGACGGCATTGAGGCCGAAGGCAAAGTAGCCAAGCGCCGTGAGCACGATCATCAGGCCGAAAACATTGGCGGCGGTGAGGTAGCCAAGATCAAAGCCTTCGGCCACAAGATCACCGGCAGACGTGCCGAGTGCGAAAGTGAACAGGATGGCCAACCAGTAAAAGCTTTCACGGCGGAAGGTGGTGATGCTGTGGATGGACAGCGTGCCTTCCGAATTGTACCAGGCCAAAAATACAGCGGCGAGAATGATGCCGAAGACAATGGTGGTGGTGACAAGGCTGATGCCGAAGCCATCGACCAGATTGTCGGAAATCAATGTGCCGACCACGCTGATCAGCACCACTGTCATCCAGTACAGCAATGGCACATAGAATTTCGCGCGCATCTGCAGGATGAGGAAAATGATAAAAACGCCCGTCATGATGAGCGATGTTATTGTAAGGCCAAGCCCCAGCCGCATGGCCAGAAGATCGGCAGCGGTTTCACCCACCGTGGTGGCCATGATCTTGATCAGCCAGAAGGTGATGGTGACCAGCGGCACCTTGCTCCAGAATTGTTCTGTGGCCCGCATGTCGGCCGTTTCAAGCGCTCTCATTGTGATTCTCCTTTGCTGGCTGCAGTGATGGCAAGCCAGACTTAGGAGAGACTTAGGCCGAGACCTTTTTCACCTGGAGCACGGCGCGAATGCCTGCGCGGTCTTGCCGGTTGGCGATGTGCAGCAACCAGCCGCGCTGATCACAAACGGCCTTTGCGATGGAGAGGCCAAGGCCGGTTCCGGGCACAAGACCATTGGACGCACGATAGAACCTTTCGAAAATATGCGGCAATTTCTCAGGCGGAATGCCCGGCCCCTCGTCCTGAACGACAATGGATTCCGGGCTGGCGGACACTGTAACGCGGCTGCCGGGCTGGGAATAGGCGATGGCGTTTTCGATCAATGCTGTGAGAACGTGAATGGCATCATGCTGATTCAAAGCAAGGCCGGAGCTTGCATTTGCGAAAGAGAGTTCGATTTTGTTCTGAACTGCGATGGGATCAAAAGTGGACTGCAGCGTTGAAAAGATCGCGCCAAGTGATACCTCGTCTTGGACAGCGACCCGCCCCTTTTCGGCTCGCGCCAGCTGCAGCAATTGCTCGATCAATTGATTGGCACGCTTTGCACCTGCCTTGAGAGGTGCGATGCGTTCGCGCTGTGCAGCGGTGGTGAGTGAATTTTCCAGATTACCGATCTGGATACCGATGGCCGTGAGCGGCGTGCGCAATTCATGCGCTGCATCAGAGACGAAGCGTTTCTGCTGTTCCACATTGTCATTCAAACGGCCAACCAGTTCATTGATGCTGGCAACAAAGGGCTGCACTTCTTTTGGAAGATTCTCCTCCGGCACCGCGCTCGGATCATCCGGCTTGCGGCTACGGATCAACCAGGCAGCACGATCAAGCCGGCGCATGATCCGGTCAATCATTACGCTCAGCACGAGCCACGACAATGGAACGATCACCGCCATGGGAATGGCGATCTGCAGAGCGGCGGTTGAGGCTTGCTCATTGCGTTCATCCAGCGGGAGCGATACGCGGATCGTGCGCTGCGGATTGAACAGGGTGTAGGAGCGCCAGTGAGTGGCATCGATCTGGTCAATGCCATAGCCTTGCACCTTGGGTACTGGTGCATCCGCCGGACCGCTGGATGACCAAGTGAGCTTACCGGCACTATCCCAAATCTGCAGAAGGAAAAGATCTTCAGCGCCAACCGGCGGCAATGGTGCCTTGCCGCCGGGAGCGAGGGGAGACAACGCCTCCACATAGGTGGCGAACTGGCGAATTTCTGTATCGAATGTCAGCTGCGTTTCTTCTTGCACATAATAGTAGGTGGCGCCTGCCGACACGATGCCCACGGCAAGTAACAAACCGGCCATGCGGATCAGTATTGCGTTGCGGAGCGACGTCACTTTACGTTTTTCTCCCGCACTTTCCAGCCGGCGCCACGCACATTGAGAATGACGTCTTTGGAAAAACGTTTGCGGATGCTGTGGATCAGGACTTCGATCGCATTGCTTTCCACTTCCTCGTTCCAGCCATAAACAGATTCTTCAAGCTTGGCCCGTGACCAGATGTGACCGGGATTCTGCATCAAGGCCGCGAGAAGCGCGAAGGCCTTGGCCGGAAGAACAGCACTTTGGCCACCATGAGTAACCTCATGGGTGGCGAGGTTGAGGGTGATTTCACCATTGCTCAGATCAGACACCGCGTGCCCGGCCTTGCGCCGCACCAAAGCACGCATGCGCGAGATCAGTTCACGCGTGTCAAAGGGTTTGACCAGGTAATCATCTGCCCCCAGATCGAGGCCGCTCAACCGGTCATCAATCGTGTCGCGCGCGGAGATGATCAGCACCGGCTCATCACCGCTGCGCTGGCGCAAATCTTTCAGCACATCGAGACCGGATGTTTCCGGCAAATTGAGATCAAGCAGCACGATGCCGTATTCTGCGCTTTGAATGGCGGGCATGGCATCGGCACCAGAGCGCACCCAATCCACCGCCATGCCTTCATCCTGCAGCGCTACGCGCAAGCCCTGGCCTATCATCACATCGTCTTCGACCAGCAACACACGCATGACTTTCCCTTCACTTGACCGCGGTGCGGAACATGTGCCCTGATGGAAGCGGATGCAAGTGCTGGAGCTGAAACCCGATGGTGAATACTTGGCAATTCTGGGCGGCTTTATCGGCGGTGTTTGCCGCACTCACCGCAATCTTTGCGAAGATCGGCATTGAGAATATCAATTCCGATTTCGCAACTTTCATCCGCACTGTGGTGATTTTGATGGTGCTGGTGATTTTTCTCAGCGTCACTGGGCAATGGCAGCCTTGGTCTTCGGTCTCGGGAAAGACGCTGGTGTTTCTGGTGCTTTCCGCGTTGGCAACGGGCGCTTCCTGGCTGTGTTATTTCCGCGCTTTGAAAATGGGCAGTGCGGCGCAGGTGGCACCCATCGACAAGCTTTCGGTTGTGCTGGTTGCCATCTTTGCTGTTGTCATATTGGGCGAGCGGCCGTCCTTGCCCAACTGGCTGGGTATCGGGCTGGTGGCCGCTGGTGCTGTGTTGATCGCGGTGAAAGCATAAGCCGCTAGAGCCGCGTCCCATCTGGTCCAAACAGATGCACGTGCTTGGGATCGAAGTTGAGGCCCAGCATGTCGCCTGTCTTGCCCGGGGCTTCGCCGCGCAATTCGGCGATCAGATGCGCACCTTCATATTCGAAATGCGCGTAACCCAACTCACCGAGGCGTTCGACCACATCAAGCTTGGCTTGCAGCGCGCCCTGACCTGTCGTGACTGAAAGATGTTCAGGGCGCACACCCAGGGTGACGATGTCACCGGGTTTCAATGATGCAGGCAAAGGTACCCTAACATTCACGCCGGATTTGGTGCGCGCCGCATTGGCGCCCGTCACCGTCAGTTCGATTGTGTTCATTGCGGGCGAGCCGATGAAGCGGGCCACGAAAAGATTGGCGGGATTGTAATAAAGATCCAACGGCTTGCCGATCTGCTCGATGCGGCCCTGGTTCATCACCACGATCTTGTCGGCCAAGGTCATGGCTTCCATCTGGTCATGCGTCACATAGATGATGGTGGCTTTCAGCAGCTTGTGCAGCTTGGCGATTTCAACGCGGGTGTTGACGCGAAGCGCTGCATCCAGATTGGACAGCGGCTCATCAAACAGAAACACTTGCGGTTTGCGCACGATCGCACGGCCGATCGCCACGCGCTGACGCTGGCCGCCGGAAAGCTCGCGCGGCCGGCGCTTCAGCAGCGGGTCCAGCTGCAGGATGCGCGCGGCTTCGTTGACACGTGCTTTGATTTCATCTTTCGGGGTGCCGGCAAAACGCAGGCCGAAGCCCATGTTCTTTTCCACATTCATATGCGGGTAAAGCGCATAGGACTGGAACACCATGGCGATTTCACGCTGAGCGGGCGGCAGATCATTCACCACGCGGCCACCGATATTGATCGCACCACTGTTCACTGGTTCCAAGCCCGCCACGGCGCGCAGCAAGGTGGATTTGCCGCAGCCCGAAGGACCGACCAGAACAACGAAAGCGCCGTCTTCCACTTCGAGATTGATGTCTTTCAACACATCAACCGGGCCATAGGATTTCTTCAGGGACTTGATTGAGACTTGCGCCATGCTTTGCCTATTTCACCGCGCCTGATGTGAGGCCGCGGATCAGTTGCCGTGAGAACAGGATGTAGAAAATCAGAACCGGAATGATTGCTGTCGAAAGAGCTGCAAGAACGGAATTCCAGTCCGTCACATATTGGCCCAGGAATTGCTGCACGCCCAATGTGATGGTCTGCTTGCCGCCCGATGGTGCAAGGATCAGCGGGAACCACAAGTCATTCCAAACCGGGATCATGGTGAAGACAGCAACCGTCGCCATGGCCGGCCGCAACAGCGGCAGGATGATGTGAAAGAAGATCGAATATTCCGAAAGCCCGTCGCAACGCGCCGCCTCGCGGAGGTCCTTCGGGATCTGGTTCATGAATTCACCCAGGATGAACACGGCCAGTGGCAGGTTCTGGGCAACATAAACGCAGATCAATGCGGTGAGCGTGTTGATCAGGCCAAGACCTGAGATCATCGAAATGATCGCCACCGATCCTAAGCGGATGGGCACCATGATGCCGATGGCGAGATAGAGCCCGATCAGCTTGTTGAAGCGGAATTTGTATTCCGACAAAGCCCAGCCGGCCATGGCACCGAACAGCAGCGTGAAGAAGATCGTGCCCAAGGTGACGGTGATGGAGTTCAAATAATAATTGCCCACCGCGCCATCGGCAAAGACGCGGTGATAGCCGATGAGATCGAAGGTGCTCGGCGTTGGCGGCGTGAGCGGCGACAGGAAGATCGCCTTTCTCGCCTTGAACGAATTCATGATCACCAGGATGATCGGGAACAAGGCCAGACAGGTATAGGCCACCAGCACCAAGTGCACAGACAGCTTGGATATCGTGCGCTTCACATTCATCAGAAGGAATATCTCTGCATGCGGCGCTGGATCAGGAACAAATAGATCATCACGCCCACCAGGATGAACAGGAACATCATGGTGGCGATGGTGGAGCCCATGGTCTTGTCGCCCAGTTGCAGCTGGTTGCCAAAGAAGGTGCGGTAAAACAGCGTGCCCATGATGTCGGAAGAATAATTGGGGCCGGCGAGTGCGCCCTCCATCACGTAGACCAGATCAAAGGCGTTAAAGTTGTTGACGAAGGTCAGCACCGAAACCAGCCCGATTGTGGGCCAGATCAAAGGCAGCTTTACGTGGAAGAAGGTCTGCCACTGGTTCAGGCCGTCCACGGTTGCGGCGTCAACCAGTTCATCCGGAATGGCGAGGAGTGCCGTGTAAATCAGGATCATCGGAATCCCGACGAATTGCCAGACGGAGATCAACGAGATCGTGAGCAACGCGGTGTGTTCCTGCCCCAGATAGGGCCCGAACAGGAAGCCGAGATGCAGCGCGACGAGAAAACTTTTCCACACGCCCCAAAGCGGCGAGAGGATCAATTGCCACACAAAGCCGATGACCACGACCGACAGCATGGTCGGCATGAAGATCAGCGTGCGATAGGTGTTGCGCAGGCGCAGTTGTGGCAGGCTGAGTAACGCCGCAAGTGCGAGACCAATCGGGTTCTGCACGACCATGTGAATGAGGAAGAACAGGCAATTGTTGCCGAAGGCATTCCAGAACGGCTTGGACCAGGTGGTGTCACCCAACAAAGTGTAGAAATTGCCGAGGCCATTGAAGGTTTCAGGCGCACCCGGGTGGCGCAGATAAAACGAATCCACAATGGTGGCGAGCAGCGGATAGACCGAGAAAGCGGAGTAAACCAGAACCGCCGGTAACAGGAAGAAGGCCAGCACGCGCCAATAATGTGCGCGGCTCATGCCCACCAGTTCGATCTGTGTTTGCTCAGCCACCTGTTGCCCCGCTCTATAAAAAAGCCGCCCCCAATCTATGACTGGAGGCGGCGCATTGTCATGCGGTTACTTTTGCTGCGGCTTGTACCACTTGGCCAGGCCGTCCTGAATCTGCTTGGCAGCATCTTCCGGGGTCTGGGTGCCGTTGATCACATTGGCCGACACGGTCCACAGTTCGTTTTCCATGTTCGGCGTGCCACGCGACAGGATCTGGTAGCTGTCACGGATCGTCGACTTGCACTGGCCGCGCCAGGACACGAAGGACTGTGCCACTTCATCCTTCACTTCCACCTTGGCGTTGGAGAGCGGATAGAAGCCCGGCAGCGCGTTGGCGAAAATGTTGGCGAATTCTTCCGAGCCGATCCAGTCGAGGAAGACCTTGGCGTCAGCCGTGTTCTTGCCCTTGGCATTCATGCCGATGCCGATATCGGTGTGGTCGGAGATGTAGCAGTCCTTGGCACCAGCCGGCACCGGCGGCGGGAAAGCGCCCATATTCACATTCTGCGCATGGAAGGTGGAGATATCCCACGAGCCAGCTGCGTAGATGGCGCCCTTGCCAAGGCCGAACAGGTTCTGGCTGTCAGGATAGGCTTGGGCCTTGTAGCCGTCACCCATGTAAGGGCCCCACTTGGCCAAGGCCTTGAAGGTGTCGACATAGGGCGCATCGGTGAATTTCTGCGTGCCGTCGATCAGGCCTTTGCGGCCATCTTCACCGTGCCAATAGTTGGGGCCAATATTCTGGAAGCCCATGGTGGCAGCTTCCCACTGGTCCTTGGTGCCCATGACCAGCGGCGTGTATTTGCCGTCAGCCTTGATCTTGTCGAGCACGGCATAGAAATCCGCTTCGGTCTTCGGCTCGGCCAGGCTCAGTTCCTTGAAGATGTCCTTGTTGTAGATGAAGCCGTGGATCACGGCGCCCATCGGCACGCAGAAGGTGGTCTTGTTGTCGTCGGTGGTCCAGGCGGCCTTGGCCACGTCGGAGAAGTTCTTCATGTTGGGAAGATCATTCACCGAGGCGAGATAGCCCTTGTTGAAGAGTTCGAGCGAAGCATCAAAGGGGCGGCAGGTGATGATGTCACCGGCTGTGCCGCCTTCAAGCTTGGCATTCAAAGCGGCATTGTATTCCTTCGGCGCCGTGGGGCTGAAGGTAACATTGATGCCGGGATGGCCTTTCTGGAAAGCGGGGATGATCTGGTCTTTCCAGATCGCCGCATCGTCATTGCGCCAGCTTTCGATGACCAGGTCACCGGCTGATGCTGTTGCTGCCATGGCGCAAACGCCAAGGGCCGCGAGGGCTGCAATTTTGGTTACGGATTTCAACATGTATTTTCTCCCTATCAGTGTTGAAGTTTGGTTTTGGTCGTTTGGCTGAGCTGCGCCAGAGCGCGGCGCAGATTTCCGTCATTGCTGTTCAAGAGTTTTGTTGCTTCTGCCGCTGAGGATGCACCGGCGCAAAGCAGAACTGCTGGCTTGATCTGGTCAGTCTTGGCCAGGGCCTCGCGGGCGGCGTTGAGGCCGGAGCCGGTGATCTGATCGACGATGCGGGCGGCGCGGTCCTTCAGCTTTTCATTGCCGAGCATCATGGCCACCATCATGCCGTCATGCACGGCGCCAAGCTTGATGCCCACGAGTGAGGAAATGAAATTGAGGGCGGCTTTCTGCGCGGTGCCTGCCGCCATGCGGGTGGACCCTGCAATCACTTCTGCGCCCGAATTGAGCAGCACCTCGACATCAGCCTTTTGGCCAAGGGCTGAATCTGTAGCGTTGATGACGGCAATGGTAAAAGCGCCGTTGGCTTTGGCTTCTTCGAGTGCAGCCAGCGTGAAAGGCGTACGGCCCGACGCGGCGATGGCGATGAGGGCATCGCGTTGTGTGCAGATCGCGCCCGCCGCACGACCGTCTTCGATCGAATCTTCCTTGTCGGCCAAGGTATCGAACATGGCTTCTTTGCCGCCGGCGATGAGATAGCCGAGTTGGCCCTCGTCGATGCCGTAAGTGGCGGGCAGTTCCGTACCGTCCTGTACGCCGATACGGATCGAGGAACCGGCACCGGCGTAATAGAGTTTTCCGCCGTTGCGAATTCGCTGGGCGATGGCTTCGGCGGCTTCTGCAATGGCGGGTAGGGCCGCTTCGACACAAGCTACGGCCAACCTCTGGCCATCTAGCATTCTGGCTAGGATTTCGCTGTCTGACCAAGTGTCGATGCTCGCGGAAAGGTGCGAAATGATCTCGGTCTGGCGGACGGCCTTGTTCATGCCACAGCAATACCACAATGCTACCAGTTGTCTACAACATTTTCTTAACCATATTTATATCATTGATTTTACGTCGTTTATTTATGGTAAATAATCGGTTTACAGACTGGTATTCTTTTGGTATTACCACTTTATGCAACATTCCGGCCCTTATTTCCTTGGCGTTGATGGCGGCGGCAGTCGCTGCCGGGTGCGGATCAGGGACGTTTCGGGAGCGCTTTTGAGCGAAGCGCAGGGTGGCCCTTCCAACGTTTATCAGGATTTTGAAGGCGGCGTGGCGATGGTGATTTCCACCGCGCAAACGGCGGCAAATCGTATCGGCATACCTGTCGATCAATTGCATGCCGGTCTGGGATTGGCGGGCGTATCAAGCTCGGTCGATGGCGCGCGGCTGCTGCGTGAAAGCCTGCCTTTTGCGTCCGTGGTCGTTGAGAATGATGGTGTGGCCGCGTGCATGGGCGCCTTCCAGGGCGAAGATGGCGGCATCCTCATCATGGGTACCGGTTCGATCGGCATCGGCATGGTAGGTGGCCAGCGCCACATGGTGGGCGGTTGGGGTTTTACACTGGGTGATCTGGGTTCGGGTGGCTGGATCGGGCTGCAGGCCGCGCAGCGCGCCGCACTGGTGATCGACAAGATGATGCCATCGTCGCCTTTCATCGAGAAAGTGATGACGCAGGCGGGCGATAACCGGATTGACCTGACGCAATGGTCGGTCTCCGCCGTGCCGCGCGACTTTGCATCTCTGGCGCGCGAAGCCTTTGCGGCGGCGGATGCGGGAGACCCGCATGCCAAGGAGATCGTGGTTGCCGGTTCGGGTCATATTTCTGATCTCGGCAAGACCTTGCTTTCACGCGGGGCAAAACAGCTCAGCCTGATGGGCGGGCTCGCACCTTCCTATGAGCCTTATCTGTCGCAAGACATTCGCGCCGTGCTGGTGCCGCCGAAATCGGATGCGCTGGATGGGGCCATATTGATGGCGCGGAGGGCGCAAGCATGAGCACGCCCGGCCAGCGGGTTTTCTCCAAGGTAGATTTGACGGCAGCTGATGACGCGCCGCTTTACATGCGCATCAAGAAGATCGTGCAGGATGCAAAGTCAGCCGGAGATTTGCGCGAGGGCGATGCCATGCCATCGGAGCGTGACGTGGCGGAGCTGCTGCATGTGTCGCGTGTGACGGTGCGCAAGGCGTTCAGCGAATTGGTGCGCGAAGGTTCAATTACCCAGAAGCGTGGATCTGGTACTTATGTGGGTGGGCAAGAGATTAGGCTCGAACAGCCATTGTCGCGACTGACTTCCTTTACGCAAGACATGACCTTGCGCGGGCTTTCGACGCGCTCGGAAGTACTCTCGCAGCAATCTGCCATCGCCACGCCGGAAGAAGCGTTGAAGCTTTCACTCTCGCCCACCGAACGCGTGTCGCGGTGGAAGCGGTTGCGCTTTGCCAATGATGTGCCGATGGCGCTGGAGCATGCGGTGTTTCCAGAACGCTTCCTGCCCGATGCTTCGGCGGTGCATGGCTCGCTCTATGCTGCACTTGATGCGGGCGGATTCCGCCCGGTGCGCGCGCTGCAACGCTTGCATGCGGTGGCGCTGGATGAGGAAGAAGCGCTGCTGCTTGGCGTGGCCACGGCCAGCCCGGCTTTGCGGATGGAGCGCATTTCATACCTCGCTGATGGGCGCGTGGTGGAATTCACCACCTCATACTATCGCGGCGATCTCTATGATTTCGTGGCGGAGCTGACCTTGGTGCAGGATCAACCGCAATGAGCCTGATGAAAAAAGAAGCGCAGGAAGCCCCGCAAGTGGTGGCGCGTTTTCTGGCGCAGAACAGAGGGGCGCTGAGTGAATTGGGCGCGCGGTTGAGGACCCATCCGCCGTCTGTAATCCTCACCGCAGCGCGCGGCAGCTCGGATCATGCCGCCACCTATTTCAAATACCTGGTGGAGATTCTGCTGGGCGTGCCTTGTGCGTCGGTAGGCGCTTCTGTAGCTTCCGTCTGGCATTCCAAGCTGAAGCTCAACAATGCGGTGTGCGTGACGATTTCACAGTCCGGCCAGAGCCCCGATATTCTGGCGCTGCAGGAAGCCGCGCGCAAAGCGGGCGCGCTGACCATCGCGCTGGTGAACCAGCCGGATTCGCCCGCGCAAAAGGGCGCCGACTTTTTCCTGCCGCTCAGTGCGGGGCCGGAGAAGAGCGTGGCGGCGACGAAGAGCTTTATCGCCTCGCTGGTAGCGGGGGCTGCGATTGCCGGGCACTGGGCCGATGACAAGGCGCTGCTGGACGCACTGGAAAATTTGCCTGCCAGGCTGGAAGAAGCAGCGAAGATTCAGTGGCCTTCCTTCGTTACGGGTGCGGCCAAGGCGCAATCGCTTTACGTACTGGGGCGCGGGCCGGGGCTGGCGATTGCCAATGAATGCGCTTTGAAAATGAAAGAGACCTGTGGGCTGCATGCTGAAGCGCTTTCCTTTGCCGAAGTGATGCATGGGCCGCTGGAACTGGTACGGCCGGGCTTTCCGGTTCTGGCCTTTTCACCCAATGATGCCTCGCGGTCTGCCGCGCATGATGTGCTGGCGCGCATCCGTTCCATCGGGGCCGAGGTGCATGCGGTGGAAGATGGGGGCATGGAATTCGTGGGTGCTGGTCATGCAATGCTTGATCCGATCTCGATGGTGCAATCGGCCTATCTCAATGTCGAGGCGCTGGCACAGAAGCTGGGCCGCAACCCCGATCATCCGAAGCAACTTTCCAAAGTGACCGAGACCGTGTGATGGCAACCTTCCTGAAGGCCAAGCGGATTTTCACCGGCGCAAAGATGCTGGAAGGCCATGGCGTGCTGCTGGATGGCAAGCAGATCGTGGATGTGTTGCCGGTAAAATCCGCACCGCTGGATTCCATCACGCTGGATCTCGGCTCTTGCCTCCTCGCGCCCGGCTTCATCGACATTCAGGTGAATGGCGGTGGCGGGGTGAATCTCAATGACACACCGAATGCGGATGGCGTGCGGCAGATGGCGCGAGCGCATCGGCGCTTTGGCACCACCGGCATGCTGCCCACGGTGATCACCGACACGCCGGACATCCAGAAGCGCGCGGCACAGGGCGTGCGCGAGGCGATGGCCGACACGCCTGAGGTTCTGGGCATTCACATTGAAGGGCCGTTTCTCGATCCGGCGCGCAAGGGTGCCCATGACCCAGCCTTGATCCGCGCGATGACGCAGGCGGATGAAGACTGGCTGTGCGGGCTGGATTACAGGGAGGTGCTGCTGACCGTGGCGCCCAACAAGGTTTCGCCCGAACAGATCCGCAAGCTGCATCAGGCCGGGCTTCATGTGTCGCTGGGCCATGCCGAAGCACAGCAGCCCGACATTCGCGCCGCACTCGCGGCGGGTGCCAACTGCTTCACGCATCTGTTCAACGCGATGAGCCAGGTTTCACCGCGCGAGCCCGGCATGGCGGGCACCGCGCTGATGGATGCTTCATCCTATGTCGGCCTGATCACCGATGGCTTTCATGTGCATGAACAGGTGTTGAAGCTGGCTTATGCGCTGAAGCCGCATGACAAGATGATTTTGGTGACCGATGCCATGCTGCCGGCGGCGGGCGGGCCTGATCATTTCGATCTGCAGGGCCGCAAGGTTGAGGTGCGCAATGGCAGGCTGGAACTGGCCGATGGCACGCTGGCGGGATCGAACCTGACGATGGATGAGGCGGTGCGCTTCTGCGTGGAGCGCCTGCAATGGCCGCTGGAAGATGTGCTGCGGATGGCATCGCGCAACCCGGCTGCGTTTCTGGGCCTTGATCGCGAGATGGGGCAGATCGCTGCGGGCTTTGCCGCCAATCTGGTGGCGCTGGATGAAACACTGCACGTGAAGCAAACATGGGTGAATGGGCAATGAGCAAGATCCGGGTTCTCGTCGTCGGCGTGGGCGGCATGGGGGTGAGTCATGCGCGGGCCTATGCGGCCAATGCGGGATTCGAACTGGCCGGACTCTGTAGCCGCGGCATCGATAAGCGCGATGACCTGGCCAAGGAATTTCCGGATGTTGCCAAGTTCTCCGACTATGCCGAGGCGTTGAAGGCGGTGAAGCCTGATGCTGTGTCGATCAACACATGGCCCGACACCCACGCGCAATATGCCCGCATGGCTTTGGAGGCGGGGTGCCACATCTTTATTGAAAAGCCGCTGGCGGATTCCGTTGCAGAAGCGCGCGCCATTGCGGCTATGGCCAAGGCGAAGAAGCGCAAGCTGGTGATCGGCTATATTCTGCGGGTGCATCCGAGCTGGGTGAAATTCGTCGAAATCGGGCAGACACTGGGCAAGCCGCTGGTGATGCGAATGAACCTGAACCAACAATCTTCCGGTTCGCAATGGGAAGTGCACAAGCATCTCATGGCGTCGATCAGCCCGCTGGTGGATTGTGGCGTGCATTATGTCGATGTGATGTGCCAGGTGACGCGGGCGAAGCCGGTTCTGGTTCATGCGGTGGGCGTGAAACTAACGCCGGAGATCAAGGACGGCATGTATAATTACGGGCACCTGCACGTGCGCTTCGATGATGGCTCGGTGGGCTGGTATGAAGCGGGCTGGGGGCCGATGATGAGCGAGACGGCCTTCTTTGTGAAAGACATGATCGGGCCCAAGGGCTCGGTTTCCATCGCGATGGATGAAGGCAAGACCGATTCAGCGGATGTGGATGCGCATACCAAGACGAGTGCGCTGCGTTTGCATCACGGGGCGCTGACGGCAGAGGGCACGTTTGCCAATAAGGATGAGATCATCTCGATGGCCGATGAGCCGGGGCACCAGGAATTGTGCAACCGGGAACAGGCGCTGTTTCTTGATGCGATTGTGAATGACCGTGATCTGGATGCGCATGTGGAAGACGCCATCCGCTCACTGCAGATTGTGCTGGCGGCGGATGAGAGTGTGCGGACGGGGGAAGTGGTGAGGTTATAGGTTTACCCTTCACCGTTACCCCGGCGAAGGCCGGGGCCCCGCTTTCTTAGATCGAACGCGCGAGCAGGAGCGGGGTCCCCGCCTTCGCGGGGATGATGGATTAATGGAATTAAGGTCTCATTTACTTTTCCCGCTAAAACTTTCATCGAATTGAATCTGCCGGGTTAGAATCCCGGCCATGTCTGTTGCCGCTCTCGAAATCATTCCGCCCAAGCCGCTGCCGCCTTCGCGGCTGTGGCTGAAGGCGATGGAATTGACGGCGCGGATCGAGCCGCAGCCGAACCGGCTGTTTGCTGATGTGATTGCCGATTGGGCGGAGAAGCAACCGCAGGCACCGGCTTTGCTTTCGTCAGCCGCAACGCTCACTTATGGCGCGCTTTCGGCCAAAGTGAATCAATATGCCCGCTGGGCGCTGGCGCAGAATGTGAAGCCCGGCGATTGCGTGGCGCTGATTGTGCCCACCTGCCCGGATTACATTGCCGCATGGACCGGCATCACTGCCGTTGGCGGAATCGTGGCCTTGGTCAACACGCAACTTCACGGGCCATCGCTGGCGCATGCGCTGAACGTGGCGAAGGCTTCGCATGTGATTGTGGCTACCGCATTGGCGGATGCCGTGCGCGAAGTCGCGCCCGCTGCGAGGCTCTGGATTCTTGAAGACGAACTTGAAGCTGCGCTGCGGGCCTTTCCCGGCGAAAGGCTGAACGCGTCGCAGCGGCCTTCCGTCACCATCCGCGACCGCGCCTTGCTGATCTACACATCCGGCACCACCGGCCTGCCCAAGGCGGCCTATGTGAGCCATCACCGGGTGATGAGCTGGGGCCACTGGTTTGCCGGGCTAATGGCAGCTTCGCCCGCCGACCGCCTGTATAATTGCCTGCCCATCCATCACAGTGTGGGCGGCGTTGTCGCCATTGCCAGCATGATGGTTTCGGGCGGGTCGGTCTATCTGGCCGAGAAATTCTCGGCGCGGCGCTTCTGGGCCGATATCGTGAAATGGGACTGCACCATGTTCCAGTATATCGGCGAGCTTTGCCGGTATCTGCTAAAGGCGGCTGCCTCGGAAGAATCGCAGAACCACCGGCTGCGGCTGGCTTGCGGCAATGGGTTGCGCGGCGACGTGTGGGAAGCGTTCCAGAGCCGCTTCAACATTCCGCAAATCCTGGAATTTTATGCCGCTACCGAAGGCAATTTTTCGCTGTTCAATGTTGAAGGCAAGCCGGGTTCGATCGGGCGCATCCCGCCTTTCATCTCGCACCGCTTCCCGGCGGCGATTGTGAAATTCGATACTGAAACCGGCAAGCCTTTGCGCGGGCCCGATGGGCTGTGCATCGCTGCCGAGCGCGGCGAACCCGGCGAGGCCCTGGGCCGCATTTCCGGCCCCGGCGGCGGGCGCTTTGAAGGCTATACCGATGAAGGCGAAACCGAGCGCAAGGTTCTGCGTGACGTGCTGGAGCAGGGCGATGCCTGGTTCCGCACCGGCGACCTGATGCGGCTGGATGACAAGGGCTTCTATTATTTCGTCGACCGGATCGGCGATACATTTCGTTGGAAAGGCGAGAATGTCGCCACTGCGGAAGTCGCCGCTGCTATCGCAGCCATCAACGGCGTGGCGGATGTGAATGTATATGGCGTTGCCATTCCCGGTTCAGACGGAAAAGCCGGCATGGCGGCCATTGTGCGCGAGCCTGGTTTCGATCCGAATCTGGTTTACAAATCTCTAGCTGCGGCGCTGCCCGTCTATGCGCGTCCGCTGTTCCTGCGCCTGCGCTCGGGCATGGAATTGACTGAGACGTTCAAGCAGAAGAAGACCGATCTGGCGAAAGAAGGCTTTGCGCCATCAGAGGATAATGACCCGGTGCTGATTATCGACAACGCGGCCAAAAGCTATGTGCCGCTCACGCCGGATCGCTTCGATGCCATTATGGCCGGTTCCGCGCAGCTTTAGGCGCGCAAGGCTTTCCCGATTTCCTCACCCATCGCCTGCAGGGCTTCGCGACCCTGTGGAATGATGCCGCCCAGCGCGTGGAAATTATGCAGCATTCCTGCATGCTGATGGAGCGTCACCCTCACAGCAGCGTTTGATAGTTTCGATGCGAGACTATTACCCTCATCGCGCAATGGATCGTATTCCGCAGTGTGGATGATGGTGGGCGGCAACCTTTCCAGCCCGGTTAAATGAAGCGGCGACACGCGAGGGTCGGTGCGTTCAGCCCTGCCCTGCAGCACATCCGCCAGATCGCCCTCGATCACCACCCTATCAATCAGATATCCCTCGGCAAATTCTCTCCTGGAATCTGATTCGGATGCGAAATCGAGCACCGGACAGATCAGAAAAAGCAGCGCAAAGGTGAACTCTTTCAGCTCATGGGCGTTGAGCAAAGCCAGCGCACCGCCCCCGGATTCACCGACCAACGCTATTCGTTTCGGATCGATATTAATATTTCCGGCTTTGGTGCAAATTGCTCCGCCTGCGGCGATCGCATCGTCAAGGGCAGCGGGAAAAGGATGCTCGGGTGCCAAGCGATAGCCGACTGAGATCAACCGGCAGCTGCTAGAGGCACAAAGCGCGCGGGCGATGACGTCATGGGTATCAATAGAGCCCGCAACCAGTCCGCCGCCGTGGAAGAAGATGATGCCGGGCGTGATTTGATTCTCCGCACCTTCCGGCACGTAGAGACGCGCCGGGATGGAGTCATTCAAAGTCAAATCTGTGCCCGGCGGCGACATATGGTCGGCCTTGGCGAAGGCCATGAGCTTCTGCAGGCCCAGGCGGCGATCAGCAATGTCGCGGGTCTGCGATTTCACGCGGCCGACCGCCATCATCTCCAGAAAGCGGGCGGCGCGGGGATCAAGAGGCATGGCAGTCCAGCAGCATCGTGGGTTCTTTTCGGAATTGATTCGTGACAAAGCTAGCGCAGCATTCGCACAGGACAAAATCATGAGCCACGGACATCACGCCTCTGCCATCACCAAGACTTGGACCTATTTCGAGGGCCAGTGGCAGGAGGGCAATGTGAAAATCCTCGGCGTGCGCAGCCATGCGGCCTGGCTCGGCTCCACCATTTTCGACGGCGCGCGGGCGTTTGAAGGGGTCA
>NZ_WAHS01000001.1:1995000-2281658 GCF_015714715.1 Aestuariivirga litoralis | reverse complement strand
CGGGCCAACCAGTTTTCATCGGCATTATGGAATGCCAGCTCGGCTTGCAGGCAGGCGACGCGTTCTGGCAGCTCGGCAAAAGCCGATGCGGCGCGGCGCAATTGCATGGGATCAGGAATATCCTCGGCATCGAAAATGGTGAGGAGAGCGCCACGCGCAAATTGCAGACCGTAATTCAAAGCACGTGGCTTGGTCTGGGGCTTGCCTTTCGGCGCGATTAGCACTTCGATGAAGGGCGGCAACACCATCCGCTGGACAGCCGTCAGCGTGGGCAAGTCGCCTTCTTCAAGCAGCAATTTAACGTCGAGTTTTTCGTGTGGGTAGTCCAATTCATTCATGGCGCGCACCAATTGCGCAAGCATCCCAGCCTCACGGTAGAGCGGCACCAGCACTGTATAGACCGGCAGCAATCCATCGTGCAGTTGGGGCGCAGCGCGTGTCCGCTTCTTTTTGGTCACCAGCGCCAGGAACCTGATCCAGAGCGTAGCGAAGAAAACCAGACTGAAGAATTCGCACAGCCCGTTTAAGGCTGTTTGCAATGGTGCAAAAATAAAGGGCGCCACCACGGCGGCAACACCCAGCAGGATGAGAAAAGCCTGCATGCGGGGCACGCGCGCTTGGGCAGAAAAGATGGGTGCCTGTCGCCGTAAACGGTTGACCGAGACCTGCATCAGTTTTTTGCCGAGTTGATGAAACACGGCATTATGAAACTGGTCGGCCGAAACTTGCGCCGCGATGCGGCGCCGCGGGTCTGAGGTGATGCGTCTCATCCAAGGCGCCGCATCGGCAAAGCTGCCATCTGCCAACGGTACCAGACGGTCGCGCAGCATGCGGGCAATCTGAGCACCGCTGAGTTGCGGAATAATGCCTTCCAAAGTCTCTGTCGGCACGTTTGGTAAAACTTCAGGCAAGACTTGCCAGGGAGCAGGCGATATATGGCCAATGCCCGCTTTGCTTTTCCAAACTTCGAGGTATTCTACGCCCATGCCAAACAAACGGGTTTCTACCGCGTCCCCTGGTTGCAATCAAAGCGCGATTCAAATTACAGGGGCCATAAGCCGAAGGCTGTATTTCGTTGCAGCAATGCTACTTTGGATTGTTGCGACCCCTGGCGTCGCAGCCGCAGCCGAGGCGCTCCAGTTCCCGCTGTTCCGTCATATTGACCGCTCCGCACCCGCCCCGCAGGCCGTTCTCCCGAAGACTCTGGTGCTTTTGACCGACGAGGATTTTGCCCCCTTCAGCTTCAAGGCGGCGGACGGACATTTGAATGGCATTTCAGTGGAACTCGCCGTCGCCGCCTGCGCCGAATTGAAGATTCAATGCCAGGTGAAAACGCTGCCCTTTGCTGGCTTGCTTGACGCCTTGAAAGGAAAGCAGGGCAATGCGGTGATTGCCGGTCCGCTGGCCAATGCGCAGACCATGGCGTCGTTCAGCGCTACGCGGCCGTATTATTATTCCTTCTCGCAATTCCTGGTGCGCAACGGCACCAACCTGACGGGACCAGATGAAAAGTCGCTCACCGGGAGGAGACTGGGTTTCATCAAGGGCAGCCAGCAGGAACTGTTCCTGAAGACGCATTATGACCGTTCAAACCTGGTTCCCTTCACGGCAACAGATGCGCTGTTTGAAGCCCTGCGCACCGGCGGGCTGGATGTGGCCTTTGCCGACTCGTTGCAGGCCTCGTTCTGGTTGAAGGGATCGGATGCGCGTGAATGCTGCGCGCCTTTAGGCCAGTCCTTCGTCGACAAATCCACCTTCACCCATGGCATGGTGATGCTCACGCGCACCGAGGATTCCGAGCTGCGCGATGCCTTCGATCACGCATTGGACCAGTTGCAGGACAAGGGCACAACCTCGAAAATCTTGAGTTCCTATCTGCCCGTCAGTCCGTTCTAAAGCGCAGCGCAAATCTCGCGCACGAGTGCAGGTCCCTTGAACACCAAGCCGGAATAGATCTGCACCAAGCTGGCCCCGGCACGAAATTTGGCGAGAGCCGTTTCCGCACTGGTAATCCCGCCCACGCCGATCAACGGAATTTTGCCTTCAGTCAGCCGGTGAAAACTGGCCAGGCATTGGGTGGAAAGATCAAACAGCGGCGCACCCGAAAGCCCGCCCTGTTCGCCTGCGTGAGGCGAGCGCAGGCCCAGCCGTGACAGCGTGGTGTTGGAAATGATCACGCCATCCACTGCACCGCCTTGTACCACGCTGGCAATATCAGCCAGATCAGCCTCCGCCAGATCGGGTGCAATTTTCAGCAACACGGGCTTGGACGTCTTGCGGGCGGCATTCACCCGCTCCAGCAGGCGCTGCAGATCAGCCTTGCCCTGCAAATTGCGCAGGCCCGGCGTATTGGGCGATGAGATGTTGATGGTGATGTAGCTCGCAACATTTTCGAACACTTTCATGCCGGTCACATAATCAGCGATGCGGTCGCTGGCGTCTTTGTTGGCCCCGATATTCACGCCGACAATGCCGCCTCGGGCGCGCCGCGCCACCAATCGCTGCAACACAACGTCATGGCCCTCATTGTTGAAGCCCATGCGGTTGATCACCGCCATATCCTCGCTCAGCCGGAATAGGCGGGGCTTTGTATTGCCGGCCTGCGGCAGAGGGGTGACCGTGCCAATTTCCACAAAACCAAAACCCTGCGCCAGCATTGCATCCGGCACTTCAGCATTCTTGTCAAAACCCGGTGCCAAGCCCACCGGATTTGGAAAATCGAGCCCCAAAACTTTGCGCTTCAACTTCGCCGACGTGAGCGGCGCGCCCAGCTTCGGTGCGCATTTCAACAGCGCGATGGTCGCACGGTGTGAGCTTTCCGCATCCATCGCATGCAGGAAGGGCTTGCTGAGGGCGAAGGCCAGGCTCATGCAAATGCTTCCGCCGGAAAATCATGTTCCGCGCCATTCCACGGCAAGGGCTTGGCCCATACCACATGGCGCATTTCCAGCACGCCATAGAGATGCGGGAACAATTGCCCGCCGCGCGAGGCTTCCCATTTCAGCGCTTCCCCCAAAGCCTCTGCATCCACCGCCAGTAGCATCAGGTTGGCGCGTCCAGCAAAATGCCGCCGCGCGGTCTCCTGCATCTGCGTGCCGCTGGAGAAGTGGATGTAGCCGTCCTTCAGGTCAATCTCGGCACCTTCAAACCGGCCTTTTTGCGAGGCCAATTCATACGCAGCTTTGTCGATGATCTTGAAAATTTTTGCCACATCAAATCCTTGCGCCGCGTTTTTCAGAGAAGAAAAAGTGCTTGATTATTTCAGCCAAGGAGAGGTAAACGTTCCTATAGGCGGGCATTATTTCTATAGAGGCGGCATCCATGTTTACACAAAAGCAGGTCTGGAGCGCAATTGACACGATTGCGGAACGCTACGGTTTTTCGGCCTCTGGCCTCGCCAAGAAAGCCGGCCTTGATCCCACCTCTTTCAATCCTTCAAAGCGTGCCAGCCCGGATGGCCGTCCGCGCTGGCCCACGATGGAATCGATTTCACTGGTGCTGGGTGCCTCGGGCGCTTCGGTTGAGGAATTCATGGATCTCCTCAGCGGACGCAAGGGTGCGCCGCCACGCCTGAAGCAAATTCCGCTGCTCGGCATTGCCAAGGCGGGCAAGGGTGGGTTCTTCGATGATTCCGGTTTTCCGGCTGGTACTGGCTGGGAAGAGATTGATGTGCCTGGCGTCACCGATCCTTCGGCCTATGCACTGGAAATCACCGGTGACTCGATGGTGCCAGTTTACCGCGAGGGTGACATTATCGTCGTCTCGCCCTCTGCCACCATCCGCAAGGGTGACCGCGTCGTGGTGCGCACCAATGACGGGCAGGTGATGGCCAAGGTCATGCAGCGCCAGACCGCGCGCACGCTTGAACTGGCCTCATTCAATACCAGCCATGAAACCAAGGTCTTCGATATGAAGGATATTGATTGGATGGCCCGCATCATCTGGGCCAGCCAGTAAGCTGTCTTCTTAAGCAGCGCTCGCCGGCGTTGCCGGTGCGGCAACAGGCTCGGTCAGCACCGCATAGAGGCCTTCCGTCGTGTTGGTGGCGCGGAGCTTCGAGACAGCGGCAGGTGCCCGCATCACGCGGGAAATCTTGGCCAGCGCCGTGAGATGATCTGCACCAGCATGATCCGGAGACAGCAAAGCGAAAATCAGATCGACAGGCTTGCCGTCCACCGCATCATAATCAATCGGCTTTTCCAGCTTGGCAAAAAGCCCGGTCACTTGGGTAAGGCCCGGAAGGCGGCCATGTGGAATGGCGATGCCTTGGCCCAACCCGGTCGAGCCCAGCTTTTCACGCGTCAGCAGCGTTTCAAAGATCACCCTTTGGTCAATGGCAATGATCGCAGCCAGTTGCTGGGCAATGTCCTGCAGTGCTTGTTTCTTGGTCGTGGCCTTGAGCAAAGGAATAACGGCACGCGAATCGATAAAGTCCCCAATCTTCATCATCTCGTCCTTACGCGCGCACCGGCTGGCGGGGATCAAGCCATCCGATATTGCCATCGGGGCGGCGATACACCACGTTCAGGCGGCCTTCCTTCGTGTTGTGGAACACGACGAACGGCGTCGTCGAAATATCGAGCTGCATAACAGCCTCACCCACCGAAAGCTGAGGGATGATGGCCGCATTTTCAGCGATGACCGGCGGACTGGCACCACCTGGTGCTTCTTCCTCGTGGTCTTCATGCTCGATGACATAGGACATCGCTTCGCTCAGCTCCTGGGCCGGGCGCGGATGGCGGTGATGGTCCTTCAGGCGCTGCTTGTATTTCTTAAGCTGCTTTTCGAGATGATTGAGCGAGAGATCAACACACGCCATCGGGTCGGCGTTTTCCGAATGCGCCTGCAGATGCAGGCCGGTGGCCAGATGCAGGCTGCAATCCGACAGGAAGCGTCCGCGCTGTTTTTCAACAGTCACATTGCCATGTACGGATCCTTCGAAAAAACGTTCCCGGAAACTTTGCAGGCGCTCCTCGATGTGTTGACGGAGACCGTCGCCGACATCGATGTGCTTGCCGGTAATTTTGATCTGCATGGGCCTAATCCTTGCTGATGTCCGGTGACTTCACAAATGGTCCTTTGCAGCGGTTTCGTCAACAGCCACGCAGCAACAATATTGGAGCCAAATTGATTGGTCGTTTAAGGCAGGGCTCCCATTCCCGGCCTCGAATTTGGCGGGGCATAGGTTGGGTGCTGGCCCAAGTCAACCTTAATCAGCGCTTCGCGCGGGCCTCTCTCCTGCGTTGTACAGAAGATAAAATATTGAGAGATTCTCGGTATTTGGCCACGGTGCGCCGGGCAATGTCGATGCTTTCGGTCTTCAGGATGTCCACAAGATCATCATCCGAAAGAATTTTCTCAGCCGACTCGACCGCGATCAACTCCTTGATCCGGTGCCGCACCGACTCGGAGGAATGCGTTTCTCCCGAGGCTTCCGCCGAGGCGATGGCATTGGTGAAAAAATATTTTAGCTCAAAAGTGCCACGCGGCGTCGCCATATACTTGTTCGAGGTGACGCGGCTCACGGTTGATTCATGCATTTCGATGGCTTCCGCCACCATGCGCAAGGTGATGGGCCGCAAATGTGCAATGCCGAGCACCAGGAACGCATCCTGCTGCTTCACGATCTCTTGCGCAACTTTCAGGATGGTGCGCGCCCGTTGATCGAGACTCTTCACCAGCCAGGATGCATTGGCATGCGCCTCGGAAAGAAACTGCTTATCTTCTGCACGCGATGCCCCGCCTGACACGTGCGCCGCATATTGGTTGTTGATCAGCACGCGCGGCAGCGTTTCGGAATTGAGTTCCACGATCCACGATCCATCGGGTGCAGCACGCACATTCACATCCGGCATTACGGGCATCACCGGCTCTGAGCCAAAGGCGTGGCCGGGCTTCGGGTTGAGCTGGCGCAACTCGGCAATCATGTCATGCAAATCATCCAGCGAAACGCCGCACAGCGCCTTCAAAGCCGGATAGTCGCGCCTGGCGACCAGCGGCAGGTTCTCCACCAGAATTTCCATAGCCGGGTCGAAATGGTCGCGCTCGCGCAACTGAAGGGCCAGGCACTCTTTGAGGTCGCTGGCAAACACCCCGGCAGGGTCAAAAGTTTTCAGCACACCCAGCACGCGGTTCACCTGGGCCTCATCGGTGCCCATGGCTTCGGCAATCGCCGCCACATCTAGGGTCAAATAGCCCTGCTCATTCACGCCGCCGATAATATATTGCCCGATCAGAAGATCCTGCGGCTCACGGAAATGCAGATTGAGCTGCTTGGTCAGATGTTCACTCAGTGTATCTTCGCGAGAGACACTGGCGGCAAAATCCGAAGCCTCGCCATCGAGCGACATGGTGCCCTGGCCGCGAATGCTCTGCCAGCCGGGATCAAGGCTGGGGCCAGCCTGCGCGAGTGTGACACCATCGGAGGCTGATACAGCACCATCGCCATCAGCACCGCGTGCATCTCCGGCGGAGAAGGGGGCATCCGGCACATCATCAGAAGCTTCGGGCTTGGCTGCAGTTTCTTGTGGCGCGTCAGGGCGCTCGAGAAGCGGGTTGCGCTCCAGCTCCTGGTCCACAAAGGCCTGGATTTCGACATTGCTCATCTGCAACAGCTTGATCGCCTGCTGCAGTTGCGGCGTCATCACCAGCGATTGCCCCTGTTTCAGGGCAAGTTTTTGCATTAAAGCCATGATGCAAGTTCTAGCCCAAAAGGACTGATGGGCGCATTAACACAGCGCCGCACCTGCAACCTTAGTGAAATAATGGTTTCATAGCGCATCGGGCGAGCAAGTTGCAGACTTGCGAGCGCAAAGATGCGTCTTCTTCAAATATGCATCGGGCGAGCAAGTTGCAGACTCGCGAGCGCAAAGATGCGCCTTCTTAAATGTGGAAATTTTCACCGAGGTAATAGCGCCGGACATCGGCATTGTTCACGATGTCCTGCGGCGTGCCCTCAGTTAGGATGTTGCCCTCATGGACGATGAGGCCACGATCGATAATTTCGAGGGTTTCACGGACGTTGTGATCCGTAATAAGCACCCCGAGTCCCCGAGCGGTAAGCTGTCGCACCAGCTTGCGAATATCACCGATCGCAATGGGATCAATCCCGGCGAAAGGTTCGTCGAGGAGGATGAACTCGGGATCTGCGGCAAGGGCTCTGGCGATTTCCACCCGCCGACGCTCTCCGCCAGAGAGCGCCACAGACGGCGAATGCCTGATATGGGCAATTGAGAACTCATCATACAACTCACGCAACTTACTGTCGCGCTTGGCTCTGTCGGGCTCATGGAGCTCTAGAACCGCACGCAAATTCTGTTCAACTGTCAGCCCGCGGAAAACACTGCTTTCCTGGGGCAGATAACCTATTCCCAGCCTGGCCCGCTGATACATGGGCAGATTGGTAATATCAGCACCATCCAGTGAAACCGTACCCGTGTCGGCGGCAATCAGCCCTGTGATCATATAGAACAGGGTGGTCTTGCCGGCACCGTTGGGTCCAAGCAGACCCACAGCCTCACCGCGCTGAACCGAGAGGGAAACCCCTCTCACAACGGGCCGCTGCTTATAGCTCTTTGCGAGCGACATGGCGGCCAGCCCGGTGGTCACCGGTTTTTGCACTGTCCTTCCGCCGGCACGCCCGCGGGGTGCCATGGGAGCTGGACGCAAAACCCGATCCTCCTTCAGCATGCCCATTAACGCCTCTTTTGATTAAAATTGCTTAAACCAGGACAAAGATTGAGAGCCAGATGGGTGCCGATCAGGGCAGGAAGCTGCCGCTCACCCGGCCGCCACTCATCTGCAGGCGGTTGGTCTTTGTATTAACCTGCAAACGCTGGCCCAGCACCGTCGAAGTGCCCTGAACCAGCTTCACATTGCCACCCACCACCATGGAATCATTCTGCACGTCGAACTTGGCCCATTCGCCGGTGATGACGGCGTTCTTGGTAACAACCGTCACATCACCTTTGGCATCGACGAAATCCGTCTGGTTTTTCATTGTGCCATCGGCCTGTTTCTGGTCGCTGGACGTCACCACCATCGAACTGGCTTTGATCGTATCGCTCGGGCGCTTGGCCACCACATTGCCGGTGAAGATCGTCTTGTGCTCGGCATCGATGATTTCCATCTGATCAGCCTCGACATCCACGCTGCTGGCCGCATGGGCGGGCAGCTTCATGCCTGCAAAGGATACAAATCCAGCAGCCACACCAATCAGGATCAACTTTCTCAATGCCATCACATCTTCTCCCTATTCTTCACTCGGTCCGGCATCAGCGAAATGCGCCTTCACATTTCCGGTAAGTTTGACCACCTGGCCGTCTTCCGAAGTTTCCATGCTATCGGCAAAAATCGTAGCACCGGCTGTCTGCACTTGCACGGGTTCTTTGGTGACGATGCGCTGCTTCTCAAGGTTGACTGCGGCAGATTTGAGATAGGCGACATAGCGCCCCGGTTCCTCAAAGCGCACGTCGCCCGCAACATGCAGATCCTTGGTTTTCAGTTCATAATCAGCTGTGTTGGAGGTCACTTGGACCTCCCCTCCCTCATGGCGCAGGAAGCTCCCCGTAACCGTTTTGAGATGCATCAGCGAATCCGATTTGGCGTCCTGAATGCCCTCCTGCGCCTTCACCGAGAAGGGCTTGGAATGCTGGTCGATGCCAGTGAAGGTGGAAAAACCACCCGAAATCACTGGCGCCTTCTCCACTTCCTGCACCGGGGCAGGCGGTGGGGTGGGGGCACGCATGAAAATGGCTTGGCCCACAAAGGCGCCAACCACCAAAACGCCCACCACGATTGAACCGCGCAACACCAGGCGAGAACGCGCAGCGCGGGCCCGTGCCTGTTCGGCCTTGGAGTGAAATGTGTCAGGCGTGGGCGAAGACATCTTCTTCCGCCCAGCCGGAGAGATCCAGCGCCGCCCGCGTGGGCAAGAATTCAAAACAGGATTTGGCGAGAGCGCTGCGCCCTTCGCGTTCCAGCATCTGGTCCAGCCGCGATTTCAGCTCATGCAGATAAATCACGTCCGTCGCCGCATACTTTTTCTGTTGCTCGGATAGCATATGCGCACCCCAGTCCGAAGACTGTTGCTGCTTGTCGAGCTCAATGCCCAGAAGCTCCTTTACCAGATCCTTCAGCCCATGCCGGTCAGTATAGGTACGCACCAGGCGCGAGGCGATCTTGGTGCAATAGATACTGCCGACATCAACGCCCAGATATTGCTTGAGCACCGCCACGTCGAAACGCGCATAATGAAAAATCTTGGTGACGCCAGGATCCACCAGCACTGCCTTCAGGCGCGGCGCGTCATAGGTGGTGCGGTCAACCTGCACCAGATGCGCACTGCCGTCGCCCACCGAAATCTGAACCAGGCAAAGCTTATCACGCGCCGGCTTCAGTCCGAGTGTTTCAGTATCAATGGCGATGGAGCTGCCGGGCGTGAAATCCGCAGGCAAATCTCCGCGGTGGAGTTTGATAAGCATGAGTTGAACGACCTCTTGCGCAAGCCATACTAAAGCAGCCCCAGATCAGCAAGGGCCGTGATCACAACCGCGCTAACAGCCCAGAATGACCAAACTGTGGCTAGCGGACCTTGCCTGCCAGCAAAAGATTGCTGGGCCAGCCCAAAAGTGAAACGCTGGAAAGCGTCACATTCAGCTGGCCTTCTATGCCGGCCAAAGTGGCGGCACGCCGCAGCTCTGCACCACCCATCAGATTCAGGTTTGATTCTTCAGCAAAAAATCCGCGCCCGGTTTTGCGCATGAGGTTTCGGAAGGCAGGTTTGGGCAACCAGTGGACAAAGGGAAGCACGGTATGGAATTCCACCGGAAACCATCGGTTGGGTGTGGTGATGAAGAATCCCCGTCGGCAGACTCGCGCACATTCCGCCATCATCCGCACCTGGTTTTCAAACGAGCCCACATGCTCCAGCACGGCGGAGGAATGAACCACGTCAAAACTCTGATCGGCAAAGGGCAGCCTGGTGGCATCCGCATGCTTGAACGTCATGCCGGGATAGAGCACGGTGAGAAAGCCCGCGTCATCCACGCCGCAAGCCGTGATGCGGTGCTTGTGCGGATACCATGCTTCCACATAATTGGAGGTGGCGTAGCTGCGATCGCTGGTAGCACCTACATCCAGCAGTGTCGCACTTTCATCAGGAAGGCCCATATCTGCCAAGAAGACGTCATACATGCGCCGCCGCTGATAGCTGGCCAGGCGCACTGGCAGGCTGCCTGCCTTGGCCACATTATACTGCGAGTTAACCTCAATCACTCTCGATCACTAGGTTCTTAGTCGGTGTCATCATGGGGAACCGCCGTCGCAGCTTGCTGGTGTGGCACTTGCAATATCCCGCTCAGGAAAGCGAGCGAAAACAGCTGTAGCCCGATCACGACCAGCGTGAGCCCCGCCATGACTGAACGCGGCGCAAAGGGATTGGTGAGTGCGCTGAAATCAACCCGGGCCCACAGCCACATGGCATAGGAGAAAACCCCAAGCCCGCAGAGAATGACCACCAGCGAAATCAGCGACAGCCGTTCGGTGGTCAAGATACGGTTCAGCCGGATCAGGTTACCGGTCACCGGCAGATAGCCTGCCTGCGTTGCAAATTGCCGCGCCACGGCTCCGGTCGCCAGGAATTGCACCCCAACCACGCAGAGAAAGCAGGCCACCATGAAACTGTTCAAATCCAGTGCAATCGAACCGATACGGACCTGCATGCCAAATAGCAATGCGGCGATCACAAAGCCCAGGCTCAACAGAGCAATTCCCGGAATCACATAGAGCCAGCGCGGGCTGTACATCAGCAGGAATTTCAAATGCCGCCAGCCGTCGCGCCAGGTGCGCAAATGTGGCGGGCGCGAGCGGCCATCTGGTGCTAGTGTGGTCGGCACTTCGGCAATGGTAAGACCGGCAAGTGCTACGCGCACCACCATTTCGCTGGCAAATTCCATGCCGGTGGATTGCAGCTTCAGTTCCAGCATCCGCGCCCGGTTCACCCCACGCAATCCACAATGAAAATCGCCGGCCTTGATGGAAAAGAAAAGCCGGCCGATGAAGCTCAACACCGGATTGCCGAGATAGCGGTGCAGGAAGGGCATCGCACCTGGCTTGATGCCGCCCTTGAAACGGTTGCCCAACACCAGGTCTGCCCCGGCGCGCAGGCTTTCAACGAAAGGTTCAAGCGCGCCGAAATCGTAGCTGTCGTCACTGTCGCCCATGATCACCCATCGGCCACGGGCTGCAGCAATGCCCTGACCCAGCGCAGCGCCGTAACCCTTGAGGGGCACATGCACCACACGTGCACCTAAGCGCAGAGCAATTTCGATTGAACCATCTGTGCTGCCATTATCAGCAATCACCACTTCACCGGACCATTTATTCTTGGCGAGTGAGGCCATCGCTTTTTCGATGCATATGCCAATAGTTTCGGCCTCGTTGAGGCAGGGCATCAGGATGGTGAGATCAAGCGGCTGAGAAGATGGTTTTGATGACGTAACGCTCAACTTCCAGGCTCCCCAACCGCAATGGCACCACCCTAAAGACAGGATTTCCTGGTGTCGAGTGTGATTGTCGCATCATCAGAAAGGCTTAGCTGAAGTGAGCAGCAGAATCCCCGGCACGGCCATTTCTGGTGAATGCGCTCTGACTGTCAAATCTGGAAAGAGGCAGAGACTTAAATCTCATGCGGCTGGATGGTGCCCTGAAGAGGACTCGAACCTCCACGATGTTACTCGCTAGTACCTGAAACTAGTGCGTCTACCAATTCCGCCATCAGGGCATCTCAGGATGGGGCGCTTTAAGCGGGCGTTGGGCTTGTTGTCAACCTCAGCGTTGCGAACGTGTGGCGCAGTTGCAAAAGGTGGAGGGCATGTCGCCCTCCACCCCGTATCGCCCTTGTCCCGGAACGTTTATTTAAGCTTTGCAGGCGGTGAGCTTGGACATCGCATCGCTTGCATGGCCTTGCGTGTCATACATCTTGGTTCCGACATCCATCATCATCTTGCCATCGGGCTTCTCGTTCGACACGGCGCATTTATGTGTCTTGGCATCCTGGCCAACATAAAAACCGGTAGCGGCAGCAGCAGTCGTGGTCGCAGCTGGCTTGGCAGGAACAGCTGCAGGCGCCTTGGCAGGTGCGGCCATGGCCGAGGCAGCGCAAACCTTGAGATTGGTCAAAGCCTGCTGAGCATTGGCTTGCGATGCATAGGTCTTGGTGCCAGCATCCATCATCATCTTGCCATCGGGCTTCTTGTCGGTGACGGAACAGGCATGCGTCTTGGCATCCTGCGCGACATAGAATGTGGCAGCCGTTGTGGCGGCAAAGGTTGGTGCAGCAAGCGCGCCGAGCACAATACCGGAAGCGATAAATGTTTTCATCATGATGTGTTCTCCTGTTGTAGCGATGGACCCTCCCATCCCTGAAGCAGGTGTTAATTGGAAACTGTGGCGCAGAGTGGGACTACAGAATTAAATTACGCTAATATTACCAAGTGTTTAGGAGGGTCGCGGCGAATGCGCCCGGGGCCGAGCTAGCAATTGCATTTTGGCCGCATCGCACTAAAATCACGTGACTTGTTTCATTTTGAGGGCCAGGCTTTGAACGCGCAGAATTCTGAAAAACTTGTCACCGTGATTGGCGGCTCTGGTTTCATCGGCCGCCATGTGGTGCGTGCTCTGGCGAAGAAGGGCTACCGCGTGCGGGTTGCCGTACGTCGGCCTGATCTGGCCTTTCATGTCGTGCCTTTCGGGGTGCCAGGGCAGGTGGTGCCAGTGCAGGTCAATGTGCGTTATCCCGCGTCCTTGGCTGCCGTTTGCGATGGCGCCCATGCGGTGATCAATCTGACTGGCATCCTGTCAAGCTCCGGTGCGCAGAGCTTTGAGGCCGTGCATGTCTTTGGCGCTGATGCGGTGGCCAAGGCCGCCCGCAATGCCAAGGCACCCATCATGATCCATTTGTCAGCGATTGGTGCTGATCTGGAAAGCAAGAGCGACTATGCCCGCTCCAAGGCTGAAGGCGAAGCCCGGGTGAAGGCAGCCTTCCCCAATGCATCGATAGTCCGGCCTTCTATCGTGTTCGGCCCGGAAGACCAGTTCTTCAACCGGTTTGCATTGATGGCGCGCTTTTCGCCAGCTCTGCCGATGATCGGCGGCGACACCAAATTCCAACCGGTCTTTGTAGGCGATGTGGCCGCAGCCGTGGCGGCTCTGGTTGATCACCCGAAATTCGAAGGCAAGATCTATGAGCTGGGCGGGCCGGAAGTGAAAAGCTTCAAGGCGCTGCTGAACTATGTGCTCAATGTGACGATGCGCAAGCGCCTGCTGCTGCCCATTCCGTTCCCGGTGGCCAGCCTGCTCGCCATTGTGACCGGGCTTTTGCCGAAATCCCCGCTGACCAGCGATCAGGTCGAACTGCTGAAACATGACAATGTGGTTTCTGCTGTAGCTGAGCAGGAAGGCCGCACCTTGAAGGCGCTGGGCGTTCAGGCCCGCAGCCTTGAATCGCTGGTGCCGTCCTATCTGTACCGCTTCCGCAAGGCGGGTCAGTTCACCGCGCCAAACGTTCAGCCGGAATAATCACTTCACGACGCCAAGCGGCATGCCTGAATAGATCAGGCCCAAAATCGCGCTGCCGAGGATCACCCGGTAGATCACGAAGGGCAGCAGGCTGCGGTTGCGGATATAATTCATCAGGAAGTGGATCGTGCCCAGACCGATGAAGAAGGTCAGCACGCCGCAGATGATTTGATCGAAACTGATGCTCTCACCCGCCTGCACCGCATCGCCCAGCACCTTGGCAGAAGCAGCCAGATTGGCCGGAATGGAAATCAGGAAGGAAAAACGCGCTGCATCCGAACGCATGAAACCGAGGAAGCGACCGCCCGTCATTGTGATGCCCGAGCGGCTGGTGCCGGGGTTCAGCGCCAGGCACTGGAACAGCCCGATGATCAGCGAATTCTTCCAGTTCAGATCGCGAATGGTGTTGCGCTGCTTGCCGTAGGAATCGGCCACATAGAGCAGCAGGCCGAACACAATCGAATTGATCGCCACAATCAGCGGGCTGCGCAGATGATCGACCAGCCCCAGCTTCTTGATCACCAGACCGAAAATGATGATCGGAATGGTGGCCACGATCACATTGGTGACCAGCCGCGCCGAATGGCTGCTGCGCCGTTTCACAATGTCTACGAGGCCCTGCAGCATCGAAACCACATCGCGCCAGAAATAGACGATGGTGGCCGTCACCGTGCCCAGATTGGTCACCATGTCAGTCACGAAGCCCTGGTCGGGCCAGCCGGTGAAGGCGGGCACCAGGATCAAATGTCCGGTGGAGGAAATGGGCAGATATTCTGTGATGCCTTGGATCAGTGCCAGAACGACAATTTGCAACAACGACATCATGGTGGGGCCTCAATTGGGGGGCAGGGCAAATCGCTTGCCGCGCCAGCCATGGGGCTTTATATCCGGCCCGATTTCGAAGCAATGGCGGCACATTGTTAAAATTATGGAAGATCAGTCTCGCCAATGTCCAAGCTCTATCAATTTACTCTTGATCCCTATTGCCGGCGCGTGCGCTTGGCGCTGGCTGAAAAAGGCCTGACGCCGCAGCTTGCCGATGAGCGCCCCTGGGCGCCAAGCCAGCAGCTGCTCGATCTCAATCCTTCAGGCCTGCTGCCGGTCTGGGCTGATGAAACCGGCCAGGCCATTTGTGGTATCGAAGCGGTTGGCGAATTCCTTGAAGAGCGCCATCCGGAAAAAAGCCTGTTGCCCGGCAATGCCTGGGCGCGTGCTGAAGCACGCCGCATCGTGGCCTGGTTCGACGTAAAGTTTTATACCGAAGTGACCGAGCCGCTGCTCACCGAAAAAGTGGTGAAGCGTTTCATGCCGGGCTCTGCTGCTCCAGACATGGCGCGCGTGCGCCTCGCGCTGCAGAATTTGAAACCGCATCTCGATTATCTTGCCTTGCTGGCGGAAGAACGGTCTTGGCTGGCGGGCGATGAGCTGTCGCTGGCCGATCTCGCCGCGGCCGCGCATCTTTCGGCCATTGATTATCTCGGTGACATCAACTGGCGCGAGAACCAGGTGGCGCGCAGCTGGTATGAGCGCATCAAATCCCGGCCCGCTTTCCGCGTGCTGCTTTCCGACACAGTCGCGGCCATGCCGCCGGCACCGCATTATGCCGAGCTTGATTTCTGATCTCGCCACCACACTGAGAGACAAAGCCAAAGCCGAAGGCTTTGACGGCATCGGCATCACATCTGCCAACCTTCCAGCCATCACCGGCGCCAATCTTCAGGCCTTTGTCAGCGAGGGCCGTCACGGCAGCATGGAATGGCTGGCCGAAACCGCACCGCGCCGCGCCTCACCCGATGCATTGTGGCCCGGCGCACGCAGCGCCATCGTGCTGGCGATGAATTACGGGCAGGGGCTTGATGCCTTCGCAAGGCTGGAGAAAAAATCCGAAGGTGTCATCTCCACCTATGCCCTGAACCGTGACTATCACGATGTGATCAAGGGCAAGCTCAAGCGCCTCGCCTCGTGGTTCGCGCTGGAGAGCAGGACTGATGTGAAAGTCTTCGTGGACACGGCGGCGCTGATGGAAAAGCCACTGGCGCAACTGTCCGGATTGGGCTGGCAGGGCAAACACACCAATCTGGTCTCGAAGGAACTGGGCTCATGGTTTTTCCTCGGCGTCATTCTCACTGAGGCGGAGCTGCCGCATGACTCATCTGAGCAGGACCACTGTGGGTCCTGCCGCGCCTGCCTCGATGTGTGTCCCACCCAAGCCTTCACCGCCACACGCCAGATCGATGCGCGCCGCTGCATTTCCTATCTCACCATCGAGCACAAGGGCGCCATCCCGGCGGAGTTCCGCAAGGCCATGGGCAACCGCATATATGGCTGCGATGATTGCCTGGCCATCTGCCCCTGGAACAAATTTGCGAAAGACGCACAGGAAATGAAATTCGCCGCGCGTGAAGACTTGATTGCCCCGCCGCTGGCAGATTTCCTGCTGCTCGATGACGGCGCATTCCGCAGAAAATTCTCCGGCTCTCCCGTCAAGCGCATTGGCCGCAACCGCTTCATCCGCAATTGCGTGATCGCAGCGGGCAACAGCGGCGATCAGAATCTGTTGCCGCAGATCACCCGCCTGAAAGAAGACGCAGATGAAGTGGTGCGCGAAGCCGCGAGCTGGGCGCTGCAGGAACTCAGTGCATGAAGCATCTTTTCTGTTTCGGCTATGGCTACACCGCGCAGGCTTTGACTGCGCGGCTTGATCGCAGCGAATGGAAAGTCAGCGGCACCAACCGCGCCAGTTTCGAAACGCTGCAACACCTGCCTGCCGATGTGACTCACGTTCTTTCTTCCGTGCCGCCCGGCCCGGATGGCGATCCCGTGGTCAACAAATTCGCCACTGACTTGGCGCGCGGTTTCACCTGGGTCGGCTATCTCTCCACCACTGGCGTCTATGGCGATCATGCCGGCGCTGAAGTTGATGAGAACACGCCCCTGCAGCCGGTATCAGATCGCGGCGCGCGCCGTGTGGCTGCGGAAAAGCAATGGGCGCATTTCAATACGCATATTTTCCGCCTGCCCGGCATCTATGGCCCCGGCCGCAGCCAGCTGGACGCTTTGCGCGAAGGCACCGCCAAACGCATCATCAAGCCCGGCCAATTGTTCAGCCGCATCCATGTCGATGACATTGCCGGCGTGCTGCACGCTTCGCTGAACACCCCAAACCCCAGCCGTGCCTATAATGTGGCCGATGACGAGCCCTGCCCGCCGCAAGACGTGGTCACCTATGCCGCCAAACTGCTGGGTGTTGCGCCGCCGCCGGAAATCGATTTCGAGCACGCCAACCTCTCACCGATGGCCCGCAGCTTCTACGGCGAGTCGAAACGCGTCTCGAATGCGCGGATGAAACAGGAGCTGGGTTACAAGCTAAAATATCCCAACTACCGCGACGGCCTGGAAGCGATCCTGAAATCGGAACGCGCTCAGTAATTCACCCCATCCGCTCGCTCGGCAAGACTCAGCGCGGCATCGCAGATCAGCTTGATCTGGTTCGGGCTCGACAATCGGTGATCCCCATTCTTCACCAGCGTGAGCGAAATATCCGGCCCCGTCAGCGCCTCAAAGGTCTTCACCGCATGATCCACCGGCACTTCCTCATCGCGCGTCCCTTGGATGATACGCACCGGAAAGGGCAGCTCCATCCCATCTTTCAGGATCAGGTGTCCCAGCCCATCGGTCAAAAGCCGGGCGGTGATCTCATAGGGTTCACCATAAGCAGAAGGCTCGAAATAGACCCCATTCTCGCGGATCTCGGCCCGCGCCGCTTCACTATACTTGTTCCACATCAGCTCCTGCGTCATGTCGGCGGCCGGTGCCAGCAGCACCAGCCCGGCGATGCGGCGGAAGGCTGTCTTGTCTTCCTGCGCCAGCCGGCGCGCCAGCAGCAGCGCCAGCCAGCCACCCATCGAGGAGCCCACCACCACCACTTTCGAGCGGGAATGGCTGATCATCATGTGGACCGACTGTTCCAGCCAGTCGCTGATTGTCTGTTCGCCGAAAATCCCGCCGGATTGGCCATGGCCAGAATAATCAAAGCGCAGGGTGCGCCGTCTTGTGGCCCGGGCCAGTTCAGCCAGCGCCTCGGCCTTCCTGCCCGTCATGTCGGATTTGAAGCCGCCCAGGAAAAAGAACCCGCAGCGCCCCACTTCGTCGGCCCCGCCATCTATCTGATAGGCCAGTTCGGCGCCACCCAACCGGCCGTCCATCTTCGCCTGTGCCATCAAGTCCCCTAACCCCATAATTCACGCGCGAATGCTTGACGAACAGGCCAATTTCGCGGTCTAACCCCACTCGTTCACTAAACATATCCGGCCCAAGTTGAAAGACGAAGGTGAAAGGTTTATGTGCGGGGAGCAACAGGGCCGCCGGTTTCGCATGTGAAGCCGAGCCCCATATCAGGAGAATGGACCTACTTGAGCTTACCGCCCAGACCAATGCCGCCAAAGCGGCCCGCACCCGTACGCCGCAACCCGATGGAAGCGCCGTCGAAAGAAGAAGCCCACAAGATCAATAATCGCATCGAATCGCGTGAAGTGCGCCTCATCGATGCTGAAGGCACCAATGTCGGCGTGGTTCAGACCAGGGCCGCCCTCATCATGGCCGAAGAAGCGGGTCTCGATCTGGTTGAAATTTCGCCCGACGCCAAGCCGCCGGTCGCCAAGATTCTCGATTACGGCAAGTTCAAGTTCCAGGAACAGAAACGCCTGGCCGAAGCGCGCAAGAAGCAGCGCGTCGTTGAAATCAAGGAAATCAAGCTCCGCCCCATGATCGACGATCATGATTATGAGGTGAAGATGAAGGCGGCCAAGCGCTTCTTCGAAGAGGGCGACAAGGTCAAGGTGACCCTGCGTTTCCGTGGCCGCGAAATGGACCACCAGGAACTGGGCCACCAGCTGCTCGCCAAGGTGAAGACCGATATGGTCGATATTGCCAAGGTGGAACTGGATGCGCGCTTCGAAGGCCGCCAGATCATCATGATCTTGGCCCCCAAGGCGACGAAGTAAAAACCTGCAATGCAGGAACAAATGAAGGGGCGGAACACCGCCCCTTTTTCTTTTTCACGTTCGCCACAGCGACGGGAATTTGGTTTTTAGTTTTCGTCAAACTGCCTTATTCACACCACGTCCCCATGCGAGGAGGCGCTGATCATGATCCCACGGCTTTTTCTCAGTTTTTTCCTGATCTTGTGCTGCATGCCGCAAGGCATCGCTGCCGAAGTGCTGGGCGCTGGCACAGTGCAGATCGTGTGGAAGGTTTCGAACCGCTTCCGCTTCTTCAAGGATGAAGCCGATTTCAAGAAGCAGGAACAGGCCTGGAGTGAATATGGTATGCATGTCGCCGCCAAGGATGGCTCGGTCGAAGATAATGACATGTTCTATTACAACAGCTCGGTCCTGGGCATTGAACACATGCTCAATGACCGGCGCATTCCCTTCACCAAGATCCTGCGCACCAAGTTTGACTGGCGCGGCTGGGCAGCCAAGACGGTGGATGACACGTGCTATGATCCGAAGTCACGCACCCATGCGGCCTGCGGCGGTGTCGATGCCTATATCAACCCAACGGGTCACGATATTGAGATTTCGCTGAAGTCGCTGACCAGTGGTCCAGCCCTGTTCAAGCAGTATACCTGCCATTGGCAGATCGGCGATGCGCCGGTGCAGGACGCCAATTGCGATGAAACCATTCGCACCTCCATTCCCTATCCCGACGGCGCCACAATCTCGGTCAATGTCGACAATGAGCGCCCGATCAGCATCGACGTGAAGGTGAAGGACCTCCTCGTAGTGGGCCTGGGCGACAGCTTTGCTTCCGGTGAAGGCAATCCCGATGTGCCGGTGCAGATGGATGAAACCCACCGCGTGCAGAACATGTATCCAGCAGTCGCCTCGCGCGACGTGACGGGCTCGGCGCGCTGGCTGGACCAGGCCTGCCATCGCTCACTCTATTCATACCAGCTGCGCGCTGCCTTGCAGATGGCACTGGAGAACCCGCATGGAGCTGTCACCTATCTGGGCTATGCCTGTTCAGGTGCCGCCATCGACAAGGGCATCATCGGGCCGCAGACTTATGTGGAATATCAAAGCGACGATTACCAGTCGCAAAGCCCGCAGGTGATGGCTCTGGCTGGCGGCAGGGGCGACACCCAGATGAACTGGTTCCTGCGCGAAGATTGCCGCGAGAAGCCGGTGCAGGAACAAGGCCTGTGGAAATGCCCCGGCGACAAGTTCAAGCGCAACGTCGATTTCGCCTTCGTATCAGTGGGCGGCAATGACATTGGCTTTGCCTCGCTGGTCAGCTGGGCCACCTTGCGCAAAGGGCCGGTCACCCGCTTGGCCAATTGGTTCGGCGTCACCACTTCACCGGATGAATTCGCCGCCAACATGCAAAATGTGTTGCCAGGGGCCTACCAGCGCCTGGCCCGCCAGCTGGAAAAGTCCATGCCGCTCAACCATGACGGCTTGCCCTATGACGCCTCGCGCGTGGTGCTGACCGCCTATCCCGATATTCTGGCCGATGAGAATGGGAACACTTGCAAGGGCGTCACCGATGGAAGCGTGCCGGAGGATGCCTTCGCCGCCAACCAGTCGATGGACCGTTTCGCCAATTGGCTGGTGGTGCGCCAGGACAAGATGGACGCCGCCCATGGCAAGCTGGAATCGCTTTATGAGCGCATGAAAACCACCGCCGATGCCAATGGCTGGACCTTTGCGGGCCGCGCTCATGCTGATGCACCCTTCAAGGGCCACGGCTTTTGCGCTCAGCGCCAGGACCGGTTGGATGATCCGGCTGAAGTGCTGATCATGCCGTGCTTCGGCAATGCACCGCGCCCCACGGCCACTTGCTTGCCCGGCATTCTGTCCAAGGCCACCGGATGGCGACCCTATGATCCGGCCACCCGAAACTATCCTTACGCCCTGCGCCAGCGCTGGGTGCGCACCATCAATGATGCCTATATGACGGTGAATCAGAAGGTCATCGACAAGAGCGGCTATATTGACGAGGTCTCTTCCGCTCGCAATTTCATCGAAACCACCGGCGGCATGCATCCCAACGCCGAAGGCCACGCTTCGTTGGCTGATGCCATGCTGATGGATTTACGGCCAGAGATTAAGAAGGCGTTTCAGGTCGATCAGTAGCGCTTCACGCCTGCCCATTTCCGTCACTTCCCCTACAATCGTCATCCCGGCGAAAGCCGGGATCAGCCACGGTTGAAAAGGCAGCCTCCTTGTTGCAGATTTCAACTCAGCTGGGAGGCGGCGCAGATGAAAGAAGAAAAGCAACCTGCCGTCTACATTCTCGCACACAAGCCGCGTGGTGTACTTTATGTCGGTGTGACCGGTGCGCTCTACAATCGCGTCGCTTCCCACAAGCAGGGGAAAATCCCAGGCTTCACCAAGAAATACAATGTGAAACTTCTCGTCTGGTACGAGCACCATCATACGATGGACAACGCGATCCGCCGCGAAAAGCAAATCAAGGAATGGAAGCGGGCCTGGAAGATCAAGCTGGTAGAGAAGCTCAATCCCGATTGGCGCGATCTGCACGAGTTCATCGATCCGATAGTCAGTTTAGTCGACGATGCGCTTGCGGCAGATCCCGGCTTTCGCCGGGATGACGACGGAGCGGAGTTAAATTAGCTGTATCTACTCTCACGCCACCGGCGTGAAATTGTCCTCGTCGCAGGCATCCATGATCGCTCGGATGGCTTCGAAGCTTGGGCCCGGACGCCACTGGCTTTGCGGGCTGCCGAAGCAGATGCGCACATGCTGCTCGGCATTCTGCCGATCAGCGAGGTCAAAGCACGAACCTGGGGTGATCTCGATCCGCCGTGCGCGCAAGGCCGCAGCAAATCGGTTGCCTGTCCACGGGGCCGGCAGTTTCAGCCAGGCGAAGGGCGAGCCCGGCTCGCAAGCCACCTTTTGATCCTTAAATACTTCTAGAAATACCGCACGCCGCCGAGAAAGCTCCAAACGAATGCGCGCCAGAATATCATCGGCCTTTCCCGATGCGATCCAGTAGCGCGCCATCTCGCCGGCTATGCCCACACTGCGCGGGCTCATCGAGCGAAGGTGATTACGCAGCAACCGGTCCTGACCTTGCGGTGTCACCACAAAGCCCATGCGCAGGCCGGGGGCCAGCGTCTTGGACAGGCCAGTAATATGCACCACGCGCTCCGGCGCCAGCGAATAGAATGTGGGTGGCTGCACCCGCTCATCCAGCAGGCGGAAAATATCATCCTCGATGATGGTCACATCATGTTTGCGGGCAATGGCGACAATCTCGTCGCGCCGCCTGCGGCTCATTGTATGCGTTGTAGGATTCTGGATCGAAGGCACCAGATAGAGAAAGCGCGACTGCTTCGAGGCCGCGGCCTTTTCGAATTCGTCAGGCCGCAATCCGTCAGCATCGCTGCCAATACAAAGAGGCTGCAGATGTGCCGACTTGAAGGTGGAGCCGAGCAGGGCATAATTCACCGTTTCTGCCATTACCCGCTCGCCGGGTTCGGTCAAAGCCTGCAGGGCCACCAGCAGGCCCAGCTGTGCGCCGGCGGTGATGTAAACATCCTTCTCCTGCACATCCATGCCGGATCGCTTCAACCATTGCACCGCCATCGCCCGGTGCTGCGCGAAACCTTCTGGCGGTGCATAATCCAGCAGCCCCAGCTTTTTCGGATCGCGCATGATGGTGGCCAGCGCCTGGTCGAATTCCTGCGGCGTGATCACCGGCGGCGGAATGGCATGGCTGAGATCAACGGTATCGCCCGGATCAGAAGGCAGGCCAGCCAGCGGTGGCACTTGCAGGCCGGAGCGGATGAATGAGCCCCGCCCCACTTCACCCGAGAGAAGACCACGAGTTTCGGCCTCGCGGTAAGCCCGCGTGACAGTGCCTAATGTCACCCCCAGCTTCCAAGCCAGGTCGCGCTGCGGCGGCAGACGCGAGCCGCGGGTGAGAATGCCGCATTCCACATCCTCCGCCAAGGCATCGGCAATCGCCAGATACAGCGGCTTTGAGCGATCGAGTGTCGGGATCCAAATGGTCATTGCTTTATCCGCCCCGCTTTATTGTCATGGTTACAATGTTTCGATTGTAGCTTTGAGCCTCACATTGTACCTTATCAATTACGAAATCAATGGTGATTTTGTAGGTACAATAGATACAATGAGGTTGTGTCATGCGCGATTATATTCATCAGGAAATCCAGAACCGGCAGGCTTTCGGCCGCTTCACCATCATGTTTCGTTTCTTGAGGAATTGGGCCGTACGCAAAGACCTCAAAACCCTGCTGCGCCTGAGCGACTATCAACTGCGCGACATTGGCCTCACCCGTTATGAACTGGGCCGGCTGATTGATCTGCCGTCAGGCTGTGATCTGGCCTGGGAGCTGGAGCGCACGGGGGCGAAGGAAGAAATCCGCCACCCCGCTGAAACGCCAAACCTGGAAATTCAGCTGAACTCACCCTTGGGTGTCGAAAGCTGCACCACCTGCTAAAACTAAAACACCGCGCCAGGTGACTTGGCGCGGTGCTTCGGGAGTGGCCTAAGGGATCTTTGAAATTATTCGCTTGAGGCTGTGCGGCAGCCGTTGTTGGTCAATTGTGCGGTTACTTGGATGACCACTTTCGGCATGATGACCACAAGCGCCACGCCCATGGCGGCGGAGATGATGCCATATTAAATGGCGGTGACGCTTTTATCGTTTAACAAGAATGACTTAAACATGGTTTCCTCCAAAATTGTTGCGGCTATGCTATCCGGGATAAATTAAAGTCAATCTACGGGCTTCGTTGGAATTGTCCGGGATCGTGCCGCCCTTGCAACGGCCCGGCTTTTCTGCTTAATCCGCCCAACTTCACCCAAGTTCCGTGGAGGTACCATCGCCTGGCCTGTGTAAGGGCATGCCAGGGCGGTGTTTTTCAATGCTCAAATAGGAAAAGCAAAATGCCCAAAATGAAGACCAAATCCGCTGCAAAGAAGCGGTTCAAGGTGACGGCCTCTGGCCGTGTCAAAGCGGGTGCCGCCGGCAAACGCCATGGCATGATCAAGCGCACCAAGAAGCAGATCCGCAACCAACGCGGCACAATGGTTCTGGCCCCGGGTGATGAACGCCTGGTCAAGATCCACATGCCCTATCTCGGCAAGTAAGGAGGGCTGAAACATGTCACGCGCAAAAGGCGGCGTCGTCGCCCGCCGTTCCCACAAGAAAACCATGAAGGCCGCGAAGGGCTATTTCAGCCGTCGCAAGAACATTTTCCGCGTTGCCGTTCAGGCCGTGGAAAAGGCCGGTCAATATGCATACCGTGATCGCCGCCGCAGGAAGCGCAATTTCCGCTCGCTGTGGATCCAGCGCATCAATGCTGCCACCCGCGAACTCGGCCTGACCTACGGCCGATTTATCTATGGCCTGGACAAGGCCGGGATTGTGGTTGACCGCAAGGTGCTTGCTGACCTCGCGATCACTGACAGCGCAGCGTTTGCTGCACTTGTTGCAAAGGCCAAGGCCGCTCAGGCCTAAGCTTTACACAGTCTAACCGTCTTTGACCGGGCTTTGTGGCGTAACCGCCTGAGGCCCGGTTTTATTTTGACCGCTCCGTCATTTTTTCAAAAGAGACTTCATGTCTGATCTGGCATCACTCGAATCCGAAATTCTCGCGCAGGTTTCTGCAGCAGCAGATGAACCCGCCATCGAAGCCGTACGGGTTTCAGCACTCGGCAAGAAAGGCGTGATCTCCGAGCGCATGGCAACGCTGGGCAAGATGGCCCCGGATGAGCGCAAGGCGGCAGGTGCTGCCCTCAATGTGCTCAAAGATAAAGTGAGCGAAGCCCTCAGTGCACGCAAAGCCGTGCTGGGCGAAGCTGCCCTCGAAGCGCGCCTCGCCACGGAAACGCTGGACATGACCTTGCCGGTGCGCCCGCAGATGCAGGGTACCATCCATCCTGTTTCCCAGGTGTGGGAAGAGGTGGTGCAGATTTTTGGTGATCTCGGTTTCAGCGTGGCCGAAGGCCCGCATATCGAAGACGACTTCCACAATTTTGACGCGCTCAATATGCCGCCCGATCACCCGGCGCGGCAAGAGCATGACACATTCTATTTCAACGAAAAGCCCGATGGCAGTCGCATGGTCCTGCGCACGCACACCTCACCTGTGCAAATCCGCACCATGCTCTCGCAGAAGCCGCCGATCCGCATCATCGCCCCCGGCCGCACCTTCCGTTCCGACAGCGACATGACGCACACGCCGATGTTCAACCAGGTCGAAGGCCTGGTGCTGGACGAGACCACGCATCTGGGAAACCTGAAATGGATCCTCGCCGAATTCTGTAAGGCCTTCTTCGAGGTGGATGAAGTGAAGATGCGTTTCCGTGCATCGCATTTTCCTTTCACCGAGCCGTCAATGGAGGTCGATATTCAATATGCCCGCGAAGGCGGCCAGCTGAAAATCGGCACCGGAGACAAGTGGCTGGAAATTCTGGGCTCAGGCATGGTGCATCCGAACGTGATCCGCGCCGGCGGCCTCGACCCCGACAAGGTGCAAGGCTTCGCCTTCGGCATGGGCCTCGATAGATTGGCCATGCTGAAATACGGCATCCCCGATCTGCGCGCCTTCTTCGAAAGCGACTTGCGCTGGCTGAGGCACTACGGCTTCCGCGCCTTGCAAGTTCCTACCCTCGCAGGAGGCCTGTCATGAAATTCACCCTCTCCTGGCTGAAGGAACATCTCGACACCAAGGCCTCCCTCGATGAAATCCTCGAGGGCCTGATCGGTGTTGGCCTCGAAGTCGAAGAAGTCCAAGACCAGAGCAAGGAACTGGCCGCCTTCAAGGTTGCCTATGTGCTCGAAGCCGAGAAGCATCCGAATGCCGACAAGCTGAAGCTCTGCAAGGTGGAAACCGACCAGGGCATCAAGCAGGTCGTCTGCGGCGCGCCCAATGCGCGCGCCGGCATGAAAGCGATCATTGCGCAGCCCGGCGTGGTCATTCCGGTGAATGGCACAGTCTTCGCACCCGCCACCATTCGTGGCGTGGAATCGCAGGCCATGATGTGTTCGGAACGCGAGCTGAAGCTCTCGGAAGAACATGACGGCATTATCGAAGTGCAGGGCGACTGGCCGGTGGGCACGCCTGCCGCCGTGGCCTTGGGCCTCGATGATCCGATGATTTACATCAAGGTCACCGCCAACCGGCCGGACGCTTTGGGTGTGCATGGATTGGCGCGCGATCTGGCCGCCAAGGGCCTCGGCACCTTGAAGCCCATCAAGGCCGATCCAGTGAAGGGCACGTTCAAGTCGCCCATCGGCGTGAAGCTCTCGAGTGAAGATGGCAACAGCTGCAAGCTGTTCGTTGGTCGCTATTTCAAGGGCGTGAAGAACGGCCCTTCGCCGAAATGGCTGCAGCAACGCCTCACCGCGATTGGCCTGCGCCCGATTTCTGTGCTGGTCGATATCACCAATTTCATGACCTTCGCCTATGGCCGCCCGCTGCATGTTTTCGACGCGGATAAAGTCACCGGCAATGTCGGCGCGCGCCTTGCGAAAGACGGCGAAACCATTCTGGCGCTTGATGGCAAGACCTACACGCTGAACAGCAGCATGACGGTGATCGCCGATGACGCCCATGCCGAAGGCATTGCCGGCATTATGGGTGGCGAAGCGTCGGGCTGCTCCGACACCACCAACAATGTGTTCCTCGAAGCCGCCTATTTCGATCCGCGCCTCACCGCTGCGGCGGGCCGCAAGCTCGGCATCCACTCGGATGCGCGCTATCGCTTCGAGCGCGGCGTTGATCCGGCGTTTACCCAAGTGGGTGCTGAAATCGCCACCCGCATGATCCTCGAACTCTGTGGCGGCAAAGCCTCCGAACTGGTGATCGCGGGCGCAGTGCCCGATACATCGCGCAGCTTCACCCTCCGCAAGTCGCGCGTGAAATCTCTCGGCGGTGTTGATATCGCCTGGGATGAACAGCTGCACATACTGCGCGATCTCGGCTTCACCACGTCGCAGGACGGCGTGGCCCAGGTGCCAAGCTGGCGCCCGGATGTGCATGGCGAGGCTGATCTGGTGGAAGAAGTCTGCCGCATCCATGGGCTGGACAATGTGCCGCCCGCCGCGATGAGCCGCCCGCATGACATTGCGCGGCCCATTCTCAACCCGCTGCAAAAGCGTATGCTGGCCTCGCGCCGCATGCTGGCCACCCGCGGCTTCAACGAATGCGCCACTTGGGCTTTTCTCACCGAAGCTCAGTCTGCGCTGTTCGGCGGCGGCAAGCCGGAATTGAAACTGGCCAACCCGATCTCGTCAGAACTGTCTGATATGCGCCCCTCGCTGCTGCCCAACCTCATTGCTGCCGCTGGCCGCAACGCCGCGCGCGGCTTTGGCGATGTGCAATTGGCTGAAGTCGGCCACGCCTATGCCGGCGACAAGATGGCTGATGAAACCTTGCGTGCCGGTGGCGTTCGCCGGGGTGATGCCATCTCGCGCAGCGTACAGGGCGGTGCCCGCGTCGTCGATGCCTTCGATGCCAAGGCCGATGCGCTGGCGGTGATCGAAGCTTGCGGCCTGGCCGCTTCCACCCTGCAGGTTGTGCAGGGCGCACCCGCCTGGTTCCATCCTGGTCGTTCAGGCACCATCCAGATGGGCCCGCAGAACAAGCTGGCTTATTTCGGTGAAATTCATCCCAAGGTCTTGCAGGCCATGGATGTGAAAGGCCCGCTGGTGGCCTTTGAAGTGATCCTCAACGCGCTTCCTGCCTCCAAGCAAAAGGGCGCCTCGCGCGCCGCTTTGAGCATATCTGACCTATTGCCCGTCAGCCGCGATTTCGCTTTCGTCGTAGAAGACAAGGTGCAGGCCGCCGAACTGATCAAGGCTGTCAAGGGCGTGGACAAGGTAATGATCACCGACGCTGCGGTGTTTGACGTGTACAAGCTCGAAGGCGGTAAAAAATCCCTCGCGGTCGAGGTCACCTTGCAGCCCAAGGAAAAAACTTTCACCGAGGAAGACATCGCCGCCATCTCTGCTAAGATCGTGGCCACAGCCCAGAAAGCGGTGGGCGCCACACTCAGGGGATAGGCCATGAACGCAGCAGCAACGGCAGTTCTCAAGAAACTGAAGGCCCATCACAAGGCGCAGAAGCTCGACATGCGCAAGGTGTTCGACAAGGATGCCAAGCGCTTCGAGACCTTTTCGGCCAAGGCCGATGACATGCTGCTCGATTACTCGAAATGCGGCGTCTCGGCCAAGACCATGCAATTGCTGTTCTCGCTGGCCAAGGCGGCCAAGGTGGAAGCGGCGCGCGATCACATGATGCGTGGCGATATCCTGAACACCACTGAGCACCGTGCCGTGCTGCACACAGCTTTGCGCCGCCCGAAATCCGAAATGGTTTTCGTCGATGGCCGCAACGTGGTGCACGATGTGCATGACGTGCTGGAAGCCATGGCCCGCTATGCCGAGGAAGTGCGAAAATCCAACATCACCGATGTGGTGAATATCGGCATCGGCGGCTCGGACCTTGGCCCCGCAATGGCAACCCTCGCGCTGGCGCCTTATCACGATGGCCCGCGCCTGCATTATGTGTCGAATGTCGACGGCGCGCATATCGCCGATACGCTGCGCGACCTGAAGGCTGAGAACACGCTGTTCATCATTGCATCCAAAACCTTCACCACCATCGAGACCATGACCAATGCCCGCACCGCGCGCGCCTGGCTGGTGGAAAAGCTGGGCGAGGCTGCGGTGGGCGATCATTTCTGCGCTGTCTCCACAGCGCTTGATAAAGTGAACGCTTTCGGCATTTCTGAAAAGCGCACCTTCGGTTTCTGGGATTGGGTCGGCGGGCGCTATTCCATCTGGTCAGCCATCGGCCTGCCGGTGATGATGGCCATTGGCCCGCGCAATTTCATGGATTTCCTGCGCGGCGGCCATGCGATGGATCTGCATTTCTCGACAGCACCCTCGCAACAGAACCTGCCGCTGCTCATGGGCCTGCTCGGCGTCTGGCACCGCAATGTGCAGAACCACACTTCACGCGCCATCATCCCTTACGATCAGCATTTGTCGCGCTTTGCCGCTTACTTGCAGCAGCTCGATATGGAATCAAACGGCAAGCGCGTGGGCAAGGATGGCAAGCCGCTGAAAACTTCGTCTGGCCCGGTCGTCTGGGGTGAGCCCGGCACCAATGGCCAGCATGCCTTCTTCCAGCTGCTGCATCAGGGCACCGATGTGATCCCGGTGGAATTCCTGATCGCCGCCGAGCCGCATGAAATTGGCATTCCCGTGCATCACACCCTGTTGGTCGCCAATGTGCTCGCACAAGGCCAGGCCCTGATGAAGGGTCGCACGTTGAAGGAAGCAGAAGCCCAACTCCTCGCCGCCGGCAAATCCAAAAAGGAAGCTGCAGCCCTCGCGCCACATCGAGTGTTCACCGGCAACCGCCCCACGCTCACGCTCGCTTACAAGAAGCTCGATCCCTTCACCTTGGGCCGCCTCATCGCGCTCTATGAACACCGCGTGTTTGTGGAGGGCATCATCTGGGGCATCAATTCCTTCGACCAATGGGGCGTGGAACTCGGCAAGGAACTGGCCACCGGCCTGCAGCCCGCCGTGGAAGGCAAAGACGTGCCGGGCCTCGATGGCTCCACCATCGGTCTGCTGAAACATTTGAAGAGCCTGCGCTAAGAAGTGCTCAACCTCTATCTGTTCCGCCACGGCCAGACCGAATGGTCGCTGTCCGGCAAGCATACCGGCCGCACGGATATACCGCTCACCGCGCAAGGCGAGGACGAAGCCCGGGCGTTGATTCCCTGGGTCAGCGGCATCAAATTTGATCACGTCTACGCCAGCCCACGCCAGCGCGCGCAGCACACCTGTGAACTGGTTGGCCTCAAACCCGAAATCGAGCCCGAATTAGCCGAATGGGACTATGGCGATTACGAGGGCAGGCTTTCCAAGGACATTCGCACCGAACGGTCCGGCTGGAATGTCTTCCGCGATGGCTGCCCTGGCGGCGAAACGCCGGAACAGGTCTCCGCCCGTGCCGACCGGCTGATCACAAAGCTCAGCCAGTTGGATGGCAATGTGGCACTGTTCAGCCACGGCCATTTCAGCCCCTCGCTCAGTGTGCGCTGGATCGGCTTGCCGATTACCGAAGGCCAGCACTTCAAGGCCGGTACGGCGTCGATGAGCATCCTGGGCTACGATTCGTCCCACCCAGAGACCCGCGTAATCTCGCTCTGGAACGCCACGCCGCGGGCTTTGGCCGGTTGAACACCGCGACTTGACCTCCGCCCCCCGCACTGCCAAACACCGCGCAAATGACCGACATTTCCCTGATCCGCAATTTCTCCATCATTGCCCATATCGACCATGGCAAATCCACGCTGGCCGACCGGCTGATCCAGCTGACGGGCGCCGTCTCCGACCGCGAGATGCAGGACCAGATCCTTGACTCGATGGATATCGAGCGTGAGCGCGGCATCACCATCAAGGCCAATACCGTGCGCCTCGACTACAAGGCGAAGGACGGCAACACCTATGTGTTGAACCTGATCGACACGCCCGGTCATGTGGACTTCGCCTACGAAGTCTCGCGATCATTGGCCGCTTGTGAGGGCGCATTGCTCGTCGTTGACGCAAGCCAGGGCGTGGAAGCGCAAACGCTGGCCAATGTCTATCAGGCCATCAACAACAATCTCGAAATCGTGCCGGTGCTGAACAAGGTGGATCTGCCCGCCGCCGAGCCTGAGCGCATCCGCCAGCAGATTGAAGACGTGATCGGCATCGACGCATCAGGCGCCATTCCCATTTCCGCCAAAACCGGCGTGGGCATACCCGATGTGCTCGAAGCTATCGTCACCAAATTGCCGGCCCCCAAAGGCGATCGTAACAAGCCGCTGAAGGCACTTCTGGTGGATTCCTGGTACGATCCCTATCTCGGCGTCGTCGTTCTCGCCCGCGTCATCGATGGCGAGCTGCGCAAGGGCATGAAGATCAAGATGATGGGCACTGGCGGCGGCTATGTGCTCGACCGCGTGGGCGTCTCGCGCCCGAAGAAAGAAATTGTCGAAGTCCTCGGCCCCGGCGAAATCGGTTTCATCACCGGCCAGATCAAGGAAGTGGCCGACACGCGCGTCGGCGACACGATCACTGAAGAACGCAATCCGACCGAAGAGGCATTGCCCGGCTTCCGCGAAGCGCAAAGCGTGGTCTTCGCCGGCTTCTTCCCCGTTGATGCGGCGGATTTCGAAGACCTGCGCGGTGCGATGGGCAAGCTGCGTTTGAACGATGCCAGCTTCTCCTATGAAATGGAAACCTCGGCCGCTTTGGGCTTCGGCTTCCGCTGCGGCTTCCTCGGATTGCTGCATCTCGAAATCATCCGCGAACGCATTGAACGCGAATTCAATGTTGAGATCATCACCACCGCACCGAGTGTGATCTACAAGCTCAACATGCGCGACAAGACGCAGATCATGATGCACAACCCGGCCGACATGCCGGATGTGACGCTGATTGAAAACATGGAAGAGCCGTGGATCGAAGCGCAGGTTCTGGTGCCCGATGAATATCTGGGCTCCGTGCTCAAGCTCTGCGAAGACCGCCGTGGCCGCCAGAAACAGCTCACATACGCGGGCAGCCGCGCCATGGTGATCTATGATCTGCCGCTCAACGAAGTGGTGTTCGATTTCTATGACCGGCTGAAGTCGGTTAGCTCCGGCTATGCGTCCTTCGATTACAAGATGATCGACTATCAGGAAGCCGATCTGGTGAAGCTCTCCATTCTGGTGAATGCCGAACCTGTCGATGCACTCTCGATGATCGTGCATCGCAGCCGCGCCGAACAGCGTGGCCGTGTCATGTGCGAAAAGCTGAAGGACCTGATCCCGCGCCAGATGTTCCAGATTCCGATCCAGGCGGCCATCGGTGGCAAGATCGTCTCGCGCGAAACCATCTCGGCGCTGCGCAAGGACGTGACCTCCAAGTGCTATGGCGGCGACATCAGCCGCAAGCGCAAACTTCTCGACAAGCAGAAGGAAGGCAAAAAGAAGATGCGGCAATTCGGCAAAGTCGAAATCCCGCAGGAAGCCTTTATTGCTGCGCTGAAGATGGACGAGAACTGACGTCCTCGCCCGCTTGCAGGAGAGGACAGGGGCCTATCTTCGCGAAGCGAAGATGGGAAAGGTGAGGGACCGTGCCATTCGCCTGTCCCTCATCCTTCCCATCGCTGACGCGATGGGCCCCTTCCTTCTCTCGCGCGCGGGAGAAAGAGGCTAGACCTTAGTTTAGAATTATTCTAAACAAACTCCCATGAAATCCTTCTCCGACCTCACCGAGCTTGAAATCCTGGCCCTTGCCATCTCCTCTGAAGAAGACGATGCGCGCGCCTACGCGATGTTCGGCAATGAATTGATGAAGACCTATCCCGCGTCAGCCAAGGTCTTCTTTGACATGTCGGCGGAAGAATTCGAGCACCGCGACAGGCTCACTGCCGCTTACCGCGCCAAGTTCGGCGATTTCATTCCGCTGATCCGGCGTGCGGATGTGCATGGCTTCGTGCGCCATAAGCCTGTTTATACAATCCTCAAATTCGGCATCGAGTCCATGCGCAAGCGCGCCGAAGTGGTCGAGGCCGAGAATTACCGCTTCTATATCCAGGCTGCACAGCGGGCCAGCGACCCCTCCATCAAGGCCTTGCTGGAAGACCTGGCCGCCGCCGAAAAGGGCCATGAGTCACTGGCCGACAAGCTCGGACTGACGCATCTCACTGCGGAGGCTAAGGAAGATGAAGGCGAAGCCGCCAAGCGACTGTTCCTGTTGCAGGTGGTGCAACCTGGTTTGATCGGACTGATGGATGGCTCGGTATCAACGCTCGCACCAATCTTTGCGGCGGCCTTTGCCACCGGCAACACTTGGCAGACATTCCTCGTCGGTGTCGCGGCTTCCGTGGGTGCTGGTATTTCCATGGGGCTTGCCGAAGGCTTGTCCGACGACGGCAAGCTCACAGGGCGCGGCCATCCATTGATCCGCGGCCTCGCCTCAGGCGTAATGACTGCGGTGGGTGGCTTAGGTCACACGCTGCCGTTTCTCATTCCCCAGTTCCATACGGCCTTTGTCTTTGCGGTGGTCGTCGTCCTCGTAGAGCTGGCCGCCATTTCCTGGGTACGCTACAAATATATGGACACGCCATTCCTGAAAGCCGCGCTGCAGATTGCAGTCGGCGGCTTCCTGGTCTTCCTCACCGGGATCCTGATCGGCGGCGCCTAGCCCTCGTACGGCCCCCAGAGGCCCAGCTTGCGCGTCAACGCCTGATAGCGGTTGATCGCGGCTGTTAGCTCGGCACCATGATTTTTGATCTGCTCTGCCGCACGCGCGGGGCTGCTGGAATCAAGTGCAGCCCATAGAGCTGCCATTGCTTCGGCCTCCTTGCGCAGGGCGCTCACCGTGCTCTTGTCGGCCACAACGCCCGACAACACCCCGCTCGTCACCTTACCCACACCCGCCACGGTTTGCGGGCCGGCGCTGTGATGGCCCTCCGGCAGGTCGCCCGTCACATTGGCCACCTTGCGGTATTGGATCACATCGAAAATCTGATCGACAGCCTGCTTGGCCCCGGCCACGCGCGAGCCGTGATCGGTATCGGCAGCGGCATGTGGCAAAAGCAACAGGCGCGGTCCATACTTTTCCGCCAGCGGCAGGAACGGTGCCAGCGGCCCGGTCAACTTGCCATCGGCAGATTTGAAAATATCAGCATCGATGGCAGCGGCGCGCACTTTGCCGGAGGCCATCGCAGCATCAAGCCCCGTAGCATCCACGCATTCGCCGCGGTCGTAATTCAGTACTACAGCACCATCATTGAGCTGCGAAAGAATGGCCCCATTGATAAGTCCTTCATTCTCGAAGCGGCCAGTATTGGCATTCTTCGGACCAAGGCCGGTATGAATGCTGATCACGTCAGCGCCACTTGCGGCATCTTCCACCGTGGGCGCATAGGTGAAGCCTTCCGACTCGATCCAGACTTTGTGCTTGGAGCGAGCATGGATTTTCACCTTCATGCCGAAAGCCAGCGCATGATGCGCCACTTCGCGGCCGATATTGCCATAGCCAATGACGGCCATCACCTTGCCTTCCAGTTTCTCGGTGGGGAAGTCGCGCAAATGCTTGCCAGTGTCGAACTCACCTTTCAGGCTCATCTCATGCAGCTTACCCATCGGCAAATCCGGCATGAAATGCAGCAGTGCTTTCATCGTCATCTGCGCGGTGGCGCGGCTGTTGAAGCTGGGCGTATTCATCAAGGCCGCTTCGCCACCCGTGCCATTGCCGCCGCCCCATGAGGCCGAGCCCATATTGCCGGTGCCCGCACCGATGCGCACGCCACCCAGCTTGAACACGCTGTCCTTGGGCAGGAAGGTGGCCGCGGCGATCACCGCGTCATACTGGCTCTTGGAAGTAAGCGGCAGGATTTCCGCTTCGGTCGAAAGATCGGGCAGATAGAAGAAATGAATGCCCGGCTTGAGCGCGCTGTGCGCTGCCTGATCACCCAAATGGAAAGTGCCGCCCTTGGATTCGACATGGGCCTTCACATCAGCCGGATCAGGCTTGCCCCGTTTGTCGAATTTCAGGCCAATCAGATCACAGATGAGAACCTTGTAGGCGCGCTTCGGATCATCCACGCGCACAGCTTCGGAACTAGCAGACGCAGAAGCCCCGAGATTGTGCCCGGCTTTCACCAGTTCCTCTTCCAGCACGGCGATCTTGGCGCGCAGATAGGCGTAGCGCACATTTTCCAGCAGAGCCGGCACTTCGCTCACATCGCGGATGCCGCCGATCCAGGCGCGGTAATCCCCCGGCGTGCCGGGGAAAGCATTGATGTAACGCGCCACGTCGAGGCCCTCTTCATGGCTGCCGTCCACATGGTTGATGCCATCAAAGGCCAGCAGCCCCTTGGATTTGGCGATGATCCGCGCATGTACCGCAGGATCGGTGATGTCCTTGTCCTTCACCTTCAGAAGGGTCACCGCAGCACCACGCCGCGTGGCATCAGTCACGCCAAGCTCCAGCACGTCGCTCTTGGCGATCCAGTCCTTGATCGCCTCACGATTGGCGATGGAGCGTTTGTTCAGATTGGCCACATCGCCAACGCGTTTTTCCATGCGCAGCAGGCCAAAGGTCGTCTCGGCAAAAGCCAAGATCGAATAGGTGTTGATCACGCCGCCGATCATCTTGTCGGCAGCAGGATCGTAGAACGGTCCAATGTCGACCGTACGCTTGCCGGACAGCGGCAGCTTCGCATCGACAGGTGCGGCCAGTTTCAGCTGGCGCGGAATGGCAAACCCGGGGCTCCGCTGGTTGGCTTCGATCAGTGCCAAAGCCTGCGGCGTAAAGCTGGTGACAAAGTAACCCGAAATACCGCCGATGGCTTTCTGGAACGGCATGAAGAAACAGCATTTGCGCATCACCTGCGCGACCAGATCAGCACCCCAGGGCATTGAGCCCAGCAGCGAAGTGGCATCCAACACAGCATGATTGTTGGCCGGATCAGCATCCAGCCATGCCAGCAGGTTTTTTATGTCCTGCTCATTATAGGTAGTGGCCCCAGTCGTCTCGTGGCCCACGCCGAAGAACAGCTTGATGCCCATTTTGGTCAGTTCATCCGCGCTGGGAATGCTGCCTTCAGCGCCGGTGAAATGCAGGCGGGCTTCATTGCCGCCCTTGCCATAGCGCATCATCTCAGTGACCTGTGCGCCCCAGCTTTGGCGGAAAAAACCGCCGGCCTTGCCGGCTTCAGATTCCGGCGCGGGCGTATCGACGAAAATCTGCTGCTTGTCGTTGCCAGCGGTAATCAGATGCAGCGCACACACCGTGAAGCCTGAATGGCCGCCACCCAAGCCAACCGCCATGCGGTTTTCCTTGGGGAAGCCGAAATAGCGGTGAATCTCGCGCATCATGTCGAGGATCACTTTGTCCGCCGGATAGCCGCGGTGCATCGAACGGCTCATTTCCGCTACGGTGAATGGCCCCAGGTCGCGGCCCTTGTCGTCCAGCTTGCGGTAATTCTGTTCCAGCCAATGTTCGAAATCATAGCGCTGCATCCGGCCCTCGGCTTCATCGCGCACTGCGTCAGTGATCGGGCCCACGCCGAAGAAATTATTGGCCGTGCGCTGCGGCGGCCCGCCTGCAGTAAGATCAAGGGCGGCTTGGCGCTGCTTGAGAAGTGTGGCCACGTCTGACATCTGAAAATCCCTCTGTGATGCTGCCATCACGCCGGAAATTCAGATTTGAAGTATGGCGCTGTCCGGCAAAGGGCACACCGATTCCGACCTTGGCCGAAATGACGAGCGCCGCTCAGGCCGGTTTCATTCCAGTGTGGAAGGCGGAAGCGGCTTTTTCTCCAGCGTCAGCAGGAACAGCCCGCTCACCACGATCACCGCCATGCCGGCCAGGCTGATCAGGTTGGGCACATCGCCGAATATCACCAGGCCGGAGATCACCGCAAAAACCATGAAGGCATAGTAGAACGGCGCTACGGCCTGGGCCGACGCGTTCCGATAAGCCAGCAAGGTGAAGTGATGGCCCAGCATCATGAACAGGCCGGAGCCCACCGCCAGAACGAAGTGCCGTGGCGAGGGCACCAGCCAATGCTCGAACAGCAGGCCGCAAATGGCCGAACCGGTCAGCACCATGATGATCAGCGCCGTGGTAGAAATCATCGCGGGCACGCTGGACGAAATCTGCCGTGCGGCGAGATCGCGGATCGCCGCAAAGGCGGCGGAGACGAACGCAATCATCACCACCGGCGAAACCGTGCCACGTCCTGGTTGGGCCACCAGAAGCGCACCCAGGAATCCGATCACAATGAGAGCAAGCCGCAACCAGGAGGTCTTTTCGCGGTAGATCACGATAAGGCCCAGGATCACCAGCAAGGGTGTCGTTTGGAAAATCGCTGTCACATCACCGATGGGCGCGTAAGCGAGTCCGATAATATAAGTGAGGATGGCGCCCGTCTCGAAAAGCCCGCGCATCACCAGCGGCTTCGAGATCATGCTGCTGCGGAAAGAAAGCTCGCCATTATATTTGAGCAGCATCAGCGCGAAGATCAGCCCGAAGCTGCCGCGCATCACCAGCGTCTGGTAGGGCGGCAGATCCTGCATCGTCAGCTTCATGAAGCTGTCATTGATCACGAAGGTTGCGCCGCTGATCAGCATATAGATGATGCCGCGCAGATTTGATTGTGCCGCCATGTTAAGGAATTGCTGACTCTGTTGCCGGGTTTAACCCCATGCAACGAATCTGTTAAGGCCGCAAGCAGCCAGCCGTGGTATATTTCCAGTCAGAGGCCCCGTGGCGGAAGTTACGCGGCGGGGTGCAAACTCGCATATCTTGGTTCGAGTCCAGGCGGGGCCTCCAATTCCCTAAACGTCCTTTTTGCCCGTGAGGTCGACGATCTCGCGCCGGTAAACGGCGTTCTGCTTGCGCAAAGCATATTCTTCCTGCCGCAGGCTTTCGGTATCGACGATTTCAAGCTTCCAGAGTGCCGCGACAAGCTCGGCGATGCGTGCCTCGTTTTTGGCGATCAGCTCCAACCGCAATTGGATGTCTTTGTTAGATTGCGTCATCCATTTCCCCCTCAAGCCGTCAATCTATTGAAAAACAGGGAATGGTATGTTCACTAGTGAACATAATCTGGCAGAATTTTTGTGCTAGGAGAGAGCCGGGGAAGAGGACATGAATATAGCAAGCCTGCGACCGGACAATGTGCTGCTGTCAGCACTGCGCGATGGCGATTTCAATTTGATCAAGCCGCATCTGTTGCGTGAAACGCGCGCTGATGGCGATGTGCTTTACCGCCCCGGCGATGATGTGACGCGGGTGCATTTTCCAGTGGGTGCCAGTCTGGTGTCCTATGCGGTCGCCAATATTGATGGCCATAACGTGCAGACTGTTTTGGTGGGGCGCGAAGGTGGCGTAGGCGGCATTGTCAGCGCCGGTGGCCTGCCCGCTTACTGTCTGATTGCAGTGAAATTCGGCGGCCCGTTCCTGAGTGTAGAAATGAACAGGGTGCAGGCCGCCAAGGATCAATCCCTGACCTTCCGCCGGATGTTCGAGCGTTATGCCGATTGCCTGATGGCACAAATGTTCCAGGCCAGCGCCTGCAACGCCATCCATAATATCGAGCAGCGCGCCGCCAAATGGATTTTGGATGAGACCAGCCGCACCGGCCAGATGGAAGTGCATCTCAGCCATGATGATTTGGCCTCCATGCTGGGCGTGGGCCGCAGCTACACCACCCGCGTGCTGCGCAAATTCGTCAGCGATGGCATTCTCAAAACAGCGCGCGGCTTTGTTACCGTGACCAACAAGGAGGCCCTGCAGCAGCGCTCCTGCAACTGCAATGAAAACGTTGTCAGCCATTTCTCACGCGTGCTGGGCGGCATTTATCCAGCCATCGAATAGCTTGCCGTGCTGTAGGCCCCGCGATAGCGTGCCCGTATGAAACCACTCGAAAGCCCGTCTGATACTTTCCACGCCCAGCGCAGCGTGGGCGAAGTGCGGCTGACTTTCGGCCCGCAAGGTGTCGTCCATTTTCGCGAAGCCGGTTCCACCAAACTGCGCCTGCCCAAGGGCGCGCAGCAAGCGATCCTGATCAACACCAGCGGCGGCCTTGCCGGTGGCGACAAGCAGCAGGTGGAAATTGACGTGGAAGAGGGTGCTAGCCTCGCACTCACCAGCCAGGCGGCAGAGCGCGTCTATCGCAGCCTCGGCCCCGCAGCGCAGGTCACCAACCGCCTGAAGGTCGCCGCAGGCGCCAGCCTCTCTTGGCTGCCGCAGGAAACCATCCTCTATGAAGGCTCGTCCCTCTCCAGGCGCATCAATGTCGAGCTGGAGGATGGGGCCAGTTTCATCGGCCTCGAAAGCATCATCTTCGGCCGCGCTGCCATGGGCGAAATTCTCAATGTATGCCACTTGCAGGACAGCTGGGATGTGAAGCGCGCCGGCAAACTAATGCACGCCGAACGCCTGAAGCTTGGTCCCCACCTCCCGCGCGGGGCCGCGTCCCTCGGCTCGGCACAGGCCATGGCAACCCTGATTTGCATCGCCCCCGATGTGGAACAGCGGGCCAAATCGCTGCACCCGCTGCTCGCTGAAAAAGATGGCTTTTCCTGCTGGAATGGCAAGGGAGTTGCTAGGCTGGTGGATGAAGATGGCTATTCATTGAAAAAGCGGCTGGCGCGGGCGGTTGCTGCTCTGTCGGGCGGCAAGCCAGTGCCACATATTTGGGCATTTTGAGGAACGGGGATGCAACTTACACCACGCGAAAAAGACAAGCTGCTGGTGGCCATGGCCGCCATCGTGGCGCGCAGCCGCAAAGAGCGTGGCGTGAAACTCAATCACCCGGAAGCGATCGCCCTCATCACAGAATTTGTGGTTGAAGGCGCACGTGACGGAAAATCGGTGGCCGACCTGATGGAAAAGGCCGCCTATGTGGTCAAGAAATCCGATTGCATGGATGGCATCGCCGAGATGATCCACGATGTGCAGGTCGAAGCCACTTTCCCGGACGGCACCAAGCTGGTCACCGTTCATCATCCGATCCGTTGAGGCCGAAATGATCCCAGGCGAAATCATCACCAAACCCGGCGACATTGAACTCAATGTGGGTGCCAAGACCGTGACCATCGAAGTTGCCAACACCGGCGACCGCCCAGTGCAAGTCGGCAGTCACTATCACTTTTATGAAACCAACGAAGGCCTGAGCTTCGACCGCGAAAAAGCCCGCGGCATGCGCCTCGACATCGCCGCCGGAACCGCCGTGCGTTTCGAGCCGGGCCAGAAGCGCGAAGTGATGCTTGTGCCACTGGGTGGCGCGCGCAAGGTTTATGGCTTCCAGCAGAAAATCATGGGGGCACTCTAAATGGCGCGCATTTCCCGTCAAACCTATGCGCAGATGTATGGCCCCACCGTGGGCGACAAGGTGCGTCTTGCTGATACCGATCTGATCATCGAAGTGGAAAAGGATTTCACTTTGCTGGGCGAGGAAGTGAAATTCGGTGGCGGCAAAGTCATCCGTGACGGCATGGGGCAAAGCCAGGCCACACGTGCTGAAGGTGCGATGGACACTGTCATCACCAACGCGCTGATCCTCGATCACACCGGCATATACAAGGCCGATATCGGCCTGAAGGATGGCCGCATCGCCGCCATCGGCAAGGCCGGCAACCCCGACACGCAGAACGCCGTGACCATCATCATCGGCCCCTCCACCGAGATCATCGCCGGTGAAGGCAAGATCATAACGGCGGGCGGCATCGACAGCCATATCCATTTCATCGCGCCCCAACAATTGGAAGAGGCGCTCTATTCCGGCGTCACCACCATGCTGGGCGGCGGCACGGGTCCTGCGCATGGCACACTGGCCACCACCTGTACCGGCGCTTGGCATGCCCAGCGCATGATCGAATCCTTCGATGCCTTCCCAATGAATCTGGGCATCATGGGCAAGGGCAATGCGTCTCTGCCAGCGCCACTGGAAGAAATGATTCTGGCTGGCGCGTGCGGCCTCAAACTGCATGAAGACTGGGGCACCACGCCCGCCGCCATCGATAATTGCCTCGCCGTGGCAGACGCGCATGACGTGCAAGTGGCCATCCATACAGATACTTTGAACGAGTCCGGCTTCGTTGAAGCCTCGGTCGCCGCCTTCAAAGGCCGCACCATCCACACCTTCCACACCGAAGGCGCAGGCGGCGGCCACGCGCCGGACATCATCAAAGTGGCGTCACTTCCGAACGTGCTGCCGTCTTCCACAAATCCGACGCGCCCCTACACGATCAACACTGTGGCCGAGCATTTGGACATGCTGATGGTCTGCCACCATCTCAGCCCGCGCATCGCAGAAGATATTGCGTTTGCCGAAAGCCGTATTCGTAAAGAAACGATTGCCGCCGAAGACATCCTGCATGACATGGGCGTCTTCTCGATGTTCTCGTCCGACAGCCAGGCCATGGGCCGCGTGGGCGAAGTGATCATGCGCTGCTGGCAAACGGCGCATAAAATGCGCCAGCAGCGTGGCGCACTGGCCGAAGATAAAGGCAACGACAATTTCCGCGCCCGCCGCTACATCGCGAAATACACGATTAATCCGGCGGTGGCGCATGGCCTCGGCCACGAAGTGGGCTCCATCGCGGTTGGCAAGCGCGCTGATCTTGTTGTGTGGAACCCGGCCTTTTTCGGCGTGAAACCGGAAATGGTTCTGCTCGGCGGCTCCATTGCAGCGGCACCTATGGGCGACCCCAATGCTTCGATTCCCACACCGCAGCCGGTGCACTATCGCCCGATGTTTGCCAGCTTCGGCAAGCTGCGTACATCATCGTCCATCGTCTTTGTATCGCAAGCTGCACTGGCCGATGGGTTGCAACAGAAACTCGGCACCGAAAAGAGAATGGTAGCAGTGAAAAATACCCGCGGCGGCATCACCAAGAAAGACATGGTGCTGAACAACGCCACACCAAAAATCGAAGTCGATCCCGAAACCTATGAAGTGCGCGCCGATGGTGAGCTGTTGACCTGTGAACCGGCCACATCTCTTCCCATGGCACAGAGATATTTCCTGTTCTGATGACGACGCTGCGTACCACGCGCTTTGCTCGCGCCAATTTTGTGCTGGAAAAGCCTTTCACCAGCATCAATCTGGAAGCGCAGGAGCGCCATCTGCGCCGTAAGCTTTTGGTGCTGGAAGACGGCACCGAGCTGCTGGTCGATTTTGAGAAGACGGCCAAGCTGGAAGATGGCGATTGCTTCGTTCTCGATGATGGTCGTCTCGTGCAGATTGCTGCGCAGGAAGAAGACCTGCTGGAGGTGCGCGGTGCCAACCAAACGCATCTGGCCAAGCTGGCCTGGCATATTGGCAACAGGCATCTCGAAGCGCAGATTGAACGGCATAGGATCTTGATCCGCCTTGATCATGTGATCGCCAAAATGCTGGAAGGCCAGGGCGCAATGGTGAAGCCAGTGCGCGAGAAATTCTCACCCGAAAATGGCGCCTATGCCCATGCCCACTGAAACATCCCAGCTTCTGTTGCTGCTGAACTGGATGTCGCCAACATTTCCCATCGGCGCTTTCGCCTACAGCCACGGCATGGAACAGGCCATCGCCGATGAACGTTTGAAGACGGCCGAAGATGTGAATTCGTGGCTCAGTGATCTGATCACGCAAGGGTCTGGCTGGAATGATGCCGTGCTGTTCGCGCGCTGCTGGCAGGATGATGTTGCCGAGCTCAATGAACTCGCCTTGGCACTTTCAAGCTCCGCCGAGCGCTACAATGAATCCACCCATCTGGGCCGCAACTTCGGCATCGCTGCGGATGTGTGGCTGAACACCGGCAAGCCCGAAGGTGAAATGGCCTATAGCGTGGCCGCCGGCCGTGCCTGCGCAAAAGCTGGCATTGATCAAACGCAAGCTCTGATCGCGTTCCTGCAAGGATTCTGCGCTGCGCAAGTCTCCGTCGCCGTGCGCCTCATCCCGTTGGGCCAGACGCGCGGACTTGAAGTGCTGCGTGATCTTGCCCCGCTCATTGCTGAAACCGCTACGCGCGCGCAAAGTGCCGCACTGGATGACATTGGCGGCGCTTGCATCGGTGCTGATATCGCCGCCATGAAACACGAGACACTCGAACCAAGGATTTTCCGCACATGAAACACGGTCCCCTGCGCATCGGCATCGGCGGCCCGGTCGGTTCCGGCAAGACCACGCTGACGGAAAAACTTTGCAAGGCGATGCGTAGCCGGTATTCCGTCGCCGCCATCACCAATGACATTTACACCAAGGAAGATGCGCTGATCCTGAACCGGTTGCAGGCGCTACCGGAGAACCGCATCATGGGCGTGGAAACCGGCGGCTGCCCACACACGGCCATCCGCGAAGATGCGTCGATCAATTTGGCCGCCATTGATGAAATGGTGAAGCGCATTCCCGATCTCGACATCATTTTCATCGAATCGGGCGGCGATAATCTCTCTGCCACTTTCTCACCGGAGCTGGCCGACATTACGCTCTATGTGATCTCGGTCTGCCAAGGCGAGAAAATCCCGCGCAAGGGTGGGCCTGCTATCACGCGCTCTGATCTGCTGATCATCAACAAGGCCGATCTGGCGCCGCATGTCATGGCTGATCTGGACGTGATGGACCGCGATGCCAAGGCACAGCGCGGCCACCGTCCGTTTGTGTTCACTGATCTGCTGCGCCTCAAGGGCGTGGATGATATCGTGGCCTTCATCGAACGCCAGGGCGGCTTGAAGGCCGAAGCCGCTTAAGCCACGCTGATAAAGACTTTGCCGCTCTCAACCTTGACCGGATAGGTTTTGAGATTGATGCAGACCGGCGCGCCCTTGGCCGCACCCGTCGTATAATCGAACACACCATTATGCTTGGGGCATTCGATCTGATGGTCCATCACCAAGCCATCAGCCAGATGAATTTTCTCGTGCGTGCACAGCCCGTCGGTGGCGAAATACTTGTCTTCAGGCGAGCGGTAGATCGCATAGGTCTTGCCGGCGTGATCAAAGCGGATCACGTCTTCCAGCGGGATCGCCTCGGCGGCGCATGCTTCAATCCAGTTGGTGCTCATGTGTTTTGGTCTTTCGTGGGAATATGTTTTCGCACTTGGCTTACCAGCCAGGCCACGCTCGCATCAAGCAGCGGTTTGGCTTGCGCGGGGTTGAACTTGCGCGGGTCTGGCCCGAAAATGCCGTAGAGCGGATGCGCTGTGTCGTGACGTTGCGTGCCGAAGGGATTCTCATCCACAGGCAATGGTGTGTCCGCCAGGTTTTCCAGATGCACCAGTTCCGGATGCATCGCCACCAGCAATGTCGTCTCAAACAGTGCAGCATGATCGGGCCCGATGGCCAGCCCTTCGATGCGGTTCACCGCCGTAGCGAAAACTTTCAGCGCGCCGTCCTTGCTGTTCCAGCGACTGGCAACGCGGTCGATCATGTCCAGCTGCGTGTCGGCAAAGTGGCCCGAGAACAACACGGCCAGCTTGAAGCCAAATGTTTCCATCCGCTGCAGCGTGAAGTGCAACTGGCTTTCGATTTCATCTGGATTGTCTTTGATAATGGTCCAAGGATAAGCGCCATGCCCGCCACCTGTGCCGTAGTAATGCGGCGGAAAGGCTATGCCACCATCCACCATCGCAGCACGCAGGCACAGGCCGTGCGAGGTGAGCGAATCCAACCCCACCGGCAAATGCTCGCCATGCCATTCATAAGTGCCCAGCGGAATATAAGCCACCGGGCGTGAAGCAACCCGTTCGCGCAATTGCCACGGCAGCAGATATTCAAATTGCACATCGGCGTAATTTGTCACTGATAGTAGTTCCTGATCCAGCTGTGGCCTGCGAGCGCCGCCTTCAAAGACTCCGGAAATACATCGCCATCGCTATAGACGATATTCATATCAACCTCCGCGCGGTTCTTCATGCCCGGTATTAGTGTTGAAAGCTGCGGCGCACTTAACACATAGCGCATCGCGGCTTCGGCCAGCGTGTCGTAGTGGGGTTTGCACAAAGCCTTCAATGCCTCGACCCGTTTCAAGGTTTTAGCAAAGCGTTCACCGCGGAACATCTGATGCGGCTGCGAGCCGGGCTCAAAGCCCGCATAAGAATCCCTCGTCCAGTGCCCGACAAGCGAACCGGAATCCAGCGGCACGCGCGCGATGAAAGCAGTGCCAGTTTTCTCACCGGCGGGAAACAGGCGTTGTGCTGGGCGCTGCTCGAACATGTTGAAGACAACCTGCACGGAATCGATCAGCCCGAAGCGCGCTGCATCAATCCCCTCATCCGGGCGGAAGTCGCGTAGCGAGATGCCAATATGATCAATCTTGCCCTCGCGGCGCAGTGCCGAGAGCGTTTCCAGCCAATCGAGATTCAAAACCGCATCGGGCGTAAAGCTGTGGAGCTGAAAAAGATCAATGCGCTCCACGCCCAGCCGTTTCAGCGACTTCTCCACATTGTCGCGTATATACCAGACCGGAAAGCGCCCGCGCATCTGTGGCGCATCATCATCCGGATTCGGCCATTGGATAGGACGCACTTTTGTAGCGACGTAAATCTTGTCACCGCGCCACGCTTTCAGCGCGCGGCCAACAACCTCTTCGCTATGGCCATTGCCGTAAAGCTCTGCCGTATCGACAAAGTTGATGCCTTTCCCAAACGCATAATGCAGTGTGTCGATCGAGGCGTCATCATCCACCTTGCCCCAGTCGCCGCCGATCTGCCAGGCACCGAAACCGATTTCGCTGATCTTCCATCCGGTGCGCCCGAAGGTGCGATATTTCACGGCTGGTTGCCCTCGGCGGCGGCCTTCTGCGCGGCGCGAGACAGGAAGCGCTCGTCCATGCGTTCTTTCGAAGCCTTGGTGCCGTCGTGGAAAGTGCCGAACCACTTATCCATCGGGAACACTCCGTCAGCGCCGTAATTGCACTCGAAGTATTTGTGATGGAGATAGTGGAAGAAATCGCCGGTCTTCACGCCCACGCCGTCGACAATCACCACGCGCTCAAAACCTGAATGGCTCTGTGCCGGCGTAATGCCGGCATGCTGCAAGTGGAAGATCGCATGGATCGGATGCGACGGAATGATCCAGTGGACGATCACGCCTGAGAAATACAGTAGGTGCTCGACCGGATGCATGGCCAGCCCGGAGAACGGCCCCACATTCACATTGTTGTGGTGCAAGTAATGTACCCAGCGATAGAGCGGTCCCCAATGGCTGATGCGGTGGATCGTATAGAAATGCAGGTCGCGGATCAGCGGCACCAGGCACATCAGCACGCAGAAATAAATCGGATGTTCAGTGAAGGACACGAACGGAATGAGATGATTGGCGTAGAGCCACATCGTCAGCACTTCATAAGCCGTCCAGATCGGAATGGCGCTGCAGATGGTCCAGAACAGATTGTCGAACAACTGGTTGCGGAACAGGAAGATCGGATTATCGCGCGACAGCCACTTTGAAGTGTGCTTCCAGTCAGTGCCTTGTGACTGCTTCACATAAAGCCACAGATGCCAGGCCCCTACGACAACCAAAGTCAGAATGAGATTGCGGATGAAAATATAAGCGATCCAGCCGAACTGGAATGTCACCATGCTTTCCAGCGCCGGAGTGAAATAAGCCCACGTGATGATCGGCACCGCCATATAGATCACGTTAAACGGCAGGAAAAAGCCGGGATAGCCAAACACCCATTTCAGGATGGCAAGCGGCCTGAAGGGTCCATCAAAAATCGGCGCATACCCGATCACTTCGGGTGGCGTCCAATCTCCGCGCTTGTCACGCTTGCCGTCGAACTTGGTCTGCATAGGTGATCCTCCGGGTTTGCAAAATACGCAGCAAATCCGATCAGGTTCAATTGTAAACCGTCATTTCGCAGCGCAAAAAGAGCGTTTGCGATGCGACATGATCATATGCTTGATCGATTTCGATCTAACTCGATCAAATTCTGTATTTTTGAAACTTGTTTTGCAGCGCAATGACGATTTGCGATGCAATATGAGCGAAAGTGCATTGACTCATCATCTGAAATAACAGTTTATCCCGCCCATGCATGAACGGGAAAGATGGCAATTGATCTTGGCGCAAGTCCGCCAGCGCGGCGTGATCCGCGTGCGTGATCTGGTCAATGCCACTGGCGCTTCCTCTGCCACCATCCGCCGCGATCTCACCAAGCTGATGGAGATGGGCCAGATCAACCGCATTCATGGCGGCATTGAAATGCGCGAAATGCCGGAGCAGCCGCATCTCGCTACGCGCGCTTTCGGCGTGAGCCAGGGTTTGAACGTGGCAAAGAAGCGCGCTGTGGCCGCGGCTGCCGCCCAACTTTGCAATGATGGCGAGTCCATCATCCTGAATGCCGGTTCCACCATGTGGTACATGGCGGAATTCCTGCGCCAGAAGCAGCTGCAGATCCTCACCAATTCATTTCCCATCGCTCAGGAGCTGATTGCCACCAGCAACAATCGGATCATCTTGGCCGGCGGCGAAGTGTACCGCGAGCAGGGCATTATCCTTTCGCCCTTCGACGAAGATGCCATCCAGCAATTCACCGCATCCAAGATGTTCATGAGCTGCTCGTCGATCACCAGCATGGGCGTGATTGAAGGTGATCCTCTGGTCACCCGGTCGGAAACCAAATTGCTGTCGCGCGCCGACAAGCTGATCGTGGTTGCGGACTCTTCGAAATTTGAGCCGCGCGGCAGCATGGTGGTCTGCAAATTCTCGCGCGTTCACACGCTGATCACCGATGAAGGCGCACCCGCAGAGCTTCTGAAGCATATTCGTGACCAAGGTGTCGAAGTGATTATCGCTCAAGAGGATATGAATTCTACAGCGACAAAAAAATTCTCCGTCGCTTGAGCGGCGGAGAGGACGACAACAGCAAAACAGGAGGAAACCAAATGCTGAATGTGAAGACTATCGTTAAGGCCGGCGTCGTTGCCGCTCTCGCTTCGGCCATGATGGCCGGCGTGGCCTATGCCGACGCCATGATGGCCAAGCCGGGTGCCGCCATCAACACGGTGTTCCTGCCCAAATTCTCGGGCAACATTGTGTTCGATCAAGCCCATCAGGGCGCTGAAGAAGCCGCCAAGGAACTGGGTAACACCGGCAAGCTGACCTATGAAGCACCGCCTCCGACTGACTCCGTGGCTGGCCAGATCGAAATGATCACCAACGCCACCACGCAGAAGCAGGCTGTGATCATGCTGTCGAACAACGCTGGTGATCAGGTTGCTCCGGCTGCAGAAGCAGCCCAGAAGGCTGGCACCAAGGTTGTCACCTGGGACTCGCCCATTCCTTCGGGCAAGGGTGAATCGGTATTCGTCGCTCAGGTGGACTTCGGTTCCATCGGCGTCGTGATGGCCGATATGGCCCTCGACACGATGGGCGGCAGCGGTGAATTTGCCGTTCTCTCGGCCACCCCGGACGCAGCAAACCAGAACGCCTGGATTGCCGCCATGAAGGAAACCCTGAAGGGCGACAAGTACAAGGGCATCAAGCTGGTTGACGTTGTGTATGGCGATGACCAGTCGGAAAAGTCCTACAATGCCGCTCTGGCTCTCGTTGACAAGCACAAGGACCTGAAGCTCATCATGTCGCCGACCACGGTTGGCATCGTGGCTGCAGCCAAGGCGATGACCGACGAAAAGCTCTGCGACAAGACCAAGGTGTCGGGCCTCGGCCTGCCGTCTGACATGGTGACCTACACCAAGGCAGGCTGCGCTCCGGAATTCGCTCTGTGGTCCTTCGTCGACCTCGGCTACCTGACCTATCAGACGGCCTATGCTCTGGCCACCGGCGCCATCAAGGGTGACGTGGGCGAAGAGTTCAAGGCTGGCCGCATGGGCACCTTCAAGATCGAGGAAGATCCAGGCCGCAAGGGTGCCAAGCGCATCCTCATGGGACCGTTCACCGTCTATAACAAAGACAACGTGGACAAGCCCTGATCCTCAACTGACAGTTTGGCCGTCATCCCTCGCGGGTGACGGCCTCTTTTTGCAGATTGCCGCGGATTTCCCAGAGTTTCCCATGACCACTCCTCTGTTTGAGCTGAGCCACATTTCCAAGTCCTTTGGAATGACGGCAGCACTGTCTGACGTCTCGCTGGAAATTTTCCCAGGCGAAGTGCACGCCATTGTCGGCGAAAATGGTGCTGGTAAATCAACGCTCATCAAGATCATGACCGGCGTGTACCAGCCGGATTCAGGCGAGCTTTTCGCGGAAGGAAAGCCTGTTACGCTCAACACCACCAAGGACGCGCAGTCTGTTGGTGTGGCTGCCATTTTCCAGGAACCCATGGTGTTCCCCGATCTCGACGTGGCGGAAAACATCTTCATCAGCCACAGCGCCCTGTCGCCTGTGATGAACTGGAGCAAGCTATATTCTGAAGCCGAAGAAATCATCAAGCGCCTGGGCGTTTCGCTGGAAGTGAAACGTGCGGCCTCCGGCCTCACGCTCGCCGAGCAGCAGACCGTAGAGATTGCCCGCGCGCTCTCACTCAATGTCAAAGTCCTGATCATGGACGAGCCCACAGCCTCGCTGTCTGCCCATGAAGTGGACCGCCTGCACGCCATTGCCAAGGCGTTGAAAGAACGCGGCGTGGCCGTGATCTATATCAGCCACCGCCTTGAGGAAATTTTCGTCGTCGCTGACCGCGTTACGGTGATGCGCGACGGCAAGCGCATTTCCACCAAGCCTGTCGCTGAAGTCACCCAAGCCGGAATGGTGCGTGACATGGTGGGCCGCGCGGTAGACGATTTCGCCGTGAAGAAGGCCGCCAATAAAGTGGGCGAGAAAATCCTCTCGGTGAAGGGTCTTGGTCGCGACGGCGTGTTCCGCGACATTTCCTTTGACCTGCACAAGGGCGAAGTCCTGTGCTTTGCCGGTTTGATCGGTTCGCGTCGCACTGACATTGGCCTCGCGATCTTCGGCGTTGAACCGGCGCATCGTGGCACCATCGAAATAGATGGCAAGGTGGTGAATATCAAAACACCGCAAGACAGCATGGATCAGGGCATCGCCTATGTGTCGGAAGACCGGCGCAAACTGGGCCTTGCCATGCTGATGCCGATTTTCATCAACGCGTCGTTGGCTTCGCTGGGCAAATTCACACGCCGGCTCGGCTTTATCGACCGCAAATCTGAATTCGTCATGGCGGAAAGCTACAGAAAGCAGCTCTCCATCCGTTCACCAAATGTGATCATCGAAGTGGGCAAGCTCTCTGGCGGAAACCAACAGAAAGTCATGCTGGCCAAATGGCTGGAGACCAAACCGCGCATCCTGATTTTTGACGAACCCACCCGCGGCATCGATGTGGGCGCCAAGACGGAAGTGCATAACATCATCCGCGAACTGGCATCGCAGGGCGTGGCCATCATCGTGATCTCATCCGATTTGCCCGAGGTCCTGACACTGGCAGACCGGGTTGTGGTGATGCGTGAAGGCCTGCAGAAGTCAATCTTCGATATCGCCGATGCAAATCCTGAAAAAATCATGGCCATTGCCACGGCCAAGCATGAAAAGGCGGCTTTGGCATCATGATGTCTCTTCTTCAAAAAGTGCATCCGCAGAATTTGCGCCTGATCGCGCTGGCCATTGTGCTGGTCCTGCTGATTTTGTTCTTCGCGACTCAGATCGATAACTACCTGAGCCCGCGCATGCTGAACCGCATCGCGACCAGTGCGGCCTTGTTCCTGCCCGTCGCCATCGGACAGGCGCTGGTGGTGATCACGCGTAACGTGGATCTTTCGGTCGGCTCTCTGGTGGGATTCCTCGCCTTCTTCATGGGTGACATGCTGGGCCATTATGATCTGGGCCCGGTTCTCACTATCGTGGCCTTCCTGGTCCTCGGCGGTTGCTTTGGCGCGATCAATGGAACGCTGGTGTCTTACGGCCGCGTACCTTCGATCATCGTCACACTGGGCACGCTGGCGATCTTCCGCGCCTTGCTGATTGAATACTCAGACTCACGCACTATCACCACCGACAGCATGCCCAAATGGGTCGCTGATTTTCCTCAGCTGAGCCTTTTCACTGTTGGCAGCTTCGATCTGCGCATGACGGTTGCATTGGCCTTGGCGGCAGCACTTGTTTTTGGCATCGCGCTTTCCCGTTTGCGTTCAGCGCGCAAACTCTATGCTGTGGGTTCCAATCCCGATGCGGCGATCATGTCCGGCATTGACAGCAAGCGGGTGGTGTTCTGGGCCTTTGTGCTCTCCGGTGCCATGGCGGGCCTGGGCGGTTTCATGTTCCTGGTGCGCTTCGGCAATATCACCGTGGGCGCAGGGCTTGGTTTTGAGTTCAAATCAGTCAGTGAAATCGTGGTCGGTGGTGTGAACATTTTCGGCGGCTCGGGCTCGATGCTGGGCGTGGTGCTCGGCACCGTACTGGTTGATACGCTGGAAAACAGCCTGCTGCGCTGGCAGGTGATCAGCGAGTTCTGGCGCGACGCGCTGCTCGGCATGCTGATCATCCTTGCGGTGGCGGCAGATACGTTCATGACGCGGTCGTTCACCCGGCTGCGCGCCAAGAAGGATGTTTGAGATGAAGGGCTTCTTCAAAACCTGGGAAGGCTTGCTGCTCGTCATCCTGATCGCGACGATGGCCGCCAATGCGCTGATCGTTCCTGAATTCCTTACCGTGCAGAACCAGATCAACCTGTTCACGCTGTCGATCGAGAAAGCAATTGTTGCCCTGATCATGACTTACGTGATCATCAGCGCCGAGATTGATCTTTCCGTGGCTTCGGTGATGGGGCTTGCGGCTTGCGTCTTCGGCAGTCTGATTTCAGGTGGCTGGAATCCGGTCATGGCGATTGCCATCTGTCTCGCGGTGGGTGCCGCCGCTGGCGCCTTCAATGCGTTCTGGATCACCTATGTCGGCATTCCTTCGCTGGTTGCAACGCTTGCCATGCTGATCGGCTTCCGCGGCTTTGCCCGCGTGCTGCTGGAAGATCGCGGCATCAATGGCTTTCCAGATTGGTTCAACGGCCTGGCGCGTGATCCTTTGGTGGGCCCACTGCCATTCTCAATCGTGCTGTTCATCGTGCTGTTGGTCATCCTTGGCTATGTGCTGCACTTCACCTCTTTTGGCCGCAAGGTTTTCGTCATCGGCAACAATGCCGAAATGGCGCGTTATTCCGGCGTGCGCACCGCGCGGGTGAAGACCGCAATTTACGTCATGTCTGGTGTCATTGCCGCAGCGGCGGGCTTGCTCTATGCCGCACGCCTTTCTTCAGTACGCGGCGATGCCGCCTATGGCTTCGAACTCGACATCATCACCATGGTACTTCTCGGTGGCGTCAGCATTTTTGGCGGCAGGGGCTCCATGCTGGGCGTCGTGCTTTCTATCCTGATTGTGCTCAACCTGCGCAACGGCATGTCGCTGATGAATATTGACGGGCACCGCCAAACGGCAGTCATCGGCGTATTGCTCATATGCTCTGTCCTGGTGCCGAACCTGATGGAACATGTGCGGGTCTTCTTTAGCCGTCCCACTCAGGCACCTGCCAAGGCGGCAGGATCAGGCGCGGCGCCCACCCGGGTCGAGTAAGTTCCGAGCCCGATGCGATGGAATTTTTCATTCGCAAATGATATGGCGCACCCGAAGGGATTCGAACCCCTGACCTCTGCCTTCGGAGGGCAGCGCTCTGATCCAGCTGAGCTACGGGTGCTTCGCGTCTGGCTATAGCGGAAGCTGTCAGCATGCGCAAACCGGTAACTGGCGAAATGCCGCCCGGAATGCCATAAAGGGGCATGTCTGAAAACCTGCATGCTCCCTCCAGTCTGAAGTCCGGCGACCATCTCTACCTGATCGACGGATCGGGCTATATTTTCCGCGCCTATTTCCAGTCCACCAACCAGGATCCGAAATACAACAAGCGCTCCGATGGCCTGCCGGTGGGCGCAGTGCGGCTTTACTGCAACATGGTTTGGAGCCTGCTCAAGATCAAGACCGGCCCGAAGCCTACGCATCTTGCCGTCATCTTCGATGCTTCAGCCAAGTCCTTCCGCAATGACTTTTACCCCGAATACAAGGCACATCGGCCAGACCCGCCGGCGGAGATGCGCCCGCAATTCGGCCTGATCCGCCATGCTACGCGCGCCTTCAACTTGCCGTCCATCGAGATGGACGGCTATGAGGCCGACGATCTGATCGCCACTTACGCCAAGCAGGCGGCGGCAGCCGGCGCCACGGTGCGCATCATTTCTTCCGACAAGGATTTGATGCAGCTCATCGGGCCTGGAATCGAGCTTTACGACCCCGGCAAGGACAAGGTGATCGGCGAAGCCGAAGTGCTGGAGAAATTCGGCGTGACGCCAGACAAGGTGATCGACGTGCAGTCGCTCGCTGGCGACAGCGTGGATAATGTGCCTGGTGTTCCCGGCATTGGCCTCAAGACCGGAGCTGAACTCATCAACACCTATGGCAACCTGGAGACGCTGCTGGAGAAGGCGCCGGAGATCAAGCAGAACAAGCGCCGCGAGAACCTGATCAATTTTGCTGAACAGGCGCGCATCTCGAAGCGTTTGGTCACGCTCGATCAGAACGTACCAATCACGGCACCGGTGGAGTCTTTCGCCGTTGAACAGCCGCGCGCGTCCGAACTTGTCGGTTTTCTGAAGGCGATGGAGATCACCACCCTCACCAAGACCATTGCAACGGCACTTGAGGCAGACATGTCTGCCATCGAACCCGTCACCGTGCCGTTCGAATTCTGGCCGCCGGAAGGTGGCGTGATTGAGGTTACAGAACAACCCAAATCCCTGATGCTGGATATGTTCAGTGCCGCGCGCGATGTGCATACCTCTGCGGGCCAGGAAGACATCGCCGCCAATTTACGTGCCATTCCGGTTAATCATGCGGGCTACGAGACGGTGACCACGATTGAGGCCTTGGACAAGTGGATCGCTGCGGCTTTCAACCAGCCCTATGTCTGCATTGATACCGAAACCGATTCACTGGATGCCATGCAGGCCAATATCGTGGGCGTTTCGCTGAGCGTTGTGCCCGGCAAGGCTTGCTACATTCCGCTGGGCCATCGCACCGGTGGCGGCGATCTTTTCACTGGTGATGCACTGCTGCCCGGCCAAATCAAGCGCGAGGAGGCCTTCGCCAGGTTAAAGCCGCTGTTCGAAGCGCCGCATATTCTGAAAATCGGCCAGAACCTGAAATACGATATGCTGGCCCTGAAGCAGCTGGGCATCAGCGTGGCGCCCATCGATGACACGATGCTCCTGTCTTACGTCACCGAATCCGGCGATGTGGGCCACGGCATGGATGAGCTTTCCGAGCGCCATCTGGGCCACAAGCCCATCGCCTTCAAGGAAGTGGCGGGCAGCGGCAAATCCGCCGTGAGTTTCGATCGTGTGCCGATTGACCGCGCCACCGCTTACGCCGCCGAAGATGCCGACATTACCTTGCGCCTGTGGCTGCTGTTCAAGCACAAGCTGCTGATGATGAAAAAGGTCAGCGTGTATGAAACGCTGGAACGGCCTCTGGTGCCGGTGCTTCTTGAAATGGAAAATGCCGGCATCAGTGTGGACCGCGCCGTGCTGGCGAAACTCTCTGGTGAATTTGCCGGCAAGCAGCAGGTGATGGAAGAAGAAATCCATAAACTCGCAGGCCACCCTTTCAATATTGGCTCTCCCAAACAGCTTGGCGACATTCTGTTCGGCGAGATGGGCCTGCCCGGCGGTAAAAAGACGGCGACGGGGGCTTGGAGCACCGATGCGTCCACGCTGGATGATCTTGCCAATGAAGGCGTGGAAATGGCACGGAAGATTCTCGAATGGCGGCAGGTGGCCAAGCTGCGCTCCACCTATACCGAAGCGCTGCCGGAATATATCAATCCGAAAACCCTGCGCGTGCATACGTCCTACGCCATGGCCTCGACGTCGACGGGCCGCTTGTCATCGACTGATCCCAACCTGCAGAACATTCCGGTGCGCACGGAAGATGGCCGCCGCATCCGTACGGCCTTTGTGGCGACTGAAGGCCACAAGCTGATCAGCGCCGACTATTCGCAGATCGAACTCCGCGTGCTGGCTCATATCGCTGACATTCCACAACTGAAGAAGGCCTTCGAAGATGGCCTCGACATTCACGCGATGACGGCGAGTGAAATGTTCAACGTGCCGATTGAGGGCATGGAATCATCCGTGCGCCGCCGTGCCAAGGCGATCAATTTTGGGATTATCTATGGCATCTCGGCCTTCGGCCTGTCGAACCAGCTGTCGATCAGCCGTGAGGAAGCGGGCGAATATATCCGCACTTACTTCAAGCGTTTTCCCGGCATCCGCGATTACATGGATGCGACCAAGGCGGCAGCGCGCGCCAATGGCTATGTCGAAACCATCTTTGGCCGCCGCATGCATTTCCCGCGCATCCACTCGCCGAACCCGTCGGAGAAAGCTTTCCTTGAACGCGCTTCGATCAATGCGCCCATCCAGGGTTCAGCGGCTGACATCATTCGCCGTGCCATGGTGCGGATGATCCCGGCGCTGAGCGAGGCGGGTCTCAAGGCCCGCATGCTTCTTCAAGTACATGACGAATTGATCTTCGAAGCGCCGGATGCGGAAGCAAGTGCCACTTGCGCATTGGTGCAGAAGGTGATGGTCGGCGCACCCGAGCCTGCGGTGAAGCTCACCGTCCCGCTACAGGTTGATGCCCGTGCTGCAAATAATTGGGACGAGGCACACTAAAGCCTATTCGAACTGTACACCTAGAGCGGCAACACCAGCGATAGTGAGCGCAATGCCGGCCCATTGGCCGAGGGATACTTTTTCCTTGAGCCAGATCATCCCCAGCAGCGCTGCAATGGCGCCGTAGGCGGCAATGCCCATGGCGCCGAATTCCTTGTAGGGCAACGTGCCCATGGCGTTGACGCCGGTGAGGGCCGCAACGTCGAGGCCACCCAAGATCACACAGGCCAGAGCGATTTTCCATGTCATCTTGATGGTTGATGCTGGCTCGCGCAACGCAAAGCTGCCGAGGATTAACATCGCCGGCACGCGCAGCAGGCCGGCGGTGGTGGCGTCGCCAAAGGTGAGCGCCAGTTTCTGCCCCAGCACAATGGCAATCGCAAAACAGATATCAGAGAGCACGATCCAGAAGGCCAGTTCCCAGACATGGCCTTTGATCACGGTGTGAATGCCGCTGCCATCGTGGCTGTAGCGCGCCACAACGGCAGACCCGATCAGGATGGTGGCCATGCCGAAATATTGCAGCAGGCTGGGCGACAGGCCGAAGAACATGCCCCAGATCACCACCAGAGCAGGATAGCCCGAAGAAAACGGCCCGACGACTGACAGTGGCGCCATCGCAAACGATTTGAATAGGCCGGCAATCGCAAGGCCATAAACCACGCCCAATACCGCGACCAAAAGCCAGTCATGCATGGTGCCATTGCGCACGGCCAGAACCAAAGGCAACAGAATTATGAAGCCGCCCAACTCGGTGCGCAGCCCCAGGCGGAACCCGCCCATGCGCGGCGCCAGGAAGCGCACCGCAAGATCATGCACGCCCCAGCACAGGGCAGCGAAAAGTCCGAGTAACAAAGCCATGCCTGGCTGTTTAGCAGGCGCAAAGGCGAAAGGTGACGGATTCAGCTCTCCACCGGGCCGGAAACGACAAGTCCAGCGCTTTGTGCTATCTATGCTTGGGCGATGTTCCTTTCCGTCTTCGAAATCTTCAAAATCGGCATTGGCCCGTCCTCGTCCCACACGATGGGGCCGATGGTGGCGGCGCGCCGCTTCGTGCAGGGCTTGAGCGCTGATGAACAGGCCCATGCCACAAGGTTGACCACTACGCTCTATGGTTCGTTGGCTTTCACCGGCAAGGGCCACAGCTCCGACAAGGCGGTGGTGCTGGGTCTCGCTGGCCAGACACCGGATACTTTGAATCCGGATGATGTGGAAAAGATCATCGCCGGTGCGACCAGCATCAATCTGGGCACGCGCAGCATTCCCTTTGATGCGGCCAAGGACGTGATCTTCGATTTCGGCCCGGCGCTGAAAGCCCATGCCAATGGCATGATCATGCGGCTGTGGGATGGGCAGGGCGAGATCGTTACGCAGGAAACTTATTTCTCCATCGGCGGCGGCTTTGTGCAAACCGAGAAGGAACGCCTTGAATCGCTGAAGGACAAGCCCGCCACCATGGCCGTGCGCTACCCCTTCGCCAATGCGGCTGCGATGCTTGAAATGGGCGAGGCTTCCGGTCTTTCGATTGCCGCGATGAAGCGGGTGAATGAAACCACCAACGGCAGTGATGCCGCACTGGATGCCACGCTCGACAAGGTGTGGGGTGTGATGCAGGCCTGCATCAATCGTGGCCTCAAGCTGCAGGGGCAATTGCCCGGCGGCTTGAAAGTGAAACGCCGCGCGGCGGATGTGTTTGAAAAACTGAAAGCCGAGCAGGGCTCTAACGCCGTGCAGCCGCATCAGGTGATGGATTATCTTTCGGTCTACGCCATGGCGGTGAATGAGGAGAATGCTGCCGGCGGCAAGATCGTCACCGCCCCCACCAATGGTGCGGCCGGCGTGGTGCCTGCGGTGATCCGCTATTATCTCGATCATTGCGCCGGTGCCGACAGGCAAGGCATCCACACATTCCTGCTCACCGCGGCAGCGATTGGCGGTATCATCAAGCACAATGCTTCGATCTCCGGTGCCGAAGTCGGCTGCCAGGGCGAAGTAGGTTCGGCATCGGCCATGGCAGCGGCGGGACTCTGTGCGGCACTCGGCGGCACCAATGCGCAGATCGAAAACGCGGCTGAGATTGCACTGGAACATCATCTCGGCATGACCTGCGATCCGGTCGGCGGCCTGGTGCAAGTGCCCTGCATCGAGCGCAACGCCTTCGGCGCTGTGAAGGCGGTGGCTGCGGCCTCGTTGGCTTTGCGTGGCGATGGCACGCATATCGTGCCGCTGGACAGCTGTGTGGAAACCATGCGCCAGACCGGCGTGGACATGAGCGACCGCTACAAGGAAACCTCGCAAGGCGGCCTTGCCGTCAATGTGGTGGAATGCTGAGCGAAGACACGGCTCCACCCTTCTTCGCCGCGTGATGAGCGCGGAAGTGGAAGACAAAGGCCAAAGCCCGGCATGATGCGCCGCAATCCATCCCTCCTTTCAGGTTACGGTGCGGACAGGCCTGTAATCCGATAGGAATAAATATCGATCAGTATTTTGTCATTCGGCACGGGGAACTTAACAGCGCCGCGATTGTTGAGGTGCAGGCAAACTAATCGCCGCAATGATCCGCGGTCCCGCGGGTCACCATCCTGGAGGATAATATGAATAAGTTTTTGATCGCCGCAGTCACTGCGGGCGTGCTGGGCCTTGGCCTTGTTTCAACGCAGGCCAGTGCCGCCCAACTCAATGTCGGTGTGGGCAATAACGGCGTGCATGTTGGTGTTGGCACCAATGGCAACCGCATGAACAACAACAACCGCATGTATCGCAATCGCATGCATATGGACCATTGCCGCATGGTGAAGGTGTGGAAGCATCATCACCGCGTGTGGGTCAAGAAGTGCTGGTAAGCATGTTCTGAAAAGAGGCGGGATTTTCCCGCCTCTTTTTTATCTCAGCCTGCGCGGCGCAACTGCTTGTGCCGTGAGTGGATCTTCAGGCCAGAAATGCTTCGGGTATCGCCCGCGCAAATCCTTCCTCACATCGGCATAGGCATTGACCCAGAAGGTCTCCAACGATTGCGTGACAGCGACGGGACGCCCGGCGGGTGAGAGCAATTCGATTTTCAATTTTGCGCGCCCATCGGCAATTTGTGGCGCTGATTGCATGCCGAACATTTCCTGCAGACGCACGCGCAGTGTGGGATCACCTTCAACCGTATAATCAATCTGGTAATGCCCGCCGCCTGGCACTTCCATGCGCGTGGGGGCGAGCTTCTCGACGCGCAACAGTAATTCATGCGGCACCATGCTGCGCAGGATTGCCAGCATGTCCAGCCGCTCCAGATGGCTTTTGCGGCTCATGCCGCTGAGATAGGGCAGCAACCATTCTTCGAGACTGGCTTTCAAAGCCTCATCCGAAAAATCCGGAAAGCCCGCTTCCGGCATCATCCGTTTCAAAAAATTGATCCGTGCACGGAACATCTGCGCCGCATCGCTCCACGGCAAAGCATTGGGGCCCATCTGGGCAATGCCTTGCAGCATGGCACTCGCGATCTGTTCTGGCGGCACGTCACTGATCGGCTTTTCCTGCAGCACGAGCGCGCCCAGCTTCTTCACTTGCGCGGCGGAAACGGCATTGGCTTTCGTATCCCAGAACACATTGGCCTTGGTCTCGATCAGATCGCCGAAATGTTTCTCGATCTCGGCCTCGCTAATCTCGCAGGCCATTTGCACGCGCGCATCTGCGCCGCCGCCATCCAGCAGCGCAATGGCGATGAAATCCTTCTTGGCCAGCGCATCATGATCGGCCACTTGCGCGCCCGCACCTGATGCCATGCGGAAACGTCCATGTCCGCCACGGCGCTGGGCGATGCGGTCAGGATAGGCCAATGCCAGCAGCACGCCTGCTCCCACATCAGCTTTGTCATCATTCAACGAGGCCAGCGACATGATCTGCTTCATGCTCTGGCGCATCCGATCGCGCGCGGGCCCGCGCACGAACAGCAGCCGTTGCTCGGCATCCAGCGGCGCATCACGCGGCAGTCCATCGCGTTCGGACAGCAGCGCTGCCATTTCCGCAGCCTTGGCGCCTGCGCCCAGCTTTTTCCCGGCGATCACCATATGGCTAAGGCGTGGATGCAGCGGCAGGCGCGCCATGTCCTTGCCATGCGCAGTGATGCGGTTGTCGTGATCCAGCGCCGCCAGTTCACGCAACAATTCTTGTGCCTGTGCAAAGGCACCGGCAGGCGGCAGCTCGATCCAGGGCAGACCATCACGTGCGGAGACGCCCCAGGCGGCGAGTTCGAGCACCAGCCCGGAGAGGTCGGCAATGCGGATTTCCGGATCGTCGTGCTCCTTCAGCGCGCGCATTTCTTCTTCCGGCCACAGCCGGTAACAGATGCCGGGGCCAAGGCGGCCGGCGCGGCCCTTGCGCTGTTCGGCGGAGGCCTGGCTGACGCGAATGGTTTCCAGCCCGGTCATGCCCGATGCAGGATCAAAACGTGGTGAGCGTTTCAGGCCCGTATCGACCACGGCTTCGATGCCATCAATGGTGAGTGAGGTTTCAGCAATGGTAGTGGCGAGCACGATCTTGCGCGTGCCGGAGGGCGAGGGTTTGATCGCGGCATCCTGATCGGCGAGCGGCATGGCGCCATAGAGTGGACGGATGTGGGTGTTGGGCAGCACAGCCTTTTCCAACTCAGTGGCCACGCGGCGGATTTCACCTTCGCCGGGCAGGAACAGTAGGATCGAACCCTTCGCATCGCGCGCGGCGCGCAAAGTGGCTTTTGTCGCGTCAGCCACAATCGTCTGCCGCGTGGCCTTGTCGAGATAGCGTGTCTCCACCGGGAACATCCGGCCCTTAGCATTGATCTCTGGCGCATCACCGAGCTGAACCCGCAAGGTTTCAACATCGAGCGTGGCCGACATGACGAGGATTTTCAGATCAGGCCGCAGGCTGCGCTGCACATCAAGGCAGAGCGCCAGCGCCAGATCACCATCCAGGCTGCGCTCATGGAATTCATCGAAAATCACCAGTGCCGTATTTGACAGTTCCGCATCGGCCTGCAGGCGCCGCGTGAGCAGGCCTTCGGTGACCACTTCGATTTGCGTGGCCTTGGAGACTTTGCGCTCCATGCGCACGGAATAGCCCACGCGCCCGCCAACTTCCTCGCCCAATGTTTGAGCCATCCGCGTGGCGGCAGCGCGCGCGGCGAGACGGCGTGGCTCCAGCATCACGATCCTGCGGCCCTGCACCCATGGCTCATCCATCAGTGCCAATGGCACCCGCGTGGTCTTGCCCGCGCCGGGTTCAGCGACCAGAATGGCTGAAGGCCGCGAGTTCAGCGCGGCCTTCAAATCCGGGATGATGTCATCAACCGGAAAGTTCATTGCATCTCATGCGCCCAAGGCGGGTCAGCGCCGGGGCGGGAAACGGTGACAGCAGCGGCGCGCATGGCGTAGTTAGCGGCTGTCTTAAGCTGTTCTTCGCTGATCTCGGCGATGGCCTTCTTGGCAAACAAGCCTTGCGTGTTCAGCGCATGCAACAGGCCGGCATTGAATGTATCACCCGCACCCACGGTATCAGCCACTTTCACAGCAGGAGCGGCGGCATCAAAGCTAAAGCGCGTGGTGAACAGATGGCAGCCTGCTCCACCGCGGGTAATGGCGACGATCTTGGCGCCCTTCTTCAGGAAGCTCTTTGCCGCCTTGGTGAGATCGCTGGAGCCGGTCACCCATTTGACGTCGTCATCAGAGATTTTGAGAATGTCGGAGATTGCGATCATCCGGCTCAGGCGCGCCAGAAACTTCTTGCGGTCCTTGATATGCGGTGGGCGCACATTGGGATCCATCGCGATCACGTGGTTCTTCGCGGCCTTTTTCGCGAAGGCCTCGTATGTAGAGCCAGCAGGTTCTGACGCCATGTGAATGCCACCTACCATCAGTGCCTTGATGGTGGAGGCGAGCTTCGGCATGTCTTTCTTTTCGATCCAGCGCCCGGCGGAGGCATCATCGATGAAGAAGTAGTGGGCGTTGCCTTCGGCATTCACTTTCACGATGGCCAAGGTTGTATGCCGGTCCTTGATGCGCAGGAATTTTTCGCTCACATGCGCGGCACGCAGTTGGGCGCGCAGGGATTCCCCGAATACGTCCTTGCTCATGCCGCCGAACAGGCCCACTTGCTCGCCCAGCCGACCCAAGGCGATCGCGGTGTTATAGATGCCGCCGCCATTATAGGCGCGGAAGACATTGCCGCCTTCTTCATCACGCTGCACCAAATCGACCAGCGCCTCGCCGCAACACAGAATCATGATATTCTCCCCCCAGCCAAACGCATGAGGCACCTGCAATAAATCGCCTCACGTGATTTATTGCAACGGTCATAATACCGGTGTATTCGTCCGACAATTGAATTTTGATGAGCGTACCTCTTTTTTCCAAAAGAGCCCCTCTTTTTCACGGAGCGCAATGTGATTGCCCGCATAATTCCCGTCGATGCTTTTGATCTGGTTGTCTTTGGCGCCACTGGCGACCTGTCGCAGAGAAAGCTGATCCCGGCTCTGTTCCACCGTGACGAGCAGGGCCAGCTGCCGGCGGATTCGCGCATCATCGGCACCTCGCGCCGCGAGATGAGCGACGATGCCTTCCGCACCTTTGCCTTGGCCGCGCTGGAAAAATTCGTCGAGAAGGAATTGCGCACCCCGGAAAACGTGAAGCGCTTTCTCGACCGGCTCTCTTATGTTGCCGCCGAAGGCACCAAGGATGAGGGCTGGCTGAAACTCGAAAAGACGCTGGCCGGCCATGAAGAGCGCGTGCGCGTGTTCTATCTCGCTGTGGGGCCTGATCTGTTCGGCCCGATTTGCGAACGCCTGGGCCAGCACAAGCTTGTCACGGCGCAATCGCGCGTGGTGGTGGAAAAGCCGCTGGGCAAGAATGGTGCAGGTGCGGAAGCGTTGAACGACGCCATTGGCGCGGTGTTCCCGGAACCGTCGATCTATCGTATCGATCACTACCTCGGCAAAGAAACCGTGCAGAACCTGATGGCGCTGCGTTTTGCCAATGCGCTGTTCGAGCCCTTGTGGAACAACAGCCACATCGACCATGTGCAGATCACCGTGGCCGAAACGCTGGGCGTGGAAGGCCGCGCCGGATACTACGATACATCAGGTGCGCTGCGCGACATGGTGCAGAACCATATCCTGCAATTGCTCTGCCTCGTGGCGATGGAGCCGCCTTCTTCAATGGAGGCAGATCCGGTACGCGATGAAAAACTGAAAGTGCTGAAATCGCTGAAGCCGCTTACCCAAGCCACGTTGGAAACCCATGTGGTGCGTGGCCAATACCGCGCCGGCACCAATGGGCACAGCAGTCAGCAAAGCTATCTTGATGAACTCGGCAACCCGGATTCAAAAACCGAAACCTTTGTGGCGGTGAAGGCCGAGATCAGCAACTGGCGCTGGGCCAATGTGCCCTTCTATCTGCGCACCGGCAAACGCCTCGCGCAACGCGTCTCTGAAATCACCGTGGAATTCAAGCCGGTGCCGCATGATATTTTTTCGCGCACGGCAGGGCCGATGCAGCCCAACCGCCTCGTCATTCGCCTGCAGCCCGATGAGGGTGTGAAGCTCTGGCTCTCGGTCAAGGAGCCGGGCCCGGGTGGCCTGCGTCTGAAGCATGTGCCGCTGGACATGAATTTCGCCGAAGCCTTCACTTCGCGCCAGCCGGAAGCCTATGAGCGCCTGCTGATGGATGTGGTACGCGGCAACCAGACGCTGTTCATGCGCCGCGACGAAGTGGCGGCCGCATGGAAATTCATCGATCCCATCCTGGATTCCTGGAAGGAATCGACTGACTTGCCCAAGCCCTATCAATCCGGCAGCTGGGGCCCCACGCCTGCTATCTCGCTCATCGAGCGCGACGGCCGCACCTGGTATGAGGCGCCCGGCGCATGACGCTCACGCGCCATGATTTTGATAATCCGGCAAAGCTGGCTTCTGCCCTGGCCACCGATGTGGGGCAGCATCTTCAAGACGCCAACGTGAAAACCGGCCGCGCCGTGCTGGCCGTTTCCGGCGGCACCACACCGAAGCAATTTTTCGACACGCTGTCGCGGGATGCGGCAGTGGATTGGTCCAAGGTTATTGTCACGCTGGTGGATGAGCGGCAGGTGGATGAAACCTCCGACCGTTCCAATGCGCGGCTGGTCAAGGCTTCGCTGATGCAGAATGTCGCCGCAGCGGCCACTTTCGTCCCTCTGTATCAGAACCCTGATGCCGCCAGCATCCCTGCATTTGATGTGGTGATCCTGGGCATGGGCAATGATGGCCACACGGCTTCGTTCTTCCCCGGTGGTGACACGCTGGATCTGGCTTTGTCTGTATCGGCACCCGATCTGGTGGAGATTTCAGCGCCAGGCTCCGGGGAGCCGCGCATCACATTCTCGCTGCCGCGTTTGCTGGCCGCGAAATTTCTCAAGCTTCACGTTCAGGGGGCAGACAAACAGGCCACACTGGAAAAGGCATTGGGCGCTGGTGATGTGAAAGACATGCCCATCCGCGCCGTGCTGCGCTCCAGCCATCCGATTGAAATTTATTGGTGCCCTTAATTGAGGTGCGCTCCGCATCCTCACCCAGGTGAATAAAATGTCAGTACACAGATCAATTGCCAATGTGACCGAAGCGATCGTTAATCGCAGCGAGAAATCGCGCAACCGCTATCTCGACAAGATTGCCCGCGCCCATGACAACAAACCGAAGCGCAAGGCACTGGGTTGCGCCAATCTCGCGCACGGCTTTGCCGCCTGCGGCATGCATGACAAGGAAGAACTGCGCAACGGCACCGGGCCCAATCTGGCGATCATCACCAGCTTCAATGACATGCTCTCCGCTCACCAGCCTTTCGAGCGCTACCCTGATCTGATCCGCCAGGCGGCGCGTGATGTGGGCGGCACGGCACAAGTGGCGGGTGGCGTTCCCGCCATGTGCGACGGCGTGACCCAGGGCGAGACGGGGATGGAGCTTTCGCTGTTCTCGCGTGACGTTATCGCCATGGCCACTGCCGTGGGCCTGTCGCACCAGATGTTCGATGCCGCTGTTTATCTGGGTGTCTGCGACAAGATCGTGCCGGGGCTGATCATCGGTGCGCTGAGCTTCGGCCATCTGCCATCCGTCTTCGTGCCCGCCGGCCCGATGACGTCAGGCTTGCCTAATGACGAGAAGGGCAAAGTGCGCCAGCTCTATGCGCAGGGCAAAGTCTCGCGCGCCGAATTGCTGGAAGCCGAAGCCCAATCCTATCACGGCCCCGGCACATGTACATTCTATGGCACCGCCAATTCCAACCAGATGCTGATGGAGATCATGGGCCTGCATTTGCCGGGCACCACTTTCGTCAATCCCGGCTCTGATCTTCGCGACGAAATCACCAAGGCGTCCGCCAAGCAGGCGCTGTCGATTTCATCGCTGGGCAACCGCTACACGCCCATCGGGAAAATCTATGACGAAAAGGCCGTGGTAAACGGCGTGGTCGGCCTTTTGGCCACTGGCGGCTCCACCAATCACACCATGCATCTGATCGCCATGGCCGCCGCCGCCGGCATCCATCTCACCTGGGATGACATTGCCGATCTTTCAGCCGCCGTGCCGCTGCTGACGCGCATCTATCCCAATGGCAAGGCCGATGTGAACCATTTCAACGCGGCGGGCGGCATGGGCTTCCTGATCCGCGAACTTTTGGAATCAGGCTATTTGCATGAAGATGTAACAACCATCATGGGCACCGGCCTCTCTGGCTATCTGCAGGAGCCTGGCTTGAGTGCTGATGGCGCGTTAACTTGGCGCGAATCTTCGAAAGTGTCGAGCGATACATCCGTGTTGCGCGGCGTGTCGGAAGCCTTCCAGGAAACCGGCGGCCTTAATGTGCTGGATGGCACTTTGGGCCGGGCGGTCATCAAATCCTCCGCCATCCCGGCGGACCGCCATGTGATCGAAGCCCCGGCGCGGATTTTCCATGCGCAGGAAGATCTGGTCGAAGCTTTCAAAAAGGGTGAGCTGCACAAGGACGTGATTTGCGTGGTGCGCTTCCAGGGCCCCAAGGCCAATGGCATGCCGGAACTGCACCGGATGACGCCGCCGCTGGCCGTGCTGCAGGATCTGGGCTTCAAAGTGGCGCTGATCACCGACGGCCGCATGTCCGGCGCATCGGGCAAGGTACCCGCCGCCATTCATGTGACGCCCGAAGCCGCCGATGGCGGCCCCATTGCCCGGCTGCAGGACGGCGACATTATCAGGCTTGATTGTGACAAGGGAACCTTGAAGGTTCTGGTTGATCACCGTGAATTCCTGAACCGGCCCTTGGCCGAGCAGGATTTGAGCGGCAACGAAGACGGTACGGGGCGCGAGCTCTTCGCGTCCTTCCGGAAACTGGTAGGGACTGCTGATACTGGCGCAACCATTTTTGGAGTGAGTTGAGATGAGTAAGAATCCGCAAAAAGGCCTGGAAGCCGCGCTTCTAAAAGCGCCCATCGTTCCCGTCATGGTGATTGACGACGTGAAACAGGCCGTGCCTTTGGCCCGCGCGCTGGTGAAAGGTGGCCTGCCGGTTCTGGAAATTACCTTGCGCACCGCCGCCGCACTGGATTGCATCAAGGCCATCGTGGCTGAAGTGGAAGGCGCCATTGTCGGCTCGGGCACTGTGCTGGATGCCAAGCAGTTGAAAGCATCGGAAAAGGCCGGTTGCGTCTTTGCAGTTTCGCCGGGGTGCACATCGAAATTGCTGAAGGCGGCGAAGGATCAGAAAATTTCGCTTCTGCCCGGAGCGGCTTCTGCCTCCGAAGCGATGGTGCTGCTGGAGCATGGTTATACGCTGCAGAAATTCTTCCCCGCGGAAGCCTCTGGCGGCGCGCCCTATCTGGCCAGCCTTGCGTCTCCGCTGCCACAAATCCGCTTCTGCCCCACAGGCAGCATCACGCCGGCACTGGCACCAGGCTATCTGAAACTCTCCAATGTGATCACCATCGGCGGCTCCTGGATGGCACCCAAGGCGCTGGTCAATGAAGGCAAGTGGGACGAGATCGAAAAGCTGGCCCGCGAGGCAGCGGCGTTGCGCGTGTCGAAGTAATTGGACGCTTAGCCCCGCTGGTCTTCCCTGAGCGCGCGTACATAACGGTCCACCGCTTTCGCCTCAATCGAAAGCCCCTGCCTGTAATAAAGAACCAGGCTCAGAGCCACCGTAGCTACAATTGATGCGATGGGACCGAGAAACAGGAACAATCCAGCCACCGCAAAATAATAACCGCGGATGCCATTGTTCATGCTTTTGACTGCTTGGGTGAGCACCGTGGCCGTTTGCGCCACCATCACTTCTGCACCGCGCGTGTTGGCTGGCGCTTCATCGAGCGCACCGATCATCGCCAACACATAAGCCATCTTGCGCAGGCCGTAGGTGAATTCAAAAAAGCAGATCGCCATGATAAGCGTTAGCGCGCCGAAATTGACTGAAAAAAGCCCGAGACTGATCGGCGGGAAAAACGCCATCTGCGTCAGCGAAGCATGCACATGGTTGATGGAAGCCAGCGTGCCCACAAAGCCCGCCAGCACCAGCAACGTGGCCGAGCCGAAATAGCTCATGGCGCTGGAAATCTGCCCCAGCATAATCCCGTCAAACACCCGGTTCTGCCGGTTGGAGCGGATCATCTCCAGCATCCATTTCAGCCGCACCACATGCAGCTGGTCATTCAATGTGCCCTTGCCCAGAAGATCGAGAATGGGCCCATAAAGCCACCAGGCCGCAAACAGCAGCACCGGTGCCAGCAGATGCAGTACATTGAAGTCCCAGGGCAGCTCAGTGGTAAAGTTCATGCGTGAACTTCCTTGATGGTCTGGGCGGCGATGCCCGGTGCACGTTCAAGAGCATAGTTCAGATTGAAGGCCGATGAGGCCATGAAGACAGGTGCGCCGTCAAGATCATGCGCGATGGAAGATTTGTTGCTGTCTACAAAACCATCCAGCGTTTTATCATCAGTGCCGGAAATCCAGCGCAGGATTTCAAAGCGGGTGGTTTCAAACGAAGCCGGCACGCCATATTCATGTTCCAGCCGGTCGGCCAGAACATCCAGCTGAAGCGCACCCACCACGCCCACAATGGCGCCGGAGCCATCCACGGGCGTGAACAGCTGAACGACACCTTCTTCCGCCAGTTCTTCAAGAGCGGATTTCAATTTCTTCGCCTTCATCGGGTCACCCAGCTTCACGCGCCGCAGGATTTCCGGCGCAAAGCTCGGCACGCCGGTGAACACCAAATCTTCGCCTTCGGTCAGCGTATCGCCGATGCGCAGCACGCCGTGGTTGGGAATGCCCACCACGTCACCCGCAAAAGCTTCCTCCGCCAGTGATCTGTCCTGCGCGAAGAAGAATTGCGGCGCGTTCAGCGCGATCTGCTTTTCGGTGCGCACGATCTTCACTTTCATGCCGCGTGTAAGCTTGCCGGAACACACGCGCATGAAGGCAATACGGTCGCGGTGGTTCGGGTCCATATTGGCCTGGATCTTGAACACCACGCCCGACAGTTTGGGCTCCACCGGCTTCACCATGCGGCTGCGGGCCTTCTGGTCGCGTGGCGGCGGCGCATAGGCGATCAGCGCATCGAGCAGATCACGCACGCCGAAATTTTTCAGCGCTGAGCCGAAGAACACCGGCGAAAGATGGCCTTCGAGGAAGGCCTGGTTGTCGAAAGCGTGTCCCGCCATCGCTTGCAATTCCAGCTCTTCGCGGAAATGCGAAGCGCCATTGGGCAGCAACTCGTCGATCAGCTTGTCGTCCGGACCGGACACAGGTTGTCCGGCCGGGTCCTGGTCGATGCGGCGGATGCGCTTGTGGGTGAAATCATAGGTGCCGGCAAAGGTTTTGCCCACGCCGATGGGCCAGACCATCGGAACGACAGTGAGCGCCAGGCCCTTTTCGATCTCATCCAGCAAAGCCAACGGCTCCTGCGCCTCTCGGTCAAACTTGTTGATGAAGGTGACAATGGGAATGTCGCGCAGGCGGCAGATTTCAAACAGCTTGCGCGTGCGGTCTTCAATGCCCTTGGCGGCGTCGATCACCATGACGGCGGCATCGACGGCGGTGAGCGTGCGGTAAGTATCTTCCGAGAAGTCTTCATGGCCCGGCGTGTCGAGCAGGTTGAAGACGACGTTGTTGTATTCAAACGTCATCACCGAAGTGACCACCGAAATGCCGCGTGCGCGTTCAATCGCCATCCAGTCGGAGCGCGTGCGCCGCCGGTCACCCTTGGCGCGCACTTGTCCGGCCAGCTGGATCGCACCGCCGAACAGCAGCAGCTTTTCGGTCAGTGTGGTTTTGCCGGCGTCAGGATGTGAAATGATAGCAAATGTGCGCCGCCGTTTCACTTCGGTTGGAATGTCAGTCATGGTGCGGGGCTTAGCGAAAGGCCCCCAAATGGTAAAGTGCCGGTTGCTCCCTGCCTAATCCTATGGCAAATCCGGCCCATGACGAATGTGGCACTCGTAGGTGATATTGGAGGCACGAATTCCCGCTTTGGCGTGCTGGAGTTGGGCTCCATGGACGTGCGCGATGTCGAGGTCCTGAAAAACGACAATTTCGAAGGTCTGGAAGCTGCGATTTCGGCTTATGTGACCAAGCATGGCATCACTGAACTGGCGGCGGCTGCCGTGGATGTGGCGGCCCCTGTGGACCGCGAACACATCACCCTGACCAATCGCGCCTGGACTTTCTCCGCAGAATCGCTGCGCAAGGCGGCTCATGCGCGGCGCTTCCGCTTGCTCAATGATTATGAAGCCCTTGCGTGGAGCTTGCCGCATCTCGCCGCTGCCGATCTCGTCCAGCTGGGCGGTGAGGCCCATAGCGAGCCGTTGATGAAAGTGGTTCTGGGGCCGGGCACGGGCCTTGGCATGGCGGGTCTAGCCCCACTGCCGGGCGGTGGCTGGATGCCGGTTCCAGGCGAAATGGGCCATGTGACGCTGCCGATTGTGACAGCGGAAGAGCTTGCTTTGAAAGACAAGATCATGGGCAAGGATCAGTTTTCCGAAGTGGAAGACGTGCTGACCGGCCCTGGCCTGTTTGCGCTATATACAGCGATCGCTGGCACGCCCAAACTTCACACGCCGGAAGCGGTGATGAAGGCAGGTCTTGCCAGAACTGATTCGGCGGCAGTGAAAACGCTTGACCACTTTATGACTTTTCTCACCCGTCTGGCAGGTGATGCAGCTATGGCATTGCAGGCCCGAGGTGGTGTATATTTGGCAGGTGGCATCGCTCCATCACTGGCTGATCAATTGAAGGCGCCGAAATACCGGGCCGTATTTGAACAAAAGGGCCGGCTCTCGGAAGTGATGAGGCACATCCCACTTTATGTTATCACCGATCCATTCCCAGCCTTTAAGGGCTGCGCTGCTGCTTTGAATGCCAAATGAAAAAAAGTCTTTTACTTATAGTCGACGTCCAGAATGATTTTTGCCCCGGTGGTAATCTCGCAGTGAAGGGCGGAAATGAAATCGTTCCGCTGGTCAATAAAATGGCCAAGAATCACGAACATGTCGTGCTGACCCAGGATTGGCATCCTGCCGATCACTCGTCCTTTGCCTCGCAGCATCCGGGCCATGCGGTCTATTCGCAGATTGAAATGTCCTATGGCCCGCAAACCCTGTGGCCTGACCATTGCATCGTCGGCACCCGTGGTGCGGAGTTCCACAAGGATCTTGATGCGCCGCATGCCGAGATGATCATCCGCAAGGGCTTCCGCAAGGCGATCGATTCCTATTCCGCCATGTACGAAAATGACCACAAGACGCCGACCGGCCTTGAAGGCTATCTGCGCGCGCGCGAATTGACCAAGATCACCATCGTGGGCCTGGCCTTTGATTATTGCGTGCGCTATTCGGCTGAAGATGCGCAAGCCCGCGGCTTTGAAGTCGAAGTCATCGAGGCAGCCACCCGCGCCATCGATCTGAACGGCACCGCCATCGAAACCAAGAGAAGCTTTGCAGAACGTGGCATCAAGCTGACGTGAACCCGACCAGCAAAGGCATTTTGCTGTTCACGTCCAGTTTCCTGCTCGGCACCATGGTTGATGTGCCAGCCAAGCTTTTGCAATTTCACGGCGCGTCAATTTCCACCACCGTGTTCATTCGCTACATCATTGCACTCATGTTGCTGACGGCGTTGTTTGTCTCGCGGCGCGAATGGCCGGCACGCAACAATATCAGGCTCAACCTGTTTCGTGGCCTGTTGCTTACGGCGTCTACGTTTTTAAATTTCTACGCCGTGTCGAAGCTTCCATTGGCGCTGACGGTCAGCATAAATTTTGCATCACCTTTGATTTCCTGCGCGTTGGCACCCCTCATCCTGGGCGAACATGTGGGGCCACGTCGCTGGGCCGCTGTCTGTGTGGGCTTTATCGGCATGCTGATCGTGATCCGCCCCGGTGCCGATAGCTTCCATCCCGCCATGCTGGCCTCCTTGTGTAATGCCCTGGTGGGTGCTTTCTATCAAATCTACACCCGCAAGGCCGGGGCCAGCACCCAGCCTGAGACCGGCCTGCTGTGGGTCTTTGGCGTGGGTTCGGTTCTGGCCGGCATTGCCGTGTTGGGAGAGGGCTTCACGCCACCAAGCCCGAACTGGCTGTGGCTGGTGGCGCTGCTGATGGGCGTGGCGGGCCTTGCCACTCACATGGTGATGACGCGAGGCCTCGCACTTGCCCCGGCCTCCTTGCTCGCACCCTTTGCCTATACGCAGCTGATCTGGATGGTGGTCTCTGGCGTCGTGCTGTTCGGCGATTGGCCGGACAAGATTTCACTTCTGGGTGCTGCGATCATCATCGCCAGCGGCATATATGTCTGGCATCGCGAACGGGTGACGGGGAGCGAAGCCGCATCCGTCACCCTTGCGTCCGATTAGCCTGCGTTGACGTAAGCCGTCTTCACAGTCGTGTAGAACTCCACCGCATAGCGGCCTTGTTCGCGCGCTCCGATGCTGGAGCCTTTGCGGCCGCCGAACGGTACGTGGTAGTCCACGCCTGCTGTGGGCGCGTTGACCATCACCATGCCGGCTTGCGCCTTGCGCTGGAAATCCTTCGCCGTTTTCAGCGAGCCGGTATAGATGCCGGATGACAGGCCGAACTCGGTGTCATTGGCGACGGAAAGCGCTTCATCATAGCTATCCACCTTGATGACGGAAGCAACAGGGCCGAATACTTCTTCGCGGTTGATGCGCATATTGTTGGTGGTCCTGGTGAACAGAGCAGGCGACAAATAGAAGCCCTTGGTCTCGCGGTTGAGGCGTTCACCACCCCAGGCGAGTTCAGCGCCTTCTTCGCGCGCGATGCGGATGTAATCTTCATCCTGCTTCATTTGGGTTTCATCGACCACCGGGCCGATCTGCGAGCCTTCCTTCAATGCGTGATCCACCTTCAGCGCCTTGATGGCAGCCACGGTCTTTTCCACGAAGGCATCATGAATCTTGGCATGAACGATCAGGCGTGAAGACGCCGTGCAGCGCTGGCCCTGCTGGAAGAAGGCACCATCGACGGCACCGGCCACGGCGGCATCGAGATTGGCATCATCCAGAACGATCAGCGGATTCTTGCCGCCCATTTCCAGCTGGAACTTGCCGCCGCGTGCGGAAACGGCTGCGGCTACTTTCGCACCCGTCTGCACCGAGCCCGTGAACGACAGCGCATTCACATCGCGGCTATCCAGCAGCGTCTGGCCGACGACCGAGCCGCGGCCCATCACCAGGTTGAACACGCCAGCCGGAATGCCAGAACGCGAAATGATCTCAGCCAGCGCCCAGGCGGTGCCAGGCACCAGATCCGCCGGCTTGAACACCACGGCATTGCCGAAAGCCAGAGCGGGTGCAATCTTCCAGGCCGGAATGGCGGCAGGGAAATTCCACGGTGTGATGAGACCGACCACACCCATCGGTTCACGCGTGATGGTCACATCCATGCCCGGGCGCAACGAGTTGAGATAGGTGCCTTCCACGCGCAAGGCTTCCTGCGCGAAGAATTTGAAAATTTGCCCGGCACGCGTCACTTCGCCAATGCCATTCGGCAGCGTCTTGCCTTCCTCGCGCGACAGCAGCGTGCCGATCTCCTGCTTGCGGGCCAGGATTTCCGTGCCGATCATATCCAGCGCATCAGCGCGGGCTTGCGGCGTGGCCAGGCCCCAGGCGGGGGCGGCGGCCTTGGCAGCGGCGATGGCTTCCTGCGTCTGGTCCTTCGAGGCTTGGGTATAGTCGCCCACCACGTCGGAAATGTCCGACGGATTGATGTTCTGCGTCACGCCTGAGCCATCGACCCATTTGCCTGAGATGAAATTCTGTTTAGCGGCCATTTGGCTCTCCCTCAATTTGTATTACAAATAGCAGATTGCATTCAGCCGTGCAAAGCCACTGCCCCGGCCACCACGCAGAACACGCCGGCAACCCGCCGCCAGCTCATCGGCTCTTTCAGCAGCCGCGCCGAAAAGGCCAGCGCAAAGAGAATGCTGGTTTCGCGCAACGCCGCCACGGCGGCAATCGGTGCAGAAGCCATGGCCCAGATCACGATCCAATAGGCCAGGCCCGACATGATGCCGCCAAACAGCCCGGCTTTCCATTTGGGCAGCACGGCAGCGATAATATCCATGCCGCCATAGAAGTAACCGGCAACCAACATGAACGCGCCGTCGAGTACAAACAGCAGGCCGGTATAGCCCGATGCATCGCCCGCCACGCGCCCGCCCAATCCATCCACCACCGTATAGCAGCCGATAAACAGCGAGGTGATGAGCGCATAGATGAAGGTGGCGCGGTGTGCCTTGAACACATCAGCCGACAAGGCGATGAGCCAGATACCGATGATCAAAGTGATGATGCCGGCCTTGGCAATCGATGAAATCACATCCTGCGCAAAAATCTGCGTGCCGATCAGCGTGAGCAATGGTGCCGTGCCGCGCGCCACTGGATAGACCAGGCCGAGATCACCATGCTTGTACGAGCGCGCGAGGAACACGTTGTAGCCGGTGTGCAGCAGTCCGGAGGCAATGACGTAAGGCCAGGCGGCGGCCAGTGGAAACGGGAAGACCATCAGCATCCCCAGCCCCATTACGCCCATCAGCACCTGCAGCAGATACATGGCGTGGAAGCGGTCAGCGGAGATTTTGACGACGACGTTCCAGGATGCGTGCAGGAAGGCCGCGACAAGAACGAGCGCGAAGATGAAGGGAGACATTTAGTGCCTCACCCTTCCCTTTAAAATCCGAAAGGTGAGGGAAAAAGCTTCCTCACACATCCAGATTGGCAACATTCAGTGCATTGTTGACGATGAAATCACGGCGCGGCTCGACAATGTCGCCCATCAGCTTGGTGAACAGATCATCAGCCTGGTCCATCTCCGCCACCCTCACGCGAAGGAGCGAGCGGGCATTGGGATCAAGCGTGGTTTCCCACAGCTGCTGCGGGTTCATCTCACCGAGGCCTTTATAGCGCTGCAGCGAAATGCCCTTGCGGCCTGAAGCGAACACGGCTTCCAGCAGCGACAGAGGCCCGTGAATGACGGTCTCACTGTCCTTGCGCTTCAGCTTCGAGGAGCGAGTGTAAACCTCCTGCAGATGCGCCGTCTTGCGGTCCAGTCGCAAAGCCTCCTGCGAGGAAATCAGATTGCCGTCGATATGCCAGCTTTCTTTGACACCACGCAGCGTGCGTTCAAACAGCAGGCCTCCATCGGAAGCGGTGAGGCCTTCCCAGCCACGATCGGTTTCATCAGCAATGGCATTCAGTCTTTTCGCAATATAGGCGGCAGCTTCCGCCGCGCGTTCGGTGGTGGAAATCACATCGGGATTGAGCGCACCTGCAATCGCCGCCTGTTCGATGATGGCGATCGGATAGCGCGAATGCAGCCCTTCGATCATCGAGCGGATCGCAACCGCTTCGTCCACGATGGCGCGCAGATCCGGCCCGGCGCGTTCGCCATCGGTCATCGCGAGCGTCACGCCTTCAAGACCAATATCAAGCAGGTTCGATTCCAGCGCGGCATTGTCCTTCAGATATTGCTCCGAATGGCCGCGCTTGATTTTGTACAGTGGCGGCTGCGCGATGAACAAATTTCCGCGTTCCACAATCTCACGCATCTGCCGATAGAAGAACGTCAGCAACAGTGTGCGGATATGCGCACCGTCCACGTCGGCGTCGGTCATGATGATGATCTTGTGGTAGCGCAGCTTGTCGGCGTTGAATTCCTCGCGGCCGATACCAGTGCCAAGTGCTGTGATCAGCGTGCCGATTTCAGCCGAGCCCAGCATCTTGTCGAAGCGCGCACGCTCCACATTCAAAATCTTGCCGCGCAAAGGCAGCACGGCCTGGTTCTCGCGGTTGCGCGCCTGCTTGGCGCTGCCACCAGCGGAGTCACCTTCCACGATAAAGAGTTCGCACAAAGCCGGGTCACGTTCCTGGCAGTCGGCCAGCTTGCCGGGCAGCGATGAAATATCAAGCGCACCCTTGCGCCGTGTCAGCTCACGCGCCTTGCGCGCCGCTTCCCGCGCAGCAGCGGCTTCTGCCACCTTGCCGACAATGGCCTTGGCTTCGGAAGGATGCTCCTCAAACCAGGTGCCCAGCTGTTCGTTCACCAGGCCTTCAACGACCGGTCGCACTTCCGAAGACACCAGCTTGTCTTTTGTCTGCGACGAGAATTTCGGGTCCGGCACTTTCACCGACAGCACGCAGGTGAGGCCCTCGCGTGCGTCATCGCCGGTGATCGCTACCTTTTCTTTTTTCGCAATGCCGCTTTCGGCAGCATAGGTGTTGATGATGCGCGTCAAGCCGCCACGGAAGCCGGCCAAATGCGTGCCGCCATCGCGCTGCGGAATGTTGTTGGTGAAACTGAACACGCTCTCATGATAGCTGTCGTTCCACCACAGCGCGCATTCGATGCTGATCCCGTCTTTTTCGCCGGTGATATAGATCGGCTCCTTGATCAGGCCCTGCTTGGTGCGGTCGAGATAGCGCACGAAAGCGGGAATGCCGCCATCGTAATAAAGCTCCAGCACATGCGGTTCCACGCCGCGCTTGTCGGTCAGCGTGATGCGCACGCCGGAATTGAGGAAGGCCAGCTCGCGCAGGCGGTGCTCCAGCGTGGCGAAATCAAATTCGGTCTTGGTGAAGGTCTCCGATGAGGGCAGGAATGTCACTTCCGTGCCCTGTTTACCTTCCGATGGGCCTGTCACCACCAGTGGCGCATCGGGCACGCCATGGGTGAAGGAAATGAAATGGCTCTTGCCATCGCGGTGAATGGTAAGCTTCAGCGCAACCGAAAGCGCGTTGACGACGGAGACGCCCACGCCATGCAGGCCGCCGGAGACCTTGTAGGAATTCTGGTCGAACTTGCCGCCAGCATGCAGCTCCGTCATCACGATTTCAGCCGCCGAACGCTTCGGCACCTGATCGTCATCTTGCTTGATGCCGGTGGGGATGCCGCGGCCATTGTCGAACACCGTGCAGGAGCCATCGGCATTCAGCGTCACATTCACCACCGTGGCATGGCCCGCCAAGGCTTCGTCGATGCCGTTATCCACGACTTCATAGACCATGTGGTGCAGGCCCGAGCCGTCATCGGTGTCGCCGATATACATGCCGGGGCGTTTGCGCACGGCATCGAGGCCCTTCAGGATCCGGATCGAATCTTCACCATAGGCTTGCGGCGCGTTGACAATTTCGTCTGACATCAGTTGATCTTTACTTTTCCGTCTATCACCACGAAGCGGCAGGCATGATCGCCGGCCGATTCAAACAATTCCACATCCGTGCCCGTCATCCAGGCTTGTGCGCCTAAATCAGTCAGCGCCGCAAAAAGCCCGCGCCGCCGCTCGCCATCAAGATGGGCCGCCACTTCATCCAGAAGCAGCAGGGGCGATGCCCCCAGAACCTCTTTCGCCGCCCGCGCCTGGGCCAAAACCAGGCCTATCAAGAGCGCCTTCTGCTCCCCCGTGGAGCACAATTCGGCAGGGGTGGATTTGGGCCCATGCATCACCGAAAAATCGGTTCTGTGCGGGCCTTTCAGCGTCCTTTGCTGGGCGCGGTCTGCACCCCTCGAATCGAGGAGAATTGTAGCGTATTCCTCCTCCGCTTGCACGGCTGGTTTTGTCGCCACCAGCTCTTCAATTTCGCCCGAAAGCTGCAACACACCCCAGGGAAATGGCCCCTGGGCCACGCCTGCTGCGAAGTGCCTGGCGAGCAGGGCAGCTGCCTCGTTGCGCGAGGCGGCAATGGCCACGGCCTGTTCTGCCATCTGGGTTTCCAGAGTGGATAGCCAGGCCTTGTCGGCCCGGTGGTCCTGCAGCAGCGCATTGCGCTCGCGCATCAGCTTTTCGAAGGCTGAGACATGCCCCGCATGGGCGGTGTTGAAGGTGGCCACCATCCGGTCAAAGAAGCGCCGGCGCTCGGAGCCCGGCCCCATGAACAACCGGTCAAGGGCAGGGGTCAGCCAGAGCATCTTGAGATAATCACCCAAGGCGCCGGAGGATTTCTCCAGATGGCCATTGATGGACACTTTGCGGGCCAGGCCCTCGCCCTGCTGGGGCTCATAGCCTGTCCCTAATGTGGCCTCTCCGCTGGTGGTTTCAACCTCTGCCGCGACAGCCCAGCCGCCTGCACCTTGCAGGCGCGCCAGCAGGTTGAAATTCTGTGCCCGCAAGCCCCGTCCCGGCACCAACAGCGACACGGCTTCTAGAATGTTGGTCTTGCCAGCCCCATTGGGCCCATAGAGGCAGATCAAAGGCTGCGGCGGCTCCATGCGCAGCGAAGCATGGTTGCGAAAATCCGTCAGCGTCAGGCGGGTGATGAAGGTGCGGGAGCTCGTCACACCCGCATCGGCATCAGCACATAAAGCGACTTTGCGTCCTTCGGGTCGCGGATCACGGTGGGCGAGCCTGCGTCGTTGAATTCGAAACGCAGGGTTTCAGCCTTCACCTGTGCGGCCACGTCGAGGAGGTAGCGCGAGTTGAAGCCAATCTCCATCGGGTCACGCTCGTAACTCACCACGATCTCTTCTTCGGCCGAACCTGAATCCGGATTGTTGACGACGAGTCCCAGTTTGCCAGCTGCCAAGCTGAGCTTTACAGCGCGGCTCTTTTCGAAGGAAATCGTCGAGACGCGGTCCACCGCTTCGGCGAATTGGCGCGTGTCGGCTTCAAGGATCTTGTCGTTGTTGCGCGGGATGACGCGTTCGTAATCAGGAAAGGTTCCGTCGATCAGCTTCGAGGTCAGCACCAGCTTGCCGAATGAAAAGCGGATCTTGGCGGAGGAAATGCCGATTTCCACTTCGCCGTCTTCGCCTTCCAGCAGTTTCACCAGTTCCAGCACTGTCTTGCGCGGCACGATGATGCCGGGCATGCCCGATGCGCCGGAGGGCAAATCCATCTGGCTTTGCGCCAAGCGGTGTCCATCGGTGGCCACGGCGCGCAGCACCTTGTCGGCGGCGACTTCGTGGAAATAGATGCCGTTCAGATAATAGCGTGTCTCTTCGGTGGAGATGGCAAAGCGCGTGCGCTCAATCAGGAAACGCAGATCACTGGCGCCCAACGCGAATGTGTTACCGAATTCACCGCTCGACAGATCAGGGAAATCCTCCGGTGGCAGCGACTGCAGCGCGAAGCGCGAGCGGCCAGAGATCACCGAGATGCGGCCCTTGTCGCCGGTTTGATTAAGCTCGAGCTGCGCCCCATCAGGCAGCTTGCGCACGATGTCATAGAGCATATGGGCGGGCACGGTGGCTGCACCCTGCTGGGCTACGTCAGCAGCCACAGACTCGACAATCGCGATGTCCAGATCGGTGGCCATCAGTTTTACTTCCGAGCCCTTGGCCTCAACCATGACGTTGGACAGGATCGGAATGGTGTTCCGCCGTTCGACCACGCTTTGCACATGGTTCAGTGCCTTCAGGAAGGCGGATTTTTCAAGTGTGACGCGCATGTAAATTTAATCCCTCGGGAAAGGGACATTGGCGGGAATGCCCGCCAATTTCAAGCTTACTGTTGCTCTACGAGACGAATTAGAAGCGCCAATTCGCGTGCCAGTTTCTCATCATTCTTCATCTGCTCGTCGATCTTGCGAACCGCATGTAGCACAGTGGAATGATCGCGCCCGCCAAAGCGGCGGCCGATCTCCGGCAGCGAGCGCGCCGTGAGCTTTTTGGCCAGATACATGCCGATCTGGCGCGGCATCACCACTTCGCGGGCGCGTCTGGCCGACAGGAGGTCATTGCGGCCTACATTGAAGTGGCGCGAAACCACCTTGAGAATGTCTTCGATCTTCACCCGGCCGGTTTCGGTGGCCCCTGCCGCATCGCGCAGCACCATCGAGGCGAGATCAAGGGTGACGGGCGCCTTGTTAAATTGCTGATAGGCGACGAGCTTGTTCAGCGCCCCTTCCAGTTCGCGGCCACCGCCGGTGATACGCTCGGCCACGAGGTCCAGAATGTCCGGCGACACGGTAGCTGACGGATCGTTCTTCAGCATGATCATGTAGCGCAGCTCCACAATGTGGCGCCGCTGCTTCAGATCTGGCGTTTCGATATCAACAACCAGACCGCCCTGCAAGCGCGAACGCATGCGCTGGTCAATCGTGTCCAGCTGGGTGGGTGGCACGTCGGCGGCAATCACCACCTGGCGCTTCGAATCCACCAGCGAATTGAAGGCGTGGCAGAATTCCTGCTGCATGGCCTTGCCCTGCAGGAACTGGAAATCGTCGATCAGCAGCACGTCCACATTCTGGAACTGGTCCTTGAAAGCCAGCGTGTCGCGGCTGCGGATGGCGTGGATGAAGCCATACATGAAGCGCTCTGCCGTCAGCATCAGCACTTTGCGGGCCGGCTGGTGGGCGCGGATCTTCTGCGCCAGCGCATTGAGCAAATGGGTCTTGCCCAGGCCAGCTGCCGAATGAATATAAAGCGGGTTGAAGCTCAAGGTCTGCCCCGAGGCCGCCTGTGCCACGCGCATCACCGCCGCATGGGCGAGAAGATTGGATTGGCCGACCACATAATTATCAAATGTCTGGCTCTCGTCAGCCGTTTCGCGGTCGGCATTCAGCAAGGCTTGGATATGAGCGGCGGTTGCCGTGCTGCGCTCAGGCGCTGCAATGCGGGCCTGATCAGCCGGTGCTGCGGCGCGCATCTGTTCGCCCTGCTGGCGCACCCGCACCAGAATGGCTTGCAGGGTTTTGAATTCAGTCTCGGCGACTTTACGCAATTTGGTGGCGTAATGGTTCTCGATCCAGCTTTTCAGGAATCGTGTTGGCACTGATACCGTCAGATTGCCGCGCACGAAGTCCTCGGCTTCCATGCGGGCAAACCAGCTGTTGAACAAATCATCACCCAATTCACCCTTGAGACGCGCCGCTACGCGCCCCCAACCCTCTTTCAGGGTCTCCTTGGTGTTCGCCCCAGAGTTTGAAACGTCTTGTGTAACTGCCGCCGCCTGCTTCATTTTGCCCTTAGTCCATAACCCGCCGCCCGCCGGGTAAAACCCAGCGCCGTACTTCGCCATCTTGTAAAAAAGAAAAACTGTTGCCCTACAAACTTACGGCAGGTCTGCCCTGACCCGCCCCTGAATATGCCGCCTTATTCAAATCCTCGTCTTATCGGTCACGCTTGATGCATGATCGTTGCCTTGGAGAGGCATGCCCAAACCCTCTCTTCAAAAAAACGCTAGTCAACAGGCCAAGCCTGCCGCAACAGGATTCAGTGATCTTCCGTACACGGAACATCAGCCAGTTTTGCACAGGCCGCAGCATGAACATGCAACCCTCGCGCTAAAGTGCTGAACACGAAACGTTTTATTGCAACCAGATGAAATTGGCACCGTGGCAATCCTGCAACGGGGTAGGGTTAATGCCAGCCCAAATCGTTAAGGCTTTATTAACGCCGAGTCGGGCAACTATTCCCACTGGGATTATGTTGTTGTTTTTAAAAGGAGATCGCGGATACGAAAGGTCCGTCCTCGGACAAAAAACAGGGCTGCAGAAGCAATTCTGCAGCCCTGGGTTCGATTAGACGTGAAAAGTTCAGGCAAAACCGCGTCAGGCGGCCTGTCTGATTAACCCTTCATGGCACGCACGCGGTGCGTGAGGCGCGAGACTTTGCGCGAAGCGGCGTTCTTGTGCATCACGCCCTTGTTGGCGCCGCGCATCACTTCGGTGGTGGCTGCCTTGAGGAGCACTTCTGCATCCGACTTCTTGCCACCGGTGATGGCTTCTTCAACCTTGCGCACCGAAGTGCGGACCTTGCCGATGCGGTTCTTGTTGATAACGGCTTTGCGGACGGCGGAGCGGGCTGCCTTTTTGGCGGAGGACGTATTGGCCATGTGTATTCCTGGTGAAACCTTTGAAAAGCTGTGTTTAGTCTGAAATCTCGGCCGGGTCGGTTCCGAAAACGTGAAACCCTTCACAGCGCTTGAATGGCGGGCTTATAGTGACGCAAATTCACGCCGTCAACCGCCGATTCCGGCTCTCTTACAGGATCAAAACTTGAATGTCTCTCTATAGTGAAAACCGCCCCTGGGGCTCCTTTTATGTGATCGAGGAACAGCCCGGCTTCAAAGTGAAGCGCATCGTGGTCAAGGAAGGCGGCCGGCTTTCCCTGCAAAGCCACAAGCACCGCTGGGAGCACTGGACGGTGGTCGAAGGCACGGCAACCATTACGGTGGATGACAAGGTGGTGGCGATGAGCCGGGGCGGTTCGGTGGATATCCCGCTCCATGCCAAGCACCGGCTGGAAAACCTGCACAAGGGTGAAGTGACCATCATTGAAGTGCAGTTCGGCGACTATCTCGGCGAAGACGATATCGTACGCTATGACGATGCCTATGCCCGGACCTGATCTGCAAAGGCGGATCGGCATCGATATCGGTGGCACCAAGATCGATGCCATCGTTTTTGATAGTAAAGACCAGATCATCTTCGAAAAGCGCGCTGACACGCCCCGGACCTATGAGGCCATGGTCAATGCCGTGGCAGCGCTCGTGCGGGATGCCGGTGAAGGCTCAGTGGGCATCGGCGCACCTGGATCCGCCCATCCCGGCACCGGTATCTGGCGCAATGCCAATTTCACCCCCGCGAATGGCAAGCCGATGCAGCGCGATCTCGAAGCTGTCATTGGCCGCGTTATCAGGATCGAGAATGACGCCAATTGTTTTGCATTGTCCGAGGCCAGGGATGGCGCGGGCGCGGGTTTCAAGACAGTGGCCTTCTATACGCTGGGCACCGGCTTAGGGGGCGGTTTGGTGGTCAATGGTGAAATCATCCGCGGCGCCAATGCCGAGGCCGCTGAATTCGGTCATACCGGCCTGCCGTGGATGGATGAAGCAGACTGGCCACCGGTGCCGTGCTTTTGCGGCAAGGCAGGTTGTGCGGAAATGTATGTCTCGGGCACCGGCTTGATCAAGGATTACAAGCGCGTGGTGGGGCAGGAGCTTTCCGGCCCGGAGATCATCGCCAAGGCCCGCGCCGGCGAGCCACCGGCGGTTGCGGCCCTCAAGCGCCTGCAAATCCGCTTTGCCCGCATCTGTGCCAATTTGCTTAATATGGTCGATCCGGATGTTTTCGTCATGGGTGGCGGCATGAGCAGCCTGCCAGAACTGGTCGAAGAACTTCCGCCGCTGATTGCGCGCTATACGTTCTCGGGCGAGGGCCAGGCCAAGGTCGTCCGCGCTCAACACGGCGGCAATAGCGGCGTACGCGGTGCGGCGCGGCTGTGGGGCTAGAGGATTAGAGCGCGCCCTTACGGGTGCATCCACTTGTCCCAGTCTTCGGTGCCGTAGATCCGTTCCAGCAAATCCTCGGCGGCCAGATAGTCCATATTGTTCTGCTCGGCATCAATGGCGCCGGATGCCAGTGCGCGGGCCTTGCTGCTTTTGATGGGAGGGGCCTCTTCCAGCAGAATTGCAGTGCGGCCCAATTCGCTTGGCCCATCGAAGACCGCCGCAGTGACCTGCAGGCCAACCTTGCCGTAATCCGGTTTCTTCTTCTTGGATGTGCTGACAACGCCGCGGAAATAAACCTTGTTGGCGACCAGTTTTACGATCACAGGCTTGCCGATATGTGGCACGCGTTCGGCGAGCCGTGCCGTCTGGTCGCGCAGATTGTGCAGGTGATAGCCGCTGCCCTGCGGCGCCTGGCCGACCACCTCGACCTGGGCCACGTAGAAATGGTTGTTGCCGCTGATCAGGCGATCATGTTCGCCGCTGATCAGTGCGTAAGCCAGATCCACCATGTGCCAAATCTTCATCTACCGCTCCATCTGCGGAATAAACCCGATAAATCTGGGTTATGCCGCCTGGTGCTGGTGCGGGGCTGGCTTTAGACCTTCTCCCACTTCCGGGTCTTCTCGGACTTGAAGAAGGCGTCGATGATTTTCATGTTCTTGATGGCATCATCCACACCCCAAGCCGGCTTTTTCTTGGCACGGATGGCGCGGCCGAAGGCTTCCGCCTGCAGCATGTATTGGTCGGATACGGGATAAGAGTGCCAGGTGCCCTCATTCATTTCCATGCCCTGCACGAAAACCCGGTTCGGCTTATCCGGCGGGGCGTTGAAGGGGATTTCCACTTCAATGCGGCCCTTGGTGCCCAGAATGTTCACCCGCTGATAAGGCGCGGCCTGGGTTGAAATGGTGAAGCTCAAATGCCGGCCCTTGCCGAAATCAGCCAGGCCGCCCATCAACCGGTCGGTCTTGAATTTGGGGTCGCGCTCGATCGTGCCGGTCACCCGCACTGGCTCGCCATCAAAAATGAAGCGCGACACAGTGATCGGATAGCAGCCGATATCGAGCAGGCCACCACCGCCGATGCCCGCCATGTTGCGCACATTCTTGGGGTCGGCATTGAAATAGGAGAACAGCACCTGGATGGCCCGCACGCTGCCGATTTCTCCGGCATCAACGCGCTTTTTGACATCGATCCATTGCAGGGCATGGCGCACCATGAAAGCCTCGGCGATCATCACCTTCTTGGGCGCCTTTTTCAGCTTCTTGGCCTCCTTCGCGGTGATGGCGATGGGCTTTTCGCACAGAACGTGCTTGCCATATTTTGCAGCCAGCAAGGTCAGCGGCACATGCAAATGGTTGGGCAACGGGTTGTAAACCGCTTCAATCTCCGGGTCGGCCAGCATTTCCTCATAGGAGCCGTAAGCCTTGGCAATGCCCAGTTCGGCCGCTGCGGCCTGCGCCGTTTTCAGCTTGCGTGAGGCGATGGCAACGATCTCGATGTCCTTGCTTTTCAGCATGCCGGGAAGCACCTTCTTCATGCCGATATCTGCGGTTGAAATCACGCCCCACTTCACTGCACTCATCTTGCTGTCCTCGCCTTTGCTTTTCGCGCCGCACCCTAACCGAAAGCGTGTCGCAAACCAACGGGTGAACGGCGATTTTTCACTTAGATTTGTTATTCCCCACCTTGACGGCTTTCGCGGCGAGGCGTCTTATCCCTTATCTGTCATCAGGGAGAGTAAGACATGAAAACCACCATCACGAAAATGATCGGCGCTCTGGCTGTCGCCACGAGCCTCTTTGGCCTCAGCGCCACGGCGCAGGCCGGGGATGCTGACTCGTGCAAGGCCGTGCGCTTTGCCGATGTGGGCTGGACCGACATTCAGGTGATCACCGGCATTGCCGCCAACGTGTTTGATGCCTTGGGCTATCAGTCCGAAGTGAAGACGCTTTCTGTGCCGGTCACTTATGCATCGCTCAAGAACAAGGACATTGACGTGTTCCTGGGCAACTGGATGCCGTCCATGACCTCGGACGTGAAGCCCTATTTCGACGACAAGTCGGTAGAGCAGCTGCAGCCGCCAAATCTTGAAGGCGCAGGCTACGGCATCGTGGTGCCGCAATATGTGGCCGATGCCGGCGTGAAGTCGGTGGCCGATCTGAATGCCAACAAGGACAAGTTCGGCGGCAAGTTCTTCGGCATCGAATCCGGCAATGACGGCAACCGCATCATCCAGACCATGATTGGCGATGCCAAGAACAACCTCGCAGGCTGGGAGCTCGTCGAAAGCTCGGAAGCCGGCATGTTGACCGAGGCTGAAAAGGCCATGAAGGACAACAAGTGGATCGTGTTCCTCGGCTGGACGCCGCATCCGGTCATGGGCGAAATGAAGATCGCCTATCTGGATGGCGTGGTGGATTACGGCTTCGGCCCCGCCAAGGTCTATACCAATGTGCGCGCCAATTACCTGACCGAATGTGCCAATGCCGGCAAGCTGGTGTCCAACCTGCGCTTCAACCTGAAAATGGAAGGCGACATGATGGCCCCGGTGCTGAAAGACGGCAAAGACCCGAAGGTGGTTGCCGCTGAATGGATCAAGGCCAACCCGGACTCGATCAATGCCTGGATCGACGGCGTGACGGCGTTTGACGGCAGCGATGCCAAGGCCGCTGTGGCCAAGCTGCTGAAGTAAGCAACTCGCAGAGACTAAAATGCAGGGCGCGAAACGTACGCGCCCTGCATTAAATTCATAAAGCCATCTCAGGGGACAGAGGGACGGGGCATGTGGGATCCAATTTCAACTTTCATTGCATCATGGAAAATTCCCGTGGGGCAATGGGGCAAGATGGTCATCGAATTTATCACGACCTACTTTGACTGGCTGTTCACCGGCCTGAAAGTTTCGTTGAACTGGCTGGTCGAGGGCACCACCTGGACCTTGCTGCAATGCCCTCCCGTTCTGCTTGCCATCGCACTTGCTGCTGGCGCCTATCTCCTGCAGCGCCGCAAATGGCTGACGCTGGCGGTTCTTTTGGGCCTGCTGTTCATCATCAACCAGGGCCTGTGGAAAGAAACCGTGCAGACCTTGGTGTTGGTGCTTTATGCCGCCGCCTTGTCGATGGCGCTCGGCGTGCCGCTCGGCATCTGGGCCGCCCACAAGCCGCGAGTCTGGCAGACCATGCAGCCGATCATGGACCTGATGCAGACGATGCCGACCTTCGTTTATCTCATTCCGATCCTGATCCTGTTCGGCCTAGGCGCTGCTCCGGCCCTTATCGTCACCATCATCTTCGCCATGCCCGCCCCAGTACGCATGACCTATCTTGGCCTGACATCGGTTCCCAAATCCATTCTGGAGGCTGGCGAAAGCTTCGGCGCCACCAAGCGGCAATTGCTATGGAAGGTGGAACTGCCCGCGGCACTGCCCACCATCATGGCGGGCCTGACCCAGTGCATCATGCTTTCGTTGTCGATGGTCGTCATCGCAACGCTCATCGGTGCGCCCTCGCTCGGCAATCCGGTGAACCGTGCTTTGAATAACCGCAACATTCCGCTTGGCATCGAGGCTGGCTTGGCCATCGTCGCCCTCGCTATTATCCTTGACCGTGTCCTGGCCGTTCGCGTGGGAGCCAAGAAATGAGCACGGCTGTTATCTTCAAGAATGTCGATATTCTGTTCGGCCGCAATGTGCCGCAGGCCCAAACCATGCTCGACGCCGGTTCCACCCGCGCGGAAATCCTTGAAAAGACTGGCACTGTGCTGGGTTGTGCCGGCGCCTCGCTGGAAGTGAAGGAAGGCGAGATCAGCGTGCTGATGGGCCTTTCAGGCTCTGGCAAATCCACCCTGTTGCGCGGCGTCAATGGCCTCAACAAAGTCACGCGCGGTGCCATTGAAGTGTTCGACGGCAACAAGATGGTGGACGTGGTCACTTGCGATGAGCCCACGTTGCGCCGCATCCGCCAGAAGAACGTGGCCATGGTGTTCCAGCAATTCGGCCTTCTGCCCTGGCGCACCGTGCATGAGAATGTGGGCTTCGGTCTTGAACTTGCCGGCATGCCGGAGGCTGAACGCAGATCCAAGGTGGACCGGCAATTGAAGCTGGTGGGTCTTGACCAATGGTCGGGCAAATACGTCCATGAATTGTCCGGCGGCATGCAACAGCGTGTGGGCCTGGCGCGGGCGTTTGCCACTGAGGCGCCGATCCTGCTGATGGACGAGCCGTTCTCGGCGCTTGATCCGCTGATCCGCACCAAGCTGCAGGATGAATTGCTGCAGCTGCAGAAAACCCTGAAGAAGACGATCATCTTCGTCAGCCACGATCTCGAGGAAGCCCTCAAGATCGGCAACACTATTACGATCATGGAAGGCGGGCGCATCGTGCAGTCTGGCCGGCCTGAAGATATCGTGCTGCGCCCGGCCAATGCCTATGTGAGTGACTTCATCGCCAATGTGAATCCACTCTCGGTGCTGACGGCGTGGAACGTGATGCGCGCCACCCATGAGTTGGAAACCGAGAAGAGTGGCTGGATGTGGCTCGACCGCCGCAAGACCACCCGCTTCAAGCTCGACAAGGATAACAAGGTCACTGTCGTCGAACGGGATGGTGAACTGGCGGAATGGGTGCCTTGCACCGAAGCCGAGAAAGTCTTCTCTGCCAAGTCCAAACCGGTCTTCTGGGCCACACCGGGCACGAGCCTTAAAACCGTAATGCTAGCCATGCATATGTCAGAGACAGCCCCAGTGGCGCTGTTCAACGACGACAGCACCTTCGCGGGTGCCATCGGCGTAAGGGACGTTCTGCGCGCAGTATTGAAGCGGGAAAGCTGAACATCACCCTTCTCCCAGAGGGAGAAGGGTGAATACGAAACTCAGTTCGCCGGTGTCAGCACTTCGGTGCCGGAGCCATTCTTGCCCGATAGCGTCCAGATGCCGTCCATCGAGCGGTCATCATTCATCTTGTAGATGATGAGGCCGACCGAACCATCCTTCATCACGTAAGCAGCGGAGAAGGCATTGTCATTGCGCATGCATATGCCGGTGGAATTCGCATCCGCACCCGTATGCCATTCGATGTTGCAGGTGGTGCCGGAGGTGATGGTGATTTCGGCATCGCCCGAATATTTCGAACCGTCGAAATTGGTGCCTTCAACCTTGTATTTGCCACCGACATCGCCATCGGCGGCCAAAGCGAAAGACGGCGCGGCGATCAGCACAGCGGCTGCCAGAACGGACTTCAAAATCATGATGGAACCCTCATCGTTTCACGCCCCCGCGTGAAATGAATAGGAGCCATCGCTGCCTGATGGCAAGTTGAAAAGCGGAAAGTCCGAGCTATTTCACCGGGGTGAGCACTTCCGTGCCCATGCCGTCTCGACCGGCAACGGTCCACACACCAGCCAAGGTGCCATTATCCGCGATGCGGTAAATGACGAGGCCCGAGGTGCCGTCATTCATTTGATATGTGGCGCTGAAGGCATTCTCGACGCGCATGCAAATGCCCGTAGCGGATGTGCGGCCAGTGACCCAGGCGATCTTGCAGCTAGTCTTGGAAACTTCGGTGATCAGCACTTCGCCGCGATAGACCGATCCATCAAAATTGGTGCCAAAGGTTTTATAGCGCCCGCTCAAATCGCCCACCTGAGCAAAATCAGCGGGGGCTGGATTGGCAAGTGCGGCAGCAAGCAGCACAGTGTTCAGGAACATGGTGCGTCCTCATCAACTCACGCCCCCGGATCACAATCAGCCTGCGCCGCATGGCGGAATGATGGCGGCGTTAGAACGCCGTGCCGGAAGACAGCGGCCCCACGCCCAAAACCTGCGCGATGCTCTGCCCAATATCGGCAAACGTATTGCGCAGCCCGATGGAGCCCGGCTGCTGCTTCGGATTGAACCACAGAACCGGCACGCGCTCGCGCGTGTGGTCAGTACCCTTGAAGCTGGGGTCATTGCCGTGATCGGCGGTGATGAACAGATGGTCGTCAGGGCCGACAAGTTTCAGCGCGCCAGCCAGCCAGGCGTCGAAACTTTCAAGCAATTTGGCATAGCCCGGCACATCGCGGCGATGGCCAAAGTCAGTGTCGAAGTTGACGAAATTCACCATCAGGAACCCGCCATCCGCCAGCTTCGGCATTTCGGCCATCGTGGTGGACGTAAGCGCTTCCATGCCGGACACCTTGATCTCACGGCCCGTGCCGGAATGGGCATAGATATCGCCAATCTTGCCAATGGTGCACACATCACGGCCTGCCGTTGAAAGCACATTAAGCAATGTGGGCTGCGGCGGCAGCACCGAATAATCCTTGCGGTGGCCGGTGCGCTCGAAGGTCTTTGCTGTTTCGCCCAGGAATGGCCGCGCGATGACGCGGCCGATATTGAGTGCATAGGAAAGTTCGCGCGCGATGGCGCAGACATCATAAAGCCGCTGCAGGCCGAAATGGGCTTCGTGTGCAGCGATCTGGATCACGCTGTCGGCGCTCGTATAGACAATGGGCTTTCCGGTGCGCAGATGTTCCTCGCCGAAATCTTCGATCACCTGCGTGCCCGAAGCATGGCCAAGGCACAGCAGTCCCGGCAGCTTCGCCTGAGCGATGAGCGCATCCATGAAATCTTGCGGAAAGGCGGGAATGGTGGTGGGGAAATAACCCCAATCCTTCGCCAACGGCACGCCGGCAATTTCCCAATGCCCGGTGATCGTATCCTTGCCTTTGGACACTTCGGTAGCTGCACCATGGCGCGCGATGATTTTCGCATTCGGAAAAACGTTCGTGCCACCCGTTGTTTCAGCCGCAGCACCCAGGCCGAGGGAAGCCAGCGTGGGAATGCTTGGGCGGGCCTGCGCATAGACATGCCCGAATGTGTCGGATCCTTCGTCACCGAAAGCCTTGGCATCCGGCGCATGGCCGACGCCGAAACCATCCATGATGAACAGAAACGCGCGGCTCACGGCGCAATGCGTTCCAGAATGGGGGAGTAATCCGTAGGCGTATCGCCGATCACATAAGCCGCCTTCACGATGGCGGCGGCCTTTTCGTAATCCGCCTCATCCTTGGCGTGAATCATGGCGAGCGGCGTGTTGCCATCCACCGCGAAACCTTTGCCGAGCAGATGATCGAGGCCCACGGCGTGATCGATCACATCGTCGGCGCGGCGGCGCCCACCACCGAGTTCGATTACGGCAAGGCCAAGCTCGCGCGTGGCGATGCTGGTCACCGCGCCGTTGTCATCGGCGAATACCGGCTTCACGAAAGCGGCGGCGCGCACATGTTGCTCCGGCGCATCCATGAAACCCGTGGGCCCACCAAGTGCGGCCACCATCTCACCAAAGATTTCCGCCGCTTCGCCCGAAGCCAGTGCTTCCTCCAGACTCTTGCGCGCTTCGTCTTCGGATGTGGCAAGTCCGGTGCTTTGCAAAATTTCCATGCCGAGGCGCACCGTCACTTCGTGCACACGCGAATCCGTCAGTTCATTCTTCAGGAAGCGCACGGCGTGTAGCACTTCCAGCGCATTGCCCGCCACCTTGGCCAGCGGCTCATCCATGTCGGTGATCAAGGCGGTGGTTTTCAGTCCCGCACCATTGGCCACGGAAACCAGTGATTTTGCCAGTGCCTGCGCATCCTCGCGCTTGGCCATGAAGGCGCCGGAGCCGCATTTCACATCCATCACCAGATGCTGCAACCCGGCAGCCAGTTTCTTCGACAGGATCGACGCGGTAATCAGCGGCACGCTTTCCACCGTGGCCGTCACATCGCGGATGCCGTAAAGCCGCTTGTCGGCGGGGGCCAGATCAGATGTCTGCCCGATAATGGCGCAGCCTACTTCGCGCGTGACCCAGGAGAACAAAGCATTGTCGGGCGTGGTGTTGTAGCCGGTGATCGAATCAAGCTTGTCCAGCGTGCCACCCGTATGGCCCAGTCCGCGTCCCGAAATCATCGGCACATAGCAACCGCACGCCGACAGCATCGGCGCAAGCATCAGCGAGATATTGTCTCCGATGCCACCGGAGGAATGCTTGTCCACCACCGGCCCCGGCAAATCCCATTGCAGCACTGTGCCGCTGTCGCGCATCGCCAGCGTGAGGCCCACCGCTTCATCGGCACTCATGCCCTTGAAGAACACCGCCATTGCAAAAGCCGCAACCTGGCCTTCAGTGACAGCCCCGCTGGTCAGGCCTTCTATGAATTCCTTCACCTGGGCTGAAGAAAGCGCGCGGCCATCGCGCTTGGCGCGGATGACTTCCTGCGGCAGCATTATTCCAGATCCTTGAAGAAGCGTGTGAGCAGCTTTTGCATATGGCCGGCGGCCTTCATGCCTTCGCGCTTGGTTTCTTCGTGACTGGGCGATGCGCCCTTGATGCCTGCAGCCAGATTGGTGATCGTCGAAATCGCAGCGACCTTCAGGCCGAGGCGGCGCGCGATGATGGTTTCGGGTGCTGTCGACATGCCAACCGCCGTGCCGCCGATGATCTGGAACATGCGGATTTCCGCCGGCGTTTCAAACGAAGGCCCGGAATACCAGCAATAGACACCTTGCTTGATCGCGATCTTTTCCTTCTTTGCCGCAGCGAGGAAGGCTTTGCGCAGAGCGGGGTCATAAGCATTGGTCATCGGCACGAAATTCTCATCGCCATTCTGGCCGATCAAAGGATTCATGCCGGAATAATTGATGTGGTCGGTAATCAGCATCAGCGAGCCGGGCTTCATCGAAGTTTTCAGCGAGCCTGCGGCATTGGTGAGGATCAGCGTCTCAATGCCGGCATCCTTCAGCTGTTCCAACGCCGGGCGCATCACGGCAGCATTGCCACCTTCATAAGCATGCGATCGCCCGGCCAGCACGGCGACGCCCTTGCCGCCGATCTTGCCCAGCACCACCTTGCCAGCATGGCCGGAAATCTTCGGCACCGGAAAGCCAGAAAGATCAGTGTACGGAATATCCGTCGCGTCCTGCACCGCATCCACCACCGACCCCAAGGCCGAGCCGAGGATGATGGCAACCTTGGGCCGATGCGAACCAAGTTTGGATTTCAGATCGCTCATGCCAGATTCTCCGGGCCGAAGCTCGAAGGCAGCAACTCGCCCAATGTGAAAGTGCGGATCAGTTTGCCTTCTTCCGTGCAGCAATGAATCTTGACGTCATCGCTCGCAAATTCGCGGATCTTCTGGCGGCAGCCGCCGCACGGCGTGCACAGCGCATCGCCATTGCCCATCACTGCGACCTCAGTGATCTTGGTGCCACCGGCCATGATCAGGTGGCCGATCGTTGTGCATTCCGCGCACCAGCCTTGAGGATAGGCGGCGTTCTCGATATTGGCGCCCGCATGCACGCGGCCTTTTTCATCGCGCATCGCGGCGCCGACATAGAATTTCGAATAGGGCACATGCGCGAATGCGCGGGCGGCCTTTGCGGCGTCGATCAGGTCTTGCATCATCTGTCCTTTGTATAAGGAATCCCGGAAGCCTTGGGTGGCGTGGACTTGCCGATGAAGCCCGCCAGCAGTACAATCGTCATCACATAGGGCAGCGAGTTGAAGACCTGCACCGGAATATCAATGCCGAAGAAATGCGCGCCCTGCATGAAATTGGCGATGGCCTGCAGGAAGCCGAACAGCAGGCAGGCAAACAGAGCCGGCCAGGCGCGCCAATTGGCGAAGATCAACGCGGTGAGGGCGAGATAGCCACGCCCGCCTGTCATGTCGCGCACGAAACTGGTTTGCAAAGCTGTCGAAAGATAGACGCCGGCAACGCCGCACAGCACGCCGGCAATGACCACCGCTTCATAACGCAAACGCGCCACGGAGATACCTGCCGTATCGACGGCTTGCGGATTTTCACCTACCGCGCGCAGGCGCAAGCCAAAGCGGGTGCGGGCCAAGACCCAGGCGGAGAGTGGCACCACCGCGAGTGCCACATAAGTGAGGATCGTATGATCGAGCAGGATGCGCGCATAACGGCCAATACCGTCCATCGCAAACAGCGCATCTCGCCCCGGAAAATCGATCGGCGAAAAGCGCGCAGCGCCTTCCAGCTGCGGCGTGCGCCCGCCCTGTTTGAACCAGCTGTGCCCAATCACCACTGCAAGGCCCGCAGCGATGAAATTGATGCCGAGGCCGGAGATCACCTGATTGCCGCGCTGGTTGATCGAGGCATAGCCATGCACGAGAGCGAAGAAGACTGAAATGCCAACGCCCGCCAGCAAACCAATCCAGGCCGAGCCGCTGAAGGCTGCAACCGATGCCGAAAGAAACGCCGCCGCCAGCATCTTGCCTTCAAGGCCAATATCCACGATACCGGCACGTTCGCTCCACAGGCCTGCCATGCAAGCGAGGATCAGCGGCACTGACATGCGGATGGTGGAAGAGAGAATTTCAGGCGCGAGGGAGAAATCCATTTAGTCCTCCATCTTCGCGAAGATTGCACTGAGATAGGGCCGGAACGTCTGCTCCAACGCACCCATGAACAGAATGACCAGGCCCTGGATCACCACCACCATGTCTCGCGAGATCGTAGGGATGGCGAAAGAGAGTTCAGTGCCGCCCTGATAAAGCAGGCCGAACAAAAGCGCGGCCAGCACGATGCCCACAGGATGTGAGCGGCCCATCAGCGCCACGCCGATTCCGACAAAGCCTGCGCCTTGCACATATTCCAGCACCAGCCGGTGCTGTGTGCCGAGGATTTCATGGAAGGCCATGAGGCCCGCGAGCCCGCCGGAAATCGCCATGGTGATCATGATGATCTTGGCCGGCTTGATGCCCGCATAGAGCGAAGCTTCCATATTGGCCCCCACCGCGCGGATTTCATAACCCAGCCGCGTGCGCCACAGCAGATACCAAATGGCCCAAGCCGAAAACAGCGCGAGGAACAGCACAGGCCCCAGCGGTGTTGCCGGAATTTTCACCCCGATCAGGCGGGCCATTTCGCGGAAGTTCATGATGTAAGCATCATCGATGCCGCGGCTTTCCACCGCCATCTTGCCGACGGGGCGGAACACCATGTTGATCATGTAAACCATCAGGCTGGAGGTGATGTAATTCAGCATGATGGTGGTGATCACAATATGGCTGCCGCGCTTGGCCTGCAGATAGCCCGGGAACCAGCCCCAGAATCCACCGACCAGGAAGCTACAAACGAGGCAGATGAGCAGCGTGATGGGCGTGGAAACCGTGCCCGGAAGTACCGAAGCCAGCGCGCCGCCGATCACCAGTCCGGGCGTGGCTGCACCAAGGCCCGCCACATAGGCCTGGCCTTCACCGCCGATATTGAACAGCCCGGCATGAAAGGCAATCGCTACGCACAATCCCGTGAAGATGAAATTGGTGGCGTAGTAGAACATATAGGACCAGCCCTTGAGCGAGCCTAAGGCGCCGTCGAGCATGATCACCAAAGCGCGGAACGGGTTCTCCCCAATCACCACCACGACGAGTCCAGCGACGATGAAGGCAATCGTGAGGTTCAGCAGCGGGATGAGGCCGATATCAACCCAGGTCGGAAGTTCACCGCGCGCGCTCATGCCGCCTCCTGGCTGACGCCAGCCATGAGAAGCCCGCATTCGCGCTCATCCACATCAGGTCCGCGCTCGCCCATGATGCGGCCGGCGAACATCACCAGAATGCGGTCCGACAGCGAGCGGATTTCGTCCAGCTCCACCGAGACAAGCAGGATCGCCTTGCCCTGGTCGCGCAATTGGATCAGGCGGCGGTGAATGAATTCAATGGCGCCGATATCCACACCGCGCGTGGGCTGGCCCACGATCAGCAGATCAGGGTTGGAACCGATCTCGCGGGCCAGAATGATTTTCTGCTGGTTGCCGCCAGAGAATTTCGCACTCTTCAGCATCGGATCAGCGGGGCGCACATCGAACTCTTCCATCTGCTTGCGCGTCTGGTTGATCACAGTCTGATGGTCGAGGCGGAACCCCTTTCCCAAAGCCGGATTGTGCTGCCAACCGAGAATGGCGCTCTCTGCCGCACTGAAAGACGTGATCAGTCCGCGGTGGTGCCGGTCTTCCGGCACATGCGCCATGCCACGGTCCCGCAGGATGCGCGGGTCGTTGAGCGCCGTAATGTCTTCGCCTTCAAAAATGATCTGGCCGGTTGTGGCCTTGGCGATGCCGGTGATCACATCCAGCAATTCCGATTGGCCATTGCCCGACACGCCGGCAATGCCCACAATCTCACCCTTGCGCACGGTGAGCGACACATTGTCCACGCGCGCCACATTCTTCTTGTCGCGCCAGGTCACGTTCTTGCATTCCAGCACCACTTCGCCGGGGGTGGATGGCGTTTTCTCGACGCGCAGCAAAACGCTGCGGCCCACCATCGCTTCCGCCAGCTCGCCGACATTGGTGTTCTTGGTTTCAAAATCGGCCACCACCTCACCGCGCCGCATCACCGACACATGATCGGTGATCGCCATGATCTCGCGCAGCTTGTGGGTGATGAAGATCACGGTTTTGCCCTGGTCGCGCAGCTGGCCCAGGATGCGAAACAGATGATCAGCTTCATCCGGTGTCAGCACACCGGTGGGTTCGTCGAGGATCAGAACATTGGCGCCCTTGTACAACGCCTTGAGGATTTCCACCCGCTGCTGCAGGCCCACTGGAAGCTCGCCGACAATCGCATCGGGATCGACATCCATTTCATATTCTTCAGCGAGGTGCTTGAGATCAGTGCGGGCCTTGGCCAGTGCCGGGCCGATCAGGCGGCCGCCTTCGGCACCAAGGATTACATTTTCCAGAACAGTGAATGTATCGACCAGCATGAAATGCTGATGCACCATGCCAATGCCATGGGCGATGGCGCTGGTGGAATTCTTGATCTTGACGGGCTCGCCGCGCACTTTGATTTCGCCCTTGTCGGCTTGGTAGAAACCGAACAGGATCGACATCAGGGTGGATTTGCCCGCGCCATTTTCACCGATAATGCCGTGGATCGAGCCTTGCGCGATCGACAGCGAAACATCCTTGTTGGCATGCACCGCGCCAAAGCGCTTGTCGATGCCGATCAGTTCAATCGCAGGTAAGGTGCCTTCGATGGCGGATGTCATGAATAGTCCTCAGCCCCCAGCTTGAGAGGATAATAAAACGCCTCACTCAGGTGCCGCGTCAAGCGGCATCGCAGAGCGAGGCGTTTTTCGTCTCAGTGCTTATTCAACCGGGCACTTGTTGTCGGCGGTGAAGTCATGAACTTCGGTCTTGCCGGCAATGATGTCGGCCTTGGCGGCTTCCACCTTGGCCTTCATGGCGTCGGTCACCAGCGGCTTGTTGTTGTCGTCCATGGCATAGTCCACGCCGCCCTCTTTGAGGCCAAGCGCCTGGATGCCTGGCTTGAAGCCGGCATTGCCTTCTTTCATGATGTTATAGACGGCAACGTCGACATGCTTGACCATCGAGGTCAAGACCTTGCCGGGATGCAGATAGTTCTGGTTGGCGTCCACGCCGATGGAGAGCGCACCACCGTCAGCCGCAGCCTGCAGCACGCCGATGCCGGTGGCACCTGCCGCAGCAAACACCACGTCAGCACCCTTGGCCATCTGGCCCTTGGTGATTTCGCCACCCTTCACCGGGTCGTTCCAGGCCGCACCGGTATCACCGGTCATGTTCTGGAATACGGTTGCGTCCTTCTTGTCAGCCTTCACGCCTTGGGCATAGCCGCAGCCGAACTTGCTGATCAGCGGAATGTCCATGCCGCCGACGAAACCGACCTTGCCGGTCTTTGAGGCTTCAGCAGCCAGAACGCCGACGAGGTAGGAACCTTCATGTTCCTTGAATACGATCGATTCCACATTCGGCAGATCAACAACCATGTCGATGATCGCGAACTTCAGGTCCGGATATTCCTTGGCCACTTTGGTCAACGCTTCGGCCTGGGCAAAGCCAGCGGCGATGATCGGCGAATTGCCCTTTTCGGCAAAATTGCGGATCGCCTGTTCGCGCTGGGCTTCATTGGCGATTTCGAATTCGCCATAAGCCGTGCCGGTTTCGGTCTTGAACTTTTCTGCGCCGTTGAACATCGATTCATTGAACGACTTGTCGAACTTGCCGCCGATGTCGAAAACGATGGCCGGGCCAGCATCCGCCGCGAAGGCCGCCGAGGCCAGAACGGTGGAAAGTGCTGCCGCTGAAAGCAATGATTTGATCATATTGAGGTTCTCCCTGAAAATTTGACCGGCTGATCAAGCCTTGCATCAATGAACGACAAATCGGGGTCATATGCAAGCGGGTTGGAGGAGGGTTGCAAAACCCCCACCCCTTGAACTTTTGCCCGACTTCCCCATTTGATATTCATGGAAAACAAATCTCACACGACAGTCAGCCCCGAACAGCTTCAGGCCATTGGCGCAGGCCTCATGGCCTATGTGAAACCGATGGATGCCGAGGACGCTTCGCGCCTCCTGGGACAGACCATCAAGATCGCGCCCGGCGAGCAGCTTTTCGGCCTTTTCAACGCCAATGGCGCGCCGATTTCGATCTCGCAATCGATTGAGGATGCCGTGGGCAGCGCGCTCGAGCACGAGCTCATGCCCTCAATAGTGAACTAAGGCGCATCAGCTGGGATAGACTTTGCGGGCCACCTCTTGCATGGCCGCAACCATCCACACCAAAAACCGGTCGTCCTTCCGCAATTGCGGATAGACGACCGTTTGTTTGAGTTCGATATCTGTCAACGGCGGCTCCATCACAACCAGATCCAGTGAAGCCGCAAATTTCTCCGCAAAGGCCCGTGAAATCGTGGTCACCAGATCCGTCTGGCTGACAGTGGCAAGCGCCGCCATGAAATGCGGCGTCATCAATTTCATCTCGCGTTTTAAGCCTGCCGCCGCCAGCTGACGGTCAATCTCCGAAACCCCGTCACCAAAAATCCGCACCCCCACATGACCCAGCTTGGCAAACTGCTTCAGTGTGCAGCGTGATCCGGCAGCGGGATTCCCGCGCCGCATGACGAGCGCGAGCCGGTCTTGCCCCATGGGCTGGCTGGCCAGGCCGCGCGGCAGCGGGGTATTGGCCAAAGCAAAAGCAAAATCGAGGGAACCGTCATTCATCCGCTGGAACAAGCCGGGCGAATAGGGTTCCACCGACAGCTCGATCCCCGGCGCTTCCGCGCTCATTTTCTTGACCAAAGGCGGGAAGAACTGGATCGTATGCGTATCCGCCCCCACAAACCGCACCAGCCGCTTTTCCTGCAACGGATCAAAGGCCGAAAAATCGAACAACCCCGACACACGCTGCAAAGCCTGATGCAATTCCGGCTGCAGCAGGGAAGCCTTAGGGGTAAGCGCATATTGCCGCCCGACCCGCACCAGCAAGGGATCATCCAGCACATCGCGCAGGCGCGCCAGCGTGCGGCTCATCGCCGGCTGGCTGAGGCCGGTGGCGCTGGCTGCTTCGCTGACATTGCGCAGCCTCAGCAGCGCTTCCAGCGGCGGCAGCAGGTTCAGGTCAATCCCGTTCAAATTCACTTGGCGCATAGTTCGGATAATATCTATGCATTTGAGGTATGGTCAAGATGGGTCCATGTTTATCTCATCAAAGGAGAACGACATGGAAAAGAACATTCTGATTGTGGGCTACGGCCCGGTAGGCGCTGAAACTGCTGAACAGCTGAAGGCCAGGGATTACAAGGTCACCGTCGCCCAGCGCCGCAGCCCCAAGGATCTGTCCGATGGCCTGGCCTTCACGCCCTGCGATGTGCTGGACCGCGCCTCGGTGATGAGCGCCTTCAAGGGCAAGGATCAGGTCGTGATCTCGATCGGCTTTGCCTATGACGGCAAAGTGTGGATGAAATCCTGGCCGCTGGCGATGGGCAACATTCTGGCCGCCGCCGAAGCCACCGGTGCCCGCGTGGTGTTCATCGACAATCTTTACATGTATGGCCCGCAGGATAAGCCACTGACCGAAGACATGCCGCTGACCAGCTTTGGCGCCAAGCCTTCCACCCGTTCGGTGATCACCCGCATGTGGCAGGATGCTGCAGATGCTGGTGCGGTGAAATTCGCCGCCTTGCGCGCCCCGGATTTCTACGGCCCCGGCGTGTCGCTCTCGCATTTCAGCAATGATGTGTTCAACGCCATTGGCGATGGCAAACCCGCGCAACTGGTGATGAAGCCTGACCTGCCGCATGCTTTTGCCTATGTGCCGGACATTGCGCGCGCTGCCGTCACTTTGCTGGAAGCGCCGGATGCAGATTTCGGGCAGGCCTGGCATGTGCCCTGCGCCCCGGTCAAAACCCCGCGCCAGATGCTGGGCATCGCGGCGCAGGCACTGGGCACCAAGCTGCGCATCCAGGCGCTGCCGCTGGCCTTGATCCCGGTCATTGGTGTCTTCGTGCCCATGCTGCGCGCCATCACCGAAATGCGCTTCCTGTTCGATCGGCCTTATGAAGTGAATGCCGACAAATTCGCCAAGCGCTTCTGGGGCAATGCCACGCCGTTCGAAGTAGGCATTCCCAAGACAGCGCTGGCGGCGCGAAAATAATCGCCCTTCTCCCGTGCGAATGCATGGGAGAAGGTGCCCGACGGGCGGATGAGGGCCTGGTGGCCGACAGTGAGATTTTTACAGCGGGGAGCTGGTAGCAACCAGCCCCTCACCCGCCTGTCGGCACCCTCTCCCATCTGCGACGGGAGAGGGGCGATTACTTTGTAAGCTTACCCGCGAGGGCATCCTGGATCAACTTCACCGTATTGCCCACACCATAAAGCGCCGCGAAAGAACCGAAGCGCGGCCCTTTTTCTTCGCCCAGCAACACCTGATACAGCATGTTGAACCAGGTGAGCGCCACGCCGGCAGAGCCGTCCTTTTGCGTGGTGAGGTAAGGCTCACGGCGGCCTACGTCATAGACCTTCTGCTGAATGTCTTCTGCGCTTGAACCTTCCGGCAAGGATGCGACGGCAGCGGCCAGATCCTTCAGCGCGGTGGCTTCATCAGCGGTCGCAGCACGGTACTGCTTCGCCGGCTTCACGAAATCCTGATAGTAACGGATCGCGTAGCCCACCAGTGAATCCAGGCGCTTGTGCGTCGCAGGATCAAGCTCCGGCTTGTAGCGCTTGATGAAAGCCCACATCACGGCCTTGTCTTCCGTATTGGCCACAGTGGCCAAATTCAGCAGCAGCGTGAACGACAGGCCAGCTCCTTCCGGCTTCGGCGGATTGCCGCCATGGATGTGCCAGACCGGGTTCATCAACTGGTCGGCAATCTTGCCTTCCTGCTTCTGATAGGCGTTCAGGAACGCCTCATACTCATCCACCGCGCGCGGGATCACGTCAAAGAACAACCGCTTCGCCTCGCGTGGCTTCTGATACATGTAAAGCGCCAGCGAATCCGGATCAGCATAGGTCAGCCATTCGTCGATCGTCAGGCCGTTACCCTTCGACTTGGAAATCTTCTGGCCCTTTTCGTCGAGGAACAGCTCATAGACATAATGCTCAGGTGCCGGCACGCCGAGGATTTCGCAGATCGCATCATAGACCGGTGCATTGGTCTGATGGTCCTTGCCAAACATTTCGAAATCCACATGCAAAGCCGCCCAGCGCATGCCGAAATCCGGCTTCCATTGCAGCTTCACCTTGCCGCCGCGCACATCCAGCGTGCAATCGCTGCCATCTTCATCCGTGAAGGTCACAGTGCCGGCCTTCGGGTCCACACTCTTCATCGGCACGTAAAGCACACGGCCACTGATCGGTGAGATCGGCAGCACCGGCGAATATGTGGCCTGGCGCTCTTCACCCAAGGTTGGCAGCATCACGCCCATGATCGCGTCATACTTTTCCAGCACATGGATCAGCATGTCATCGAAGCGGCCGGACTTGTAATATTCACTCGCCGAAGCGAACTCATAGTCAAACCCGAACGTATCCAGAAAGCGCCGCAGCATCGCATTGTTGTGATGGCCGAAGCTTTCATAATCGCCGCCGAACGGATTGGGCACGCGGGTCAGCGGCTTGTGCAGATGCGGCTCAAGGAATGACTTGTCAGGCACATTGTCGGGGATCTTGCGCATCCCGTCCATGTCGTCAGAGAAGCACAGCAGGCGCGTGGGCAGGTCGCTCATCATCGAGAACGCCTTGCGCACCATGGTGGTGCGCGCCACTTCGCCGAATGTGCCGATATGCGGCAGGCCCGAAGGGCCATAGCCGGTTTCGAACAGCACCTGTTTCTGGCCCGACTTCTCCACGCGCTTTAAAATCTTGCGCGCTTCCTCAAAAGGCCAGGCCTTGGAGGCGAGCGCAGCTTCGCGGAGAGCAGGAGAGACGGGCATTTCGGTTCCTTTAAAACAGACGCGCCTCTTTAGAGACGCGTGTGCTTCAGGTCAACTTTACCGCCTGTCCACAATCCCCCTCTTGGGGGAAGGGTGAGTTACGCCAAATACTTCTTGAACCACCCGATCGTCCTACCCCACGCAAGGTCCGCCGCTTCCTTGTTATACCTGGCCGGGTTGGTGTCATTGTTGAATGCGTGGTTGGCGCCCTCATAAACGTACAGCTCATACGTCTTCCCGCCCGCCTTCAGCGCAGCTTCGAAATCCTTGATCCCAGCATTCACCCGCTCATCGAGTCCACCATTCTGCAACAGCAACGGCGCTTTGATCTTGGGCACATCGGCAGCGGGCACCTGCATGCCGTAGTACGCAACGCCAGCATTGAGATCAGGGTCTGCCACCGCCAGCGCATTCACCGCACCGCCACCCCAGCAGAAGCCAACAGCCCCCACCTTGCCATTCGATGCTTCATGTTCAGAAAGCGCAAGCCGCACATCCATCGACATGGCCAGAACATCTTCCGGCTTCAGCGTGCCGATCATCTCGCGCGCCTTGTCCTCATTCTGCGGCGTGCGGCCGATCAGAGAAAGATAATCCGTGCCGAACACCACAAAGCCTTCCAGCGCCACGCGCCGCACAATGTCCTGGATATGCGGGTTGAGGCCACGGTTTTCGTGGATCACCATCACCGCACCTAACTTGCCCTTGGCATCTTTCGGCATGGCGAGAAGGCCATAAATGTCGGGGAGAATCTGCACTTCTTTTGTGACCAGCCTGGGATCATCCGCCGCCACTGTGTCGGCATGGGCGTAATTGTTTTCCAGCTGGGCGAGGATCGGCGTGACCGCAGCAGCACCCGCCAGCGCCTTCAGCCGGTCGAGGAAGTCGCGCCGGTTCATCCCGCCATGCGTGTAAGTGTCGAACAGGTTGATATATTTCTGGTCCATCGCCGTCTCCCTATGTGCCCTCACGATCCCCATCAATTCAGGCAAAGCCGTGACGGTTCCGGATTTCGCGATGTAATACTTTCGTTTTCGATATGTTCTGGCTAGAACGACGCGGTGACTCTGCTTCCCGCTCTCGCCTTCGATCTTCCCGCACCTGCCGTGGCAACACCGGCAGGCGCTGTGGTGGGCGGCGAAACGCTGGCGGCACCTTCCGCCCTCGCGCGGCTTTCGGCAGCGCCCTATCTGATCTGCCATGCCGGGTTTCTGATAGAGCGCCTGGCTCAGCAGGCCGCAGCTCCGCGTTCACATTTGCGTGCCGCGCGTGAGCAGAAGCATTTCGATGTGGCCGAGCTTTTCGCCTTTGTCTGCCCCGCGCGCATGGCCACGCCCACGCCTGCAGGCTTCGCTCGTTCGCTCGGTGTGGATGCGGGCGCCACCGACAGTGAAACCCTTCTCGCAGTGGCGGAGGATTTGCTGCTGCGTCTATCCAGCAAAACCTATCCCTTCCTGCGCGAAGCGGCAGAGAACGCGCATTTCCTCGCCCGCGCTAATTGGCCTTGGGCGAAGTCCGTGCTGCAGGCCATTTTGAAGGCCGATGCAAAACTCGAAGTCGCCAATTTCGCGCCGGGCCTCAATGTCTGGGACCGGATCGAAGAATGGGAAGATGATGGCACCCGCGCTGAAGGCACGCAGATGCCGGTCAGCCAAGATGAAGCCAGGATTTTTCTCACCCGCATTCTGGGGCGCGGAGCTGAAGCGCGCACCAGCCAGCAGGATTATGCGGCCAGCGCCACCCACGCTTTCGAGCCGCGCCAGCGCCGCGAGATCAACAACATTCTCCTTGCGGAAGCGGGAACGGGTCTGGGCAAGACGCTGGGCTATCTCTCGCCGTCTTACCTCTGGGCTCGTAAGAACAATGCGCCGGTGTGGATTTCCACCTACACCCGCAATCTGCAGCGCCAGCTCGATCAGGAAACCGCGCGCCTGGTGCCGGACCCGCAAGAGCGCCGCGAGCAAATCGTGATCCGCAAGGGCCGCGAGAATTATGCCTGCCTCTTGAACATGCAGGAAGTGTTTGGCCGCCTCACCGCCACCAACGCGCGCTCCGCCTTGATGGCCGCCTTGATGGCGCGCTGGGCGCGGTTCAGCCGCGATGGCGATATTGTCGGCGGGGATTTCCCGAACTGGCTGATGCCGCTGTTCTCCGATACCGGCACGGATGGCGAAACACGCAATGTCACGCCGTCGGCACTGGGCCTCACCGACCGGCGCGGCGAATGCATCTATGCCGCCTGTCCGCATTTCAAACGCTGCTTCATCGAAAAATCTGTGCGCGCGGGGCGCAAGGCCGATGTGGTGATCGCCAACCACGCGCTGGTGTTGCACCAAGCCGCCATCGACCACGCCATCGGTGTTGCCAAGACCGAGGAAGAAAACGCTGCTCCCGGTGGCCTGCGCCGCATCGTGTTCGACGAAGGCCATCATCTGTTCGACGCAGCCGACAGCGCGTTCTCCGGCCACCTCACCGGCCTCGAAGCCGCCGAGCTGCGCCGCTGGCTACGTGGCCCGGAGGCCGAGCGCCGCCGCGGGCGCGGCCTCTCCGAGCGCATCGGTGATCTGCTGGCCGACCAGGAACAGGCCGAAAAACTTTTGAAACAGGTGTTGCGCGCGGCAGCCGCCTTGCCCGGCCCCGGCTGGACACGGCGCATCCAGTCCGGCCATGCAGAAGGTGCGGCAGAAACCTTTCTCACATTGCTGCGCCAGCAGGTTCTGGCCCGTTCAGAAGCCGCCGCCACCAATTCGCTGGAAACCGATTGCCTGCCGCTGGTTGATGGCATGAATATCGCGATTGAAGATCTGGTCGAGCAGATGAGCGGTCTGCAAAGGCCGATGACCGGGCTGGCCAATCTGCTGCTCAAGAAGCTCGATGATGAAGCCGCCGAATTGCAAACGCCGGAGCGTGGCCGCATCGAAGCCATCGCGCGCGGCCTGAAGCGCCGTGGTGAATTGATGGTCGGTGGCTGGGTCTCGATGCTGAAGCAATTGCAGGGCGAGGCCAACGCGCTCTTCGTGAACTGGTTCGCTGTGGAGCAGGCGCATGGCCGCGAACATGATGTGGGTTTTCACTCGCACTGGATTGATCCTTCCGTGCCGCTGGCCAATGCCGTGCTGCGCCAGGCCGATGGCATCATCGTCACCTCCGCCACACTCAAAGATCGCCCGCCCGATGTGCCCGATGACTGGAGCAATGCCGAAGCCCGCACCGGCGTGATCCATCTGCCTTACCCGGTGAAGCGCGTGAGTTTTGAATCGCCCTTCGATTATGTCAAGCGCGCGCGGGTGATCGTGGTCACCGATGTGAACCGCGAGGACATGGACCAGATTGCGGCGGCTTATCGAGAACTGTTCATCGCCTCCGGCGGTGGCGCGCTCGGCCTGTTCACGGCGATTGCGCGTCTGCGCGCCGTGCATAAACGCCTCGCCCCCGGCCTCGCCAAAAGGGGCCTGCCGCTTTATGCACAACACATCGACCCGATGGATACCGGCACGTTGGTCGATATGTTCCGCGCCGAACGTGATGCGTGTTTGCTGGGCACCGATGCCGTGCGTGACGGTGTTGACGTGCCGGGCGATTCACTGCGCCTGATTGTGTTGGACCGTGTGCCTTGGGGCACGCCCACCATTCTGGAGCGCGCCCGCGCCGAAGCCTTCGGCGGCAATGCCTATAAGGACATGGTGGTGCGTCTGCGCCTGAGGCAAGCCTTCGGCCGCCTGATCCGCCAACAGGATGATCGCGGCGTGTTCGTCATCCTCGATCCGCGCTTGGCCACAAGATTCACCACCGCCTTCCCACCCGGCATCAAGCTGGACCGCTTGGGCCTGGTCGATGCGATTGATGAAGTGCGCCGCTTCCAGGTGCAGCCCAATTGAAAATTCTAGCGATGAGCGGCAGCCTGCGCACAGGCTCGACCAATACCGCCTTGCTGGAAGCTGCGCGCCTACTGGCCCCGTCCGGTGTGAGCATCACGCTATGGAACGGCCAAGGCGCGCTGCCGCAGTTCAATCCCGATCTGGAAAGCGCTGTTCCCACCGTCGTGCAAGAGTTCCGCGATCTCGTGGGCACAGCCGATGGCCTGCTCATTGCGTGCCCGGAATATGCGCGTGGCCTTCCGGGCGCGTTCAAGAACGCGCTCGACTGGCTGGTCGGTGGCGAGACTTTCGTACGCAAGCCCTTCGTGCAATGGAATGCCTCGCCCCGCGCGTCTGAAGCGCAGAAATCGCTGCGGCTGGTGCTGGAAACCATGTCCGGCATTCACATCGATGAAGCCGCGCTGGCGCTGCCGCTGATCAAGCAGGAGGTGACGGCAGAGAGCATCGCCGCACATCCTGAATGGGCGCCTCAGATCCGCGATGCCCTTGCGGCTTTCATCGCGCGTCTGCAAACACCCGCGCCTTGATCGCCGGCAACCGCCACGCGAACAGCACGCTGCGGGCGAGGAAGAACAGGCACAACCCCATCCACAGCCCGTGGTTCTGATACGCCTTTTCCAACAACACCGAGGCCGGCAGATAGATCGCCAGCGCCAGCACCATCATGTTGCGCATGTCGCGCGTGGCTAGTGCTCCCGTGAATATCCCATCAAACAGAAAGCACGCCGCGCCCAGAACCGGCGTGGCCACCACCCAGGGCAAATAGAGCCGCGCCGTGGCCCGGACCTCTTCATTCACGCTCATCAGATCAATGAAGAACGGCCCGGCTATGAGCGTGATCAGCGAGGCCAGCAGGCCAAAACCCATCGCCCACAGCGTGCCGAGCGAAATCGCTTTTGAGTATCGCACCTTGTCCTGCGCGCCGATCGCCTGGCCGACAAGCGCTTCGGCCGCATAGGCAAAGCCATCAATCAGATACGCCGACACTTCAAAGAAATTCAGCAGCACCGCATTGGCCGCAATGATGATGTTGCCACTGCGTGCACCATGCGCGGTGAACCAGGCAAAAGCGAACAGCAAACACAGCGTGCGCACCATGATATCGGCATTGGCCACCAGTAACGGCTTCAACGTGGCCAGATCAAAGAGCCCGCGCCACGCGATGCCATGCTCCAAAGCCTTGAGGCGGCGGCTGGCCATGTAAATGCCGAAACCCAGCCCCGCATATTCCGCCACGAGGGCCGCAGCACCCACGCCGGAAATGCCCAGGTGAAAATGCAGCACCAGCACCACGCTCAGCACCATGTTGGTGATATTGAGTAAAGCCTGCACGACGAATGCCGAAAGGCTGCGGCCTTGCCCCACGAACCAGCCGAGAATGGCAAAATTCGCCAGCGCAGCCGGTGATGAGAAAATGCGCCAGCTGAAATATTCCGTGGCCGCCGAGCGTACTTCGGGCGAACCGCCCATCAGGCTGATGGCTGTGGGCCCGATCACCGGTGCCAGCGCCAACAACACCAGCCCGATGAAGACGCCCAGCAGCAAGCTACGCCCGATCACCTGTGCCACCGCTTCCGGCTTGCCCGCCCCTAGCGCCTGCGCTGAAAGCCCGCTGGTCGAGAGGCGCAGGAAGCCAAAACCCCAGAACAGGAACGAGAAAATCAGCCCGCCCACCGCCACGCCGCCGATCAGCGAGGCCTCCGGCAGCTGCCCGACCACGCTCGTATTGACCACGCCGATCAGCGGCTCCGTCACATTAGACAGCATGATGGGCACGGCGATGGTCAGGATTGTCCGGTGCGTGATGGCTGTGGTGGGCGCTAAACTCATGCGACACGAGTTGCGGAACTTCTCCGTTTTCGTCAAGTTCCAGTCCTGATGATTTCTCTGCCGCAAAATTTCAGTGACTGGTTCGAAGGCAAAGGCTGGGAGCCGCGCGCCCACCAGCTGGAAATGATGCAGCTGGGCCTTGCGGGCAAAAGCGCTTTGTTGATTTCCCCCACCGGCGGCGGCAAGACGCTGGCGGGCTTTCTGGCCTCGCTGGTGGAACTGGCCGAACCACATGAGACGCAAGGCATCCACACGCTCTATGTCTCACCGCTGAAGGCGCTGGCGGTGGATATCGCCCGCAACCTCGAAGCGCCGGTTTCTGAAATGGGCCTGCCCATCACGATTGAAACCCGCACCGGTGATACGTCGCACGCCAAGCGCCAGCGCCAGCGCCAGAAACCGCCGGACATTCTGATCACCACGCCGGAACAAGTCACGCTGATGATCGCCGATCCAACAGCCGCACATCTGCTGCGGCATCTGAAATGCGTGATCCTCGACGAGCTTCATTCCATCGTCGCGCAAAAGCGTGGCGTGCTGTTGTCACTCGCTCTGTCGCGCCTGCGCGCCCATGCGCCAGAAGCACGCATCATGGGGCTTTCCGCTACCGTCGCTGATCCTGATGCCTTGCGTGCCTGGCTGGTGCCCACCGGTTCTGAAATCGCCCCGCTGGTGCTGGGACGACCGGGTGCTCCGCCGCGCATCCGCATTCTGGAATCGGTGGAGGATGTGCCTTGGGCCGGTCACTCCTCCGTCTATGCCATTCCGGAAATCTATGAAGACATCAAGCGCGCCAACATGACGCTGCTGTTCGTCAACACGCGTTCGCAGGCGGAATTGCTGTTCCAGGAATTGTGGAACGTGAACGAAGACACGCTGCCCATCGCACTTCACCACGGCTCGCTCGACGTGGCGCAGCGGCGCAAGGTGGAGGCGGCGATGGCGGCGGGCAAGTTGAAAGCCGTGGTCGCCACCTCTACGCTGGATCTGGGCATTGACTGGGGTGATGTCGATCTGGTGGTGCAAGTGGGCGCACCCAAAGGCTCCAGCCGCCTCTTGCAGCGCATCGGCCGCGCCAATCACCGGCTGGATGAATCAAGCCAGGCGCTGCTGGTGCCGTCCAATCGCTTCGAGGTTCTCGAATGTGTGGCGGCGCGCGGTGCCGCCACAGAAGGCGCGCAGGATTCAGAATATCCGATGACCAAGAAGCTCGACGTGCTGGCCCAGCATGTCATCGCTTGCGCCTGTTCTGGGCCATTTTTTCCGGATGACCTTTTTGCCGAAGTGAAATCCGCCTTCACCTATCGCAACCTGAAGCGCGAGCGTTTCGATCAGGTTCTGGATTACGTCGCCACCGGCGGTTACGCGCTGAAATCCTATGAGCGCTATGCGAAACTGAAGGTCGATGCGCAGGGCCGCTACAGCATTGCCCATCCGCAATTGGTGCTGCGCTACAAAATGAATATGGGCACCATCGTCGGCAGCGAGATGATGAAGATCAGACTGGCTTCCATCCGAAGGTTGGCCGGCAAGCGCATCATGACCGGCGGTCGCGTGCTGGGCGAGGTCGAAGAATATTTCCTCAGCCAGCTGGCGGTGGGCGACACATTTGCTTTCGCCGGAGAAATCCTCCGCTTCGAAGGCATGGATGAATTCGGCGGGCTCACCACGCGTTCACAAAGCAAAGATGTAAAAGTGCCGTCTTACAATGGCGGCAAGTTCCCGCTCTCGACTTACCTCGCCGATAGAGTGCGCAACATCCTGGCTGATAAATCGCAATGGCAATTCCTGCCGCCGCAAATCCGCGACTGGCTCAGCTTGCAAAGCTGGGCCTCCACCACACCCAATGCCAATCAGATGCTGGTCGAAACCTTTCCGCGCCACGACAAGCATTACATGGTCTGCTATCCGTTTGAGGGCCGCCTCGCGCAGCAAACATTGGGGATGCTGCTCACCCGCCGCCTCGAACGCTGGGGCGCAAGGCCGCTGGGCTTCATCGCGTCGGAATATGCTCTGGTGATCTGGATGGTGAGTGATCTCTCCTTGATGATCCAAACTGGCCGCATCTCGCTCGCCAAGCTGTTCGATGAAGACATGCTGGGGGATGATCTTGAAGCCTGGCTGGCGGAGAGCAATATGATGCGTTCCGCCTTCCGCAATTGCGCCATCATTTCCGGGCTGGTGGAGCGCAATTCACCCGGCAAGGAAAAGACGGCAAGGCAAGTGACGGTCAACACCAATCTCATTTTCGATGCGCTGCGCTCGCACCAGCCCGATCATATCCTGCTGCGCGCGGCCTGGGATGATGCCGCTGATGGCCTGATCAATCTGCAGCGCCTGGGCGCCATGCTGAAGCGCATCCGCGGGCAGATCCTGTACAAGGTGCTGGACCGCGTATCGCCTCTGTCTGTGCCCATCCTGCTCGACATCAGCCGCGAATCGATTCAAGGGGAGGGCGATGATGCCCTTCTCGCCGAAGCCGAGAGAGAGCTGGAACAGGAAGCCAGCCGCCTTGCCTAAAGCCCACACGATTGCGCTGGGCGGACTGTCCCTCATGCCTGATTTGTCCGGCGTGCTGCATGTGCCTGAGCTTGAAACGCTGATCATTTCTGATTTGCATCTGGAACAGGGCACTTCATTGGCGCGGCGCGGCATCCGCGTGCCACCCTTTGATACGGCGATGACACTGACGCTGCTGGAAGGCGTGGTGAAGCGCTTCAAGCCGCAGCGCCTGGTGTTCCTCGGCGACAGTTTCCACGATGGCGATGGCGAGAACCGTCTGGAAGATGAATTGCTCGTCCGGCTTTCAACGCTCACCGGCGCGCATGACACATTCTGGATTTGCGGCAACCACGATCCTCTGCCGCCGCAGAAACTGCCGGGCCATGCGGCGGATCACATCATTCTTGGGCCGTTGATGTTGCGTCACGAGCCAGGACGGCTGGGCGACGGCGAACTGGAAATCTGTGGCCACCTCCATCCCGGCTGTGGTGTCTCGCATCGGGGCCGCAGGGTCTACGGCAAATGCTTCATCGCCGATGGCCGCCGCCTGATCATGCCTGCCTTCGGGGCCTATACCGGCGCACTGCCGGTGCATTCCAAGCCCTATGCCGGCCTGTTCAACCACGATGAAACCAGCGTGTGGATGCTGGGCCGCGAGCAGATCTACAAATTCCCGTTCAGCCGGACGGGATAGTTCAAACGCAAACCCCCGCTTTCGCGGGGGTTGGGAAGGTTTGAAGAAAGTGGGAAGTCTTATCCCACCCGGTCCTGCATCGCAGAAAGCAGATCCGGCGTTACCTTGCCAGTCGCCTTCATGCCTTCACGGATCTGGAACAGCTTGATCGCGTTCGATGTCTTGGCATCGAGCGCACCGTCCAGCGTGCCGACCCGATAGCCCAACTGATCCAGCAATTTCTTGGCCGCATCATTCGGGTTATCATTCATGCTCTGCTTGTTGGCAGAGGCTTTGGCGGGGGCAGGGTTCCATTGCGCGTCATTGACGGCCACAACGTTGGCGGCATCCGGCGCCTTGGTGGGAACCCAGGTGGTGAAGCGCTGCTTCACTGCGTCAACGATTGTCGGTGACATGCTCTTGGATAGAACTTTCACGCGCGCCTTTGCATCCACGTCGTCTTGCGAAGCGGCGGCCATGTACCAGAACAAGGCTTCATTCACGTCCTGCTTGGTGCCCAGGCCGCGCTCCATCAGAACGGCAAGATTGAACTCGCTGTCCTTCAGGCCGTGTGCAGCAGCGAGCGAGAACCACTTGAACGCCTTGTTATAATCAGGCCCTCCAGCATCGGTGCCGGCGGCCAGAACCGCAGCATTATGCATGGCTTTCACATTGCCCATCGTGCCGGCTTTTTCATACCAGGCCAAGGCGGTGGAGAGATTCTTGTCAACGCCGGTGCCGCGTTCATAAAGCGTGGCGAGGCGGTATTGCGCAGGCGCCAGGCCCGCAGTTGCAGCCTTGCCATACCAATAGGCAGCCTTGTTGTAATCCTGCCCGGTGGTGTCACCATTGAGATAATGCGTGGCCACAATGAATTGTGCGGTGTTGTCGCCAGCGGTGGCGGCTTCGCGCAGTTTCTGTGGGCCGACGGCTGCATCGAGCGCTGCCGTGGCGGTAGCATTGATGTCCACGCCCTTTTTGGTGGCTGGCGAGATGGCGCCGGTGGTGATCGGGTCGATCTGCAGCATCTGGTCGCTGGCATCGCTCTGCTGGCCCTGCACCATGGGTGCAGGTTCAGGCAGCGGCGGTACGCCCTGGTCGGGTGCGGCAAGGCTGGGCACCTGGCCTGAAGGGGCCGGGATCTGCGAAGTTTGGCCAGCCTGGCTGTCCACCATCGGGGCTTCGTTGGAAACCGGCGGCGTGGCCTGCTGTTCGATGGCCACCGGCTTGGCATTCTGCTGCGTATGCACGCGGCTCAGCATGTTGGTGGTGGCAAAGGTGGCAACGGCGAGAAGCAGCAGGCCCAACACCACGAGGCGGCGCTTGCCGCCTTCATTGCTGTTGGCGGCTTTCAGCGCACCTGCCTTGCCCGCAGGCTTGGCGGATTTGGCTTTGTCACCGCCACCCATGAAGGGCAGGGTAAAGCCCTTGCTGGTCTTCGCTGCAGTCTTGTTGCCCCTGCCCGGAACGATGCTTGAAAGCTGAGAAGGCTGGGCATTGTTGGCCTGATGGAGACGGCGTGCCGCGGCAATCAGATCGCTGATCCCGCCAGCCGGTGAGCTGGTAGCGGCAGCTTCCGTTTCGAAAGGATTGCTGGCTTCGCCTTCGGTTTTCGCCGGCTTTTCAAGCTCCAGCTTCACCTCTGGTTCTTCATCCGCAAACGGATTGCGGCCCAGCTTTTCTTCCGGGCGCTCAAACGGGTTGTCCAATGCGGCAGCGGCCTGCGGAGCCACAGCTGCGCCTACGCGCTGGCCGATGGCGGCAGTTTCAAGTTCCGCCAGCTTGGAGACGATCTGCTCCAGCGTTTCATGCACGGCTTCCAGGGTTTCCTGGTTGCGGGTGTCGGCATTTTCGGCGGCTTCGCGCACGGCCTTCAAGCCGTTCTCAAGCGCCACGATTTCCGGCGAACCAGAAACGGACGCTGGCGGCAGATCAATGCCTTCAGCGTTAGCAGCATAGGCAGCCTGCGGAGCCTTGCGGCTTTCCTCAAACGCTTCGTAGAGCTGCGCAATGGCGCGCTCGATCGTGTCGAGATGCGTCAGCTGCTGCTCAGTGCGCGCCAGGCGTTCGTCCATCTCGCGCAGCTTCGGATTATCGCCGGCGGGCGCATGGCCCTGTGACAGGCGCTGATCCAACTCGGCAAAGCGGCGCTCGACTTCAGATGCCATGCTGCCGCCCAGGCCTTGCTGTTCGGCGCGTTCAAGTTTCTGGGCAATCTCAATAATGCGGCGGTCAAGTTCAGCCAGCGGCTTTGAATCGCCACCTGCCGTCACCCGGCTGGTGAGTTGTTCAACGGCCACCTTGAGCGCGCTGACATCGCGGTCCGTTGCGGCATTCTTGGCAGCATCGTCAATGCGCGAATTCAACTTGTCGATCTCGCCACGGAAGCGCTGCAACTCGGCAGGGCCCACATGATTGGCGAGAATGCTTTGTTTGGCTTCATTGAGCAGGCCAATCAGGCGGCCTTCAATGGCGCGCAATTCACTTTGGGCGGTCTGCACGGCTTGCGTCTGGGCGCGGCTGGCCAATTGCTCGGAAGATTCACGCACCGTGTCGATGCGGTTGGCCAATTGTTCAATTTCGCCGCGGAGCTGGTCACCCGGATTTTGCACCGGTTGGTCCAGCTTGCGGGCCAATTCCGTCAGGCGGGTTTCAAGCTGGCTGAAGGCCGGAGCCTGGCGCAGCATCTGGTCGCTGCCTGTGCCGCTAAGGCGCGAGGACATCTGGTCCTGCAGCGTCTTCATGTTTTCGCGGATGCGCTTGTCGGACACATCGAGATGCTCGATGATGTTGCGCACAGCCTTTTCCAATGCCTGGTAAGACGGCGTTTCTTCAAACTTCGGAACCGGCGGCGGCTGGTGGCGCGTCACCTGCTTGCTGATATTGGCCAGGCGCTCATTGACGGCGCTGAAGGCTTCCACTGTCTGGCGCTCGTGCGAATCCACGCGGCTCAGGATCTTGGCGAAGTTGACCTGACTGTCCACTTGCGCGTTGGCGTTATACGCACCTGCAGTTTCTACAAAAGGCAAACGCGAGAGTTTCTCGGCAATGTCTTCCAGCTTGCTGGCGGCGCGTTCAATCGGATGCGGCGGCTGTGCGCCATCAAAGCGCTTGCTTCCGGTCATGGTGCGGCCACGCGGTGTTTCTTCAGGCGTATCGTCATAGGATTCAGCTTGCTCATTGATCGCAGAATTCAGCCATTCGCCCAGAGTCATGCCAGAACGGCGCGCAGCCGACTTCGCTGCTTCCCTGAGCCCAGGTTCAACACCCTTGATGCTCCACGGAACTCCTGGCTTCATGTTTTGTAACTCCAGCAAACGAATGAAGTGCCAACAGGGCACACCACTTCACTGATGCTAAAAGTTAACTTTTTAGGTAAATATCGCGTTAAGAAGGGGCCTCAATTTGAATGATTCTTTTCAGAACCGGCCCGCGATGCAGAACAATTTAGCCTTTGTTAATTCCCCGCTGAACAGAAACGCCAATTATCGCACTGACGAAGCCTGGTTGTTAACGAAGCTTAACGCGCCCGCCGCCAAATTCCTGCAGATCCATGGTGACGGCGTGCTGATGAACGGTGAGTCTCTGGTGGTGGCGCGGCCTGAACCAGCGGCTGATTATGTCTATCTTGGCGATGATGAAAAGCATGCGCCCTGGTTTGCCTATTCAAGGCCAAGCAATGAACCGCTGACGGCGTTGCGCCCCCTGATGTTGAGCAACATGCTGTCGCGCGAAGAACTCTCCATTGTCGCGCAGGCGCGCAGTCTGGTGCATTGGCATGAGCGTCATGGCTTCTGTGCCAATTGCGGGCACGCCACGCAAATGTCTGATGCCGGCTATCGCCGCCATTGCCCATCCTGCAAGACCGATCATTTTCCGCGCACTGATCCCGTGGTCATCATGGCGGTGCGCCATGGCGACAACATTCTCTTGGGCCGCCAGAAGGCCTGGGCACCGGGCATGTATTCTTGCGTGGCGGGCTTCATGGAGCCGGGCGAAACATTGGAACAAGCTGTGGCGCGTGAAGTATTCGAGGAAACCGGCGTGGTGGTGGGCAAGGTCACTTATGTGGCCAGCCAGCCCTGGCCTTTCCCATCCAGCCTGATGATCGGCTGCATCGCAGAGACCGATCAGGCCGAAATCATTGTCGATGAAAAAGAACTTGAAAATGCCCGCTGGTTCAGCCGCGCGGAAGTGGGCCTGATGCTCGAGCAGAAGCATCCGGAAAAGCTCACCGCGTCGATGCCGCACGCCATCGCGCATCACGTGATGTCTATTGCGCTGCAATAATTATTTTAGCCTAAAAAATAAATATGGACGCCTCGCGAGCTCAAGCCTAGTCTGCCGCAAAACTAATATAATAGATGCAGGCGAGGGCTCCCATGTTTCTGGGATTGGATTTTGGCACGTCTTCGGTGAAAGGCGTGATCATCGATGACAAGCAAAAGCTGATTGCCACGGCTTCATCGCCCCTGAAAGTTTCGCGCCCGCATCCCGGTTGGTCCGAGCAAAATCCCGAAGATTGGTGGAAGGCAGCAAATGCTGTCGTGAAAGCGCTGCGCAAGCAGAAGCCCAAGGCCATCGCCGCCGTCAAAGGCATCGGCATGTCCGGCCAGCAGCACGGTGCCACTTTGCTTGATAAAAACGGTAAGGTGTTGCGCCCTTGCATCCTGTGGAATGACGCGCGCAGCTTTGCCGAATGTGAAGACATTCTGCGCGATTGCCCGGAAGCGCCTGCGATCACCGGCAATGTGCCGCTGGCCGGTTTCACCGCGCCCAAACTGGTCTGGGTGCGCAAACACGAACGCAAGATTTTCGACCAGGTAGCGAAAGTGCTGCTGCCCAAGGATTATATCCGCTTCCGCATGACCGGCACTTACGGTTCCGACATGAGCGACAGTGCGGGCAGCTACTGGCTCGATGTGGCCAAGCGCGACTGGTCGGAGACTGTGCTCAAGGCAACCCATATGCGCCGCGACCAGATGCCTGAACTGTTCGAAGGCACAGATGCCACCGGCCGGATCAGCGACAAGCTGGCCAAGGACTGGGGCATGCCGCTAAAGCCCGTCGTGGCAGGCGGTGGTGGCGACAATGCATCAGCCGCTGTCGGCATCGGTGCGGTGCATGATGGCGATGCCATTCTTTCGCTCGGCACATCCGGGGTGCTGTTCGTCGCCAACAAAAATTTCAGCCCCAACACCGAACGCCGCGTGCATGCCTTCTGCCATGCCGTGCCCGGCCAGTGGCATCAGATGGGCGTGATCCTTTCCGCCACCGACTCGATTGAATGGCTGGCGCGTTTGCTGAAAACACCCGCACCGAAACTCACGGCGGCCTTGGGCAAAAAGCTCGATGGCCCGTCATCGGTTCTGCTGCTTCCCTATTTCTCCGGCGAGCGCACCCCGGTGGGCGACAGCCAGATCCGTGGTGCCATGCTCGGCCTCAGCCATGAAAGCACCGCCAGCGAATTGACCCATGCGGTACTGGACGGCGTGGCCTTCGCCTTCCGTGATTGCCTCGAAGCTTTGCGCCAGGCTGGCACCGATGTGAAACGCGTCACCGCTGTGGGCGGCGGCACCCATTCGGAAATCTGGCTGAAGATTATCGCCACTGTACTGGGTATTCCGATTGACCTGCCAGCGGCGGGCGATGTGGGCGGCGCTTTCGGTGGCGCACGCATGGGCATGATGGCCGCCACCGGTGCGTCTTACGAAAAAGTTTGCACCAAGCCCAAAATCGCCAAGACCATCCTGCCGGAAAAGCAGGCCAAGGCGGCCTATGACGCCGCCTACCAGCGCTACACAAAGATTTATCCCAACATCAAGGACATCAGATGAATTTCTATTTGCATAAAGACGCCGTAAAATATGAAGGCCCGAACAGCCAGAATGCGCTGGCCTTCAAATGGTACAATCCATCGCAGCAAGTGATGGGCAAATCCATGCGCGATCATCTGCGCTTTGCGGTTTGCTATTGGCACACTTTGTGCTGGCCGGGTGGTGATCCCTTCGGCGGCGAGACCTTCAACCGCGAATGGCATCACATGGCCGACCCGATGAAGGCCGCCGAAGTGAAGGCCGAACTGATGTTCGAGACACTGCGTCTGCTCGACATCGACTATTTCACTTTCCACGATCTCGACATTGCACCTGAAGGTAAGAATCTGCAGGAGTTCAATGCGAACGTTTCGGCGATCGCCAAGATCCTCGAAAAGCAGATGGCCAAGCACAACAAGAAACTGTTGTGGGGTACCGCCAACATGTTCTCCAACCGCCGCTTCATGGCAGGTGCCGCCACCAATCCCGATCCGGATGTATTCGCCTATTGCGCCGCGCAAGTGAAACACGCGCTCGACGTGACGCATGGCCTGGGCGGTGAAAACTATGTGATGTGGGGCGGCCGTGAAGGCTATGAGACCCTGATCAACACCCGCATTGGGCATGAGCTGCATCAGGCCGGGCGCTTCCTCTCGCTCGTTGTCGATTACAAGCACAAGATCGGCTTCAAGGGCCCGATCCTGATCGAGCCGAAGCCGAAGGAACCTTCGACCCATCAGTATGATTACGACGTGGCGTCGATCTGGGGCATGCTCAAGTCTTACGGCCTGGAAAAGGACGTGAAGATGAACATCGAGCAGAACCACGCCATTCTGGCCGGCCATACATTCGAGCATGAAATTGCGCTGGCATCTTCGCTGGGCATTTTCGGTTCGCTCGATCTCAATCGTGGTGGCTATCAAGTGGGTTGGGACACTGACCAGTTCGCCATGAATGTGCCAGAACTCACATTGATGATGCTGGAAGTGATCCGCGCTGGCGGCTTCACCACCGGCGGCATGAATTTCGACGCCAAGATCCGCCGCCAGTCGATTGACCCGGATGATCTGCTGCATGCACATGTGGCCTCGATGGACGCCTGCGCACGCGGGCTCCTGAACGCCGCGAAGATCATCGCCGATGGCAAGCTCGATGCCGAAATCGCCAAGCGTTATTCCGGCTGGGACAAGCCGGAAAACAAGGCCATGCTCGACAAGGGCGCCAGCCTCGATGCGATTGCCGCGCGCGTGCACAAGGACAAGATCGAACCGCAACCCAGATCGGCCCGCCAGGAATATCTGGAAGGCCTGCTGAACAACGTCTGATCAAGAACAAAAGAACAGGGAGGAACCATCATGCCGTCAACTATCAAGGGCCCCGCCATTTTCCTCGCGCAATTCGCGGGCGATGCTGCGCCGTTCAACTCGTTTGACTCGATTTGCAAATGGGCCGCAGGCCTTGGTTACAAGGGCGTGCAGATCCCCACCTGGGATGGCCGCATGATCGACCTGAAAAAGGCGGCAGAGTCGAAGACCTATTGCGATGAAGTGAAGGGCATTGCCGCCAAGCATGGCTTGACCATCACCGAACTCTCCACCCATCTGCAAGGCCATCTTGTTGTCGCCAACCCCGCCTTCAACGATGTGCTCGATGCCTTCGCCCCGAAGGAAATCCACGGCAATCCGAAAGGCCGCGCCGAATGGGCCAAGCAGCAGGTGAAATGGGGTGCCGCTGCGTCGAAGAATATGGGCCTCACCAGCCACGTTACTTTCTCCGGCTCGCTCGTCTGGCCCTATCTCTATTCCTGGCCACCGCGCCCGCCGGGCCTGATTGACGAAGGCTTTGCTGAACTCGGCAAGGTCTGGACGCCGCTGCTCAACGCCTTTGATGAGGCGGGTGTGGATGTGGGCTTCGAGTTGCATCCCGGCGAAGACCTGATGGATGGCGCCAGCTTTGAAATGTTCCTGGAAAAAGTGAACAACCACAAACGCGCCCAGATCAATTATGATCCGTCGCACTTCGTGCTGCAGCAGCTCGATTATCTGCAATTCATCGACATCTATCACGAGCGCATCTGCGCCTTCCATGTGAAGGATGCTGAGTTCAATCCGACCGGCAAGCAGGGCGTCTATTCCGGTTTCCAGGGCTGGGTGAACCGCGCGGGCCGCTTCCGCTCGCTGGGCGATGGCCAGGTGGATTTCGGCGCCATCTTCTCCAAGCTCTCGCAATATGGCTATGACAGCTGGGCCGTTCTCGAATGGGAATGCTGCCTGAAGTCATCCGATCAGGGCGCTGCCGAAGGTGCTCCTTTCATCGCCAGCCACATCATCGAGACAACAGGCAAGGCCTTCGATGACTTCGCCGCGGGTGATGACAAGGCCAGCAAGGCGCTGGTCAAAAAGATGCTGGGCCTCTGAGGTCTTGAAATCGACAAGCTGCCCTCCCATCTCTCTGCGCTGATGGGAGGGACCTTTCTATGATCTTCATTCTCAATCTTCTGTGGTTTGTGCTCGGTGGCTGGCTTGCCGGGCTGCTATGGATTCTCGCGGGCTGCATCATGGCGCTCACCATTGTGGGCATTCCGTGGGCGCGCTCGTGCTTCATGATCGCGCGCTATTCGTTCTGGCCCTACGGCTATGACATTGTCAGCCGCGACAAGTACTATGGCCGCGAAGATATCGGCACCGGCACGCTCGGCACCATCGGCAATGTGATCTGGTTTGTGCTGGCCGGCTGGTGGCTTGCCTTGAGCCACATCTCGCTGGCCATCGGCTTGGCCTGCTCGATCATCGGCATCCCCTTCGCCTGGGCTCATGTGAAGCTGGCCATCGCCTCGCTCTTCCCGGTGGGCAAGACAGTCGTGCCGATTGAGGATGTGCAGCTTTTGCCCGGCACGCATGTCGCGGCAAAGTAAATCGTCCCGCAACTAACAAAACCCCCGCGAAAGCGGGGGTTTTTCTTTAGGCAAAATCCGAAGGCTGGAAATTGTAGGCGGTGGAGCAGAACTCGCACACCACCTCGATAGTTCCATCCTTCACCATGTCGGCCCGTTCTTCCGGCGTGAAGTTCTTGAGCATGCCTTCAACCGCTTCATGCGAGCAGGTGCAGTGCCGCGCAATCGCAATGGCCGGATAAACCGTCACGCCATCTTCGTGATAAAGCCGGTACAGCAGTTCTTCCGACGTCAGGCTGGGATCAAGCAATTCATGATCCTCAACCGTGTCAAGCAGCAGCCGCGCCTTCACCCAATTGTCGTCCTCCTGCACCTCCGGCACCGCACCTTCCGGTGCATCACCCGACTGTTCAGGGATCGGCGATGAGCCGCCTTCGCTCGGCAGATGCTGCACCATGATGGCACCCGCGCGCCAATGCACACCCTTCTCGCCCTTGGTCATCAGCGGGCCCGCCGCCACCTTGAGGCGCGTGGGGATCTGCTCGGACTGCAGGAAGTAGGTATGCGCCGCATCGGCCAGCGTGGCATCGCCCAGTGGCACGATGCCCTGATAGCGCTCCATGTCTTGGCCTTGGTCAACGGTCATCGCCAGATAGCCGTCACCCAGAAGTTCCTTCTCGGAAGGCTTGGCCAGTTCGGCAAGCTTGCTCTTGTCATACTTGGCCATGCCGCGCACCTGGCCGGGGGCGAGATAATCCGCCACCACCATTGAAACCGGCCCGCCGGTTTTGGTCTGCACGATGAACTTGCCGTTGAATTTCATGGTCGTGCCCAGCATGGCGGTCAACGCCACGCTCTCGGCAACCAGACTCGAAACTGGCTCGGGGTAATCGTGCTTTGAAAGAATATCATCCACCACCGCACCCAGCCGCACCAGACGGCCACGCACGCCCAAGGGCTTGATGGCAAAGGGGATCACATGATCGACGATTGTGTTTTCCACGATCTAAAACTCCATCGGCGGGACAAAGGCCCGCCGATCAAATGTTACAAATTGTTCTGCACATAGATAGGGCGTTTCAGCGCCCGATCAAGCCAGCATCACTTGGCGAAGCAGCTCAGCAGGATGGCCTTCTGCGCATGCACGCGGTTTTCGGCTTCGTCGAACACCACCGAGGCCGGGCCGTCGAACACGGCATCCGTCACTTCCTCATTCCGGTGCGCAGGCAGGCAATGCATGAACAGCGCGTCCTTGGCGGCGTGCTTCATCAAGGCTTCATTCACCTGATAAGGGCGCAGCAGCTGGTTGCGGCGGGCTTTTTCCTCGTCGGCGTCATGCATGGAAAGCCAGCAATCGGTGATTACGTTGTCAGCACCCTTCACCGCCTCCTGGGCCGAATGGGTGACTTCGATGTCTGCCTGCTTCTGCTTTGCCCAATTCAGGAACTCTGGATTGGGCATGAGCTCTTTCGGCGAGGCGATGCGCAAAGCCCCGCCCAGAATGCCCACCGCTTCAATCCATGAGGCGCAGACATTGTTGCCATCGCCCACCCAGGCGCTGCGGGTTTTTTCGATACTGCCCTTGCGCTCTTCCAGCGTCAGCACATCCGCCATCACCTGGCAGGGATGGGTGGCATTGGTGAGCCCATTGACCACCGGAATGGTCGCCGCATCGGCAAATTCCAGCAGCGTGTGATGCGCCTTGGCGCGGATCATCACGGCATCGACATAGCGCGACACAACGCGTGCCGTATCGGCAATCGTCTCGCCGCGGCCCAGCTGCATCTCAGCGCCTGATACAGTGAACACTTCACCGCCCAGTTGCCTGATGCCCATCTCGAATGAGAAGCGCGTGCGCGTTGAGGGGCGTTCAAAAATCAGCGCGATGGCTTTGCCCTTGAGCGGCTTATCGGCATCCGGCTCGCCCTTGAACAATTTGGCGCGCGCCTTCTTGCGGCTATTGGCTTCGGTGAGAATGGACCGGAGCTGTGGTTTGGAAAAATCCTTCAGATCGAGGAAATGCGACATCACTTACTTCTTTTCAAAATGGGCGCAGGCTTTTTCAAGCTTGGCCACCGCCTCGGCCACATCCGCATCATTCACGATGAGCGGGGGCAGAAGGCGCACAACATTATCGCCGGCACCGATGGTCAGCAGTTTTTGATCGAGGGCCGCCTTGATGAATTCGGTATTGGGCACCTTGGTCTTGATGCCCATCATCAAGCCGCTGCCTCGGATCTCGGCGATCACATCAGGATGCGTATCCTTCAAGCGCTCAAGGCTCTGCTTCAGTTTCAGCGCCTGCTTCTGCACATTGGCAAGGAAACCAACTTCGAGAACCACATCCAGCACGGCATTGCCCACGGCAGTGGCCAGCGGGTTGCCGCCAAAGGTCGAACCATGGGTGCCTGCCACCATGCCGGCGGCCGCAGCTTCCGTGGCAAGGCAAGCGCCCAGCGGAAAACCGCCGCCAATGCCCTTGGCAATCGCCATGATATCCGGCGTCACGCCAGCCCATTCATGCGCGAACAGTTTTCCGGTGCGGCCCGTGCCGGTCTGGATTTCATCGAACACCAGCAGCATGCCATGCTCGTCGCACAGCTTGCGCAAATAACGCAGCTCTTCAGGCGCAATAACGCTGATACCGCCTTCGCCCTGAATGGGCTCAATCATGATCGCCGCAGTTTGAGGCCCGATCAAGGCTTCCAGCGCCTTGTGGTCGCCCACCTTCACCTGGTCGAAGCCTGGTGCCTTGGGGCCGAAGCCTTCAAGATATTTTTCCTGCCCACCCGCAGCAAGCGTTGCGGTGGTGCGGCCGTGGAATGCGCCTTCAAAGGTGATGATATGGAAGCGCTCAGGCTGGCCCTTCGCGGCGTGATATTTGCGCGCCATCTTGATGGCGAGTTCATTGGCCTCTGCGCCTGAATTGCAGAAGAACACAGTATCCGCAAAGCTGTTGTCGATCAGCCGCCGCGCCAGCTTTTCCTGCCCGGGCATCTGATAAAGATTGGATGTGTGCCATATCTTGCCCGCTTGCTCAGTGAGTGCAGCCACCAGATGCGGATGCGCATGGCCGCAGGAATTCACCGCAACGCCAGCGCCGAAATCCAGATATTCCGTGCCATCGTCCGTGTAGGCGCGCGCACCCGAACCGCGCACCAAGGCAATGGGGGCACGATTATATGTGGGCAGCACCGGACTGATCATGGCAGAGCTCCAAAAAGAAAAACGCCGATCAAGCGATCAGCGCAGTTAAAACAGGTGTTTAGTCAATGGGGGAGGCAGGGTCAATGCCACCTTATGAACAGGTGAGTCAATTTGGCGCATGGAGCCCCGAGTCAATCGGCGCTTAAGATTCTGTTAACTATATAGGCCGGGCACAAAGCTGGGGAAAACGGAACTAATAAAGCCTGAATTCCTTGTTTGTGTGACTCCACCCATTGTAGTGAAAATGGAACAAGCCCACGAGATGTGGGGCTGATGATCAGTAAAGCGTAGAGTTTGAGGCGCGGGCATGGGGCCATGTTCGCGAGCAGAGAAGGATTCTGAAATGAGCGAAGTTGCGGCCGCACCAGAGAAAGCCATGTGGACGGAAGACCGGGTGAACACGCTGAAGCAGCTCTGGGCCGAAGGCCTGAGTGCTAGCCAGATCGCCGGCCGTCTTGGCCTGGGTGTGACGCGCAATGCCGTCATCGGCAAGGTGCATCGCTTGAATCTCGCTGGCCGCGCTACGCAGCCGCGCAACACTGCACCACGCACCGCACGCAAAACCCGCGAGCCTTCCATTCCGGGCCGCTCGCCTTCGATGCCGACGGCCGGCAACACCGCGCTCAAGGCCTTCCACCACACCGCGCCGCGCCCGATGCCGCTGCCGGAACCCAAGCCGATGCGCCTGGTCGATGACAACAAGGATGGCCGCATCACCATTCTTCATCTCTCCGACAAGACCTGCAAATGGCCGATCGGCGATCCGACCCATGATGATTTCTGCTTCTGCGGCCACGGCCCGCGCGAAGGCTCACCCTATTGCGAATACCACGCCCGCATTGCCTATCAGCCGCCGCAAGCCCGGATGCGCCGCTCGGCGTAAGTCTGACCTCAATTCAATATCTCTTTATCGGCGGGCTTGACCCGCCGATCCAGTTTTAAGGGCACCATGATCTACGTCGTCGCCACCATCACCACGCTCCCCGGCCAATCCCCCGCACTCATCTCCGGTGCGCGCGTCTGCATCGATGCCACGCGCAGCGAAGCCGGATGCATCTCTTATGACTATGTGCGGGACACTGAAAATCCGGACATCGTGCTGGTCGTGGAGCGCTGGTCCACACGCGAAGCCCTGGCCGCCCATATGCAAACCCCGCATCTCGCCGATTGGCGCAAGGCCCGCCAGCCACTGGTCAAATCCACCAAGGTCGAAATCATCCACGCGGACCAGGTGGAAGTCATCTGAACAAACAAAATCGGCGGGCCAAGGCCCGCCGTTTTCACATCGAATATCGTGTGGTGATTACATCACCGTGACTTCAGCACCCAGCTTCACGAACTGATAGAGCTCGGTCACGTCATCGTTCAGCATGCGGATGCAGCCCGAGGAAGCGTTCTTGCCGATCGACTTCGGCTCGTTGGTGCCGTGGATGCGGTAGATCGACGAGCCGAGATACATGGCACGGGCACCCAGCGGGTTCTTCGGGCCACCAGCCATGAAGGCCGGCAGTTCAGGGCGGCGTACGCGCATTTCAGCCGGCGGGGTCCATGACGGCCATTCAGCCTTGGCCGAAACCTTGTGCACGCCAGCCCATTCGAAGCCCGGCTTGCCTGAAGCAATGTTGTACATGGCAGCGCGGTCCATGCCGAGGATGTAGTAGAGCTTGTTGTTTTCGGTATCGACGATGATCGAACCAGCGGCCTTGTCAGAAGCGTAAGAAATGATCTTGGCGCGCTTGAAGGTGGCCTGCTGCTGCACAACCGGCTTCTTGACCAGCTTGACCAGCGGCTGCTGGACTTCGGCGGGGGCGGAGGCGGGGACGATGACCACGCCGGCGAAGGGCTTGACGTCCTGGGCCTGGGCGATGGAGGCGAAGCTGAGAGCCAGAGTGGCGGCGGCGGCGATTTTGAAGAGCTTGTTCATTTGCTTGTTTCCCTGTGAATGCATTTGATGGTGCCTTTCTAGGGATGTCGCTCTGAACCTATTCTGATTGTGGCATTTATCTGGCGTTCAGGATTCGGATTTCCACTCGGTGGGGCCTGTTTTCACGATCAAGCCACTGAAAATTATAGAAAATAAAAAATGGAAAAAAGTGAAATGGTGGCGTTAGAGCTTGCCATATTCTCTTACGAGAGCCGACATCTGGGCTTCGCCGACACCTTCCGCTACGCCAATTCTGTCAGATTCCGGACGATTCTGGCTCATTTTCCATTTGCCAGCGATGGATTCGATGGGGATTTCGATGCCGACAATGCCTTTCAGCTGGCTTCGGATGTAACTTTCCGGCGCATCGCTTACCGCCCAAGGCGTTGTGCGCGTATTTTCATGTGAGGCCGTCAGCGCCGTCACCTGTGCGCGCAGCCAATCCGCATCTTCATGCACCAGCGCCGTGCCCTTTACTTGCACCATCGCATAGTTCCAGGTGGGCACCACCTTGCCGGTCTCGCGCTTGGTCTCATAAAGCGAAGGTGAAATGTAAGCCTGAGGCCCCTGAAACACTGCCAGCACGCGCTGCCCATGCAGTTCGCGCCACTGGCCATTGGCCCGCGCCACATGCGCCAGCAGGCGTCCATGGCGCGCATACGTGGCATCCAGCAGGAAAGGAATGCCATTCGCCTCCGGTCCATCAGCGCCCACCGAGATCAGCAATCCAAACGGATGCGCCCTGATCAGCTGGTGCTGAACCTCCAGCCGCTCTTCAATGAAATGCGGGGGCTGATACATCTCTTACTGCAGATCGCGCTTGATCTTTTCCTTGAACTCTTTGGTGAAGACCTTCTTCTTGCCTTCAAACGCGTCGATCTTGCCCCACACGATCCAATGCGTCTTGGTGCAGGTCAGGCGTCCATAGGTCTCAGTACGCACTTCCCACTTGCCGCGCTTGCGTGCTTCGGTCCAATGGGTTTCCATTTTCGCTGACAGCGGATCATCCGGCATGATCGAGTAATTCTCGCGCCCCGTGCCCCAGATGGTGAGGTTCAGCGGCTTGATCAGCTGCGTGCCGAATTCATCGACAATCGACATCTTGGTTTCACCGGTCTTTGGATCAACTGTCACTTCGCGCTTGTTGGACGCTGGCTTCAGATGCTGCAGATCAACCGGCTTTGCCCCTTCCGGCTCGCCGAAATGAACCAGCTGCCCCGCCGCATATTTCTTGCGCACCGGCAAGGCCAGTTCCGATGGCCCGGCATAAACCGTAAGCTTTACCGGCTCCGGTGCTGGCCACATCATCGGGAAGTAAGAGGTCGAAATCGCTACGCGCAGCTTGTGGCCCTTAGGCACTTTATAAGCAATGTCATCCAGCTTGATGCGCATGCGGTAACGCTGGCCCGGCACCAATGGCGTGGGCTGCCCGCGCGACACGCGCATTGTCAGGTTCTGCAGATGATAGGTGATGCGTGAAACTTCACCCGTCGGCCACACATCATTCAGTCGCACGGCAATGTGCGCCACCGGCTTGTCCACGCTGAATTCCAGCTCGATCGCGGGCGCACCCACCAGGTCCATGTCGTCAGTGAGGGCAGGGCTTTCGAAGGTGATCGACTGGCTGTCATCCTTGGCTTGGTCACCGGCAAATTCCGGGCCCAGCCAGATGATGCAATATTCACCGCCATCAAAACCGGTGGTTTGCTTCGAGGTGATCTCAAGCGCCTTCTCTTCGCCCTTGGCAGAAGCAATGCCCTTGTCGGTGAGGAACCAGGTTTTGGTTTCGGTATTGCCCACGCCCCAATAGGCGTCGCCAATCCAGCGGCCTTCGATCCTGGTGGGGAAGGAACCGGGCTTCCACGGCTCCATCACATAGACGCGGAAATCCGGGTCTTGCGTCACCTTGGTGTCGATATCCTTCAAATAGAAATCCCACCAGCGCAGCATTTCCTGCAGGAATCCGATCTTCGGATCAGGCACTGCAAAATGCGCATATTTATGCGCCCATGGCCCGATGATCGCCTTGCGCGGGCAGCGCAGCCCCTTCATCAAACGCGGCGCTGCGTTGGAATAGGCATCGTTCCAGCCGCCCACCACCAGCGTGGCCGCGGTAATGGCGCCGAAATTTTCGACCACCGATCCATGCTTCCAATAATCATCGCGGTGCGGATGCTTCAGCCAGGTGCTGATCAGGAAAGGCTCGGCCTTCAGCCGCTCCATCCACATCTTGCGCCATTTCGGGCCGACGATATCCGGATCCGGCGGGCGCGACGAATAGGCCAGCATGGTGGCGGCCCAACCCATATTCTCGTTGAGCAGCGTGCCGCCCTTGTAATGAATGTCATCTTCATAGCGGTCATCCGTCGAGCAGATGGTGACGATGGCCTTGAGTGCGGGCGGCTGGCGCGCCGCCACTTGCAGGCAGTTGAAGCCGCCCCACGAAATGCCGAACATGCCGACCTTGCCGCTGCACCACTTTTGCTTGGCGATCCAGTCGATCACTTCCAGCGCGTCGTCCTGCTCCTGCTTGGTATATTCGTCGAGCATGATGCCATCGCTGTCACCATTGCCGCGCATATCCACGCGGATGGCGGCATAGCCGTGGCCGGCCATGTAAGGATGCGTTAGCGCATCGCGCACATGCGTGCCGTCGGTCTTGCGGTAAGGCAGATATTCCAGCAGCGCCGGAACCGGATTTTTCGCGGCATCGGTGGGGATGAACATCCGCGCCGCCAATTGCGTCCCGTCGGAAAGCGGGATGAAGAAATTTTTGACTTCTTTGGTCTTGCGGGGAAATTTGGTGACAGTTTTAATGGGCATAAGGCCTTATGCAGCAAAAGCCCTGATGGCTGCAACTATGGCCCGGAAACTTTCCGCCGCTGGCCTGCTCATGAAGCGGGCGCGCAAATAGGCATGCACCAGATCAGGCTCCTCGCGCAGTTCCGCTGCCACACCCGCCGCCTGCAACTTGGCGGCGTAATGCACTGCATCGTCATGCAGCGGATCATGCGCGCAAGCCACCAGAAAAGCCCGTGGCAGGCCGCTGAAATCCGTTTCGCGCAACGGCTCGGCCAGCTTGCTGCCATCCGAGCCATAGGTGTCGTGGTAATAGAGCACGTCCTTGGTGGTCAGCCCGGGCGCATTGGCCTGGGTAATGTATGAACCTTTTGTTACGTCGCCGCCGAGGCCCGGATAGATCAGCACCTGGCCTTTGATTTTCTGGATGCCAAGGTCACGCGCCTTGATGGCGATGCCCGCCGCTAGATTGCCACCGGCGCTGTCGCCCGCGATGACGCAGGGGCCGCCAGATCCAACGATGCTTTCAAACACGGCCCAGCAATCATCAAACGCCGCCGGAAATTTATGCTCCGGTGCCAGCCGGTATTCTACTGCGATCACATCCACCTGCGCTTGATCCGCCAGATCAGCACAGATCGAATTATGGCTTTCCAGCCCCCCCACCACATAGCCGCCGCCATGCAGATAAAGCAGCTGCCCACGTGGTGCGCGCGGCATGTAGCGGCGGCAAGGAACGGCGCCCACCGTGAAATCGCGCGTGGCCACATCCTTGGGCCATCGCCCAGAAAAATGGGCGCAATACTTGTTATAGAATTCCCGTTGCTCCGCCATGCTGAAGCTCACGGCATTCTCAGGATAAAGCCTCTCGCCTTCCTCCAGAAACGCAACGATGCCCGGGTCTTTCAGTTGCGAATATTTACTCATGCCGTAAGGGTGGCTGCCGCGCGAAGCGCTTTTACATTGGCGGCATGGTCGCCCTTGAACAGCGATGTGCCCGCCACCAGCACATTGGCCCCGGCGCGCACCGCTGCCTCAGCGGTGAAATGGTCGATGCCGCCATCCACTTCAATGTCGATGGGCCGCCCGCCCGCCAGCGCCCTCGCTTGGGTGATCTTGGGCAGCATGGCCTTGATGAAGCTCTGCCCGCCAAAGCCGGGATTGACCGTCATCACCAGAATAAGATCCAGCCGGTCGATCACATTTTCAATGGCAGAAATGGGGGTGCCCGGATTGATTGCCACGCCGGCTTTCTTGCCCAGCGCCTTGATGGCCTGCAGCGAGCGGTCCAGATGCGGGCCTGCCTCGGCATGAACCGTAATGCTGTCGGCCCCTGCCGCCGCAAACTGCCCGAGCAAGGGATCAGCCGGCGAGATCATCAGATGCGTGTCAAATGGCACTTTGGTATGCGGGCGCAGTGATTGCATGATCGGTGCGCCGTAGGAAATATTGGGCACGAAATGCCCGTCCATCACGTCGATATGGATCCAGTCTGCCCCGGCGGTCAGGATCGAGGCCACCTCCTCCCCCAGCTTGGAAAAATCAGCGGCAAGGATGGATGGAGCGATGATGAGCGGGCGCGAGTTCATGTCACCTTCTTAAGCGAGCAAAAGCCCAAATGCAAAGAGGCCCGCCGAAGCGGGCCTCTCCTAGAACTTTGTCAGTTCCTGCGCCGTTAGATCAGGCTGGCGAAATGCACGGCGGTGTCGCTCATGCGGTTCGAGAAGCCCCATTCATTGTCGTACCAGCTGAGGATCGACACGAAATTGCCGTCCATCACCTTGGTCTGGTCGAGATGGAAGATCGACGAATGCGGATCATGGTTGAAATCCGAAGACACATTCGGCTGGTTGGTGAAGCCGAGAATGCCCTTCAGCGCGCCGCTCTTGGAGGCAGCGATGATCGCATCATTGATTTCCTGAACCGTGGTGGCGCGCTTGGCGATGAACTTCAGATCGACAACCGAGACATTCGGTGTCGGCACGCGGATTGAAATGCCGTCCAGCTTGCCCTTCAGTTCCGGCAGCACCAGGCCAACGGCCTTGGCCGCACCCGTCGAAGTCGGGATCATCGAAAGGGCCGCAGCGCGGGCGCGGTAGAGATCCTTGTGCATCGTGTCCAGCGTGGGCTGGTCGCCGGTGTAAGAATGGATGGTGGTCATCATGCCCTTTTCCAGGCCGATCACGTCATGCAGCACCTTCACCACCGGAACCAGGCAGTTGGTGGTGCACGAAGCGTTCGAGATCACCATATCGTCCTTGGTCAGCGTGGTGTGGTTCACGCCGTAAACGATGGTCTTGTCAGCGCCATCGGCAGGTGCCGACACGATAACGCGCTTGGCGCCGGCGGTCAGATGCGCCGAGGCCTTGTCCTTCGAGGTGAAAATGCCGGTGCATTCCATGGCGATGTCAACGCCCATTTCCTTCCACGGCAGCTGTGAAGGGTCCTTCACGGCGGTGGCCTTGAACTTTTCCGAGCCGACATTGATGATGTCGCCTTCCACCTTCACTTCGTGGGGGAAGCGGCCATGCACCGAGTCAAAGCGCAGCAGATGGGCATTGGTTTCCACCGGGCCCAGATCGTTGATCGCCACCACTTCGATGTCCTGGCGGCCAGATTCATGAATGGCGCGCAACACATTGCGGCCGATGCGGCCAAAGCCATTGATTGCGACGCGAACTTTCTTGGCCATGAGGCTCTCCTGTTACGATCTGAGGTTTGGCGGCCTTATAGCGCAGATTTTCAACTCGAAAAGAGAAATTTGAGGGGCGTACGTCAAAATGCGTTAGATGCGTTGAAACAGGCACCAATTGAATTTCTGGATATTGCCACTTGGGGTCTCATGGCTCTGCGGCCATGTTTCCAGCAATCTGAAATTGGGGCCAATTTCGCGCTGTACCGAAGCCGCATCGTGCCGCTGCACGGGAAGCCCGCTGCATTTATCCGGTCCGTCCAGGGCGAATGTCGCGAGGACCAAATGGCCAGCCTTTGCAAGGCCTGCCTCAAGGGTGGTGCGATAGGCGTCGCGTTCCTCGGACGTTGTGAGAAAATGATAGACAGCCCTGTCATGCCACAGGCCATATTGGCGCGCGGGGTGCCACGTTGTGATATCCGCCACGATCCAGTTCACCCGGCCTGCAGCCGCGCCCAGCCGCGCCTTGGGAACAGCCAGCGCAGAATCGGCAATATCAAGAATGGAAACATCGTTCCAGTCAGCGGCCAGCAAGGCATCCACCAGCGTTGAAGCTCCACCACCCACGTCGATGAATGCCGTGTTTTTTGCCGGCCGCAATTTCCCGATGGCCGCAAGCGAGGGCAGCGCTTCCGCCTGAAACCAGCTCACACTGGCGCTGGATTTGGTTGCATATACATTTTGCCAGTGGTCGCGCATGGCCATTGTCTCAATCTAGGGCCGCACACGCGCATCCACACGACAGGGATTTCAAATCCGCCCCCGCTCCACCAGCAGCTGCACAACCTTTTCCGCCGCGTCTTCCGCCGCCATCGTGCCCGTATCCACCCGCAGCTCGGCCGCATCCGGCTGTTCGTAGGGCGACGAAATGCCGGTGAAGTTCTTCAGCTCGCCGCGCCGTGCCTTGGCATAAAGCCCCTTCACGTCGCGCTTCTCGGCCTCGGCCAGAGACGTATCGACGAAGATTTCCATGAACTCGCCTTCGCCCACCAAGTCGCGCGCCATCTGGCGTTCGGCCTTGAAGGGCGAGATGAAGGAAACCAGCGTGATCACGCCGGCGTCTGTCATCAGCTTGGCCACTTCCGCCACGCGGCGGATATTTTCCACGCGGTCCTGATCGGTGAAGCCCAGATCGCGGTTCAACCCGTGGCGCACATTGTCGCCGTCCAGCAGGTAAGTCAGCTGGCCGCGTGCATGCAGTTTCTTTTCCACCAGATTGGCGATAGTCGATTTACCCGCACCCGACAAACCAGTGAACCACAGCACCGTAGGCTTCTGCCGCAGCAGGCCAGCACGCGAGTCCTTGTTCACATCCATCGCCTGCCAATGAATATTGGCGGCGCGACGAAGCGCGAAATTGATCAGGCCAAAACCCACCGTGTTGTTGCTGAAGCGATCAATGATGATAAAGGCGCCCAGCGTCTTGTTCTCGCCGTAAGGTTCAAACGCCAAGGGCCCATTGAGTTCAAGATTGCACACGCCGATTTCATTTAGCGCCAGCGTTTCCGTGGCAGTGCGTTCCAGCGTGTTGACATTGACCTTGTATTTCAGCTTGTCCAGCGTGCCGGGCAGCGACTTGGCGGCCGACTTAATCACATAGGATCGCCCCGGCAGCATGGGCTCATCACCCATCCACAACACCTGCGCTTCAAACTGATCAGACACTTCCACCGGACTTTGCGCCGCAGTGATCACATCGCCACGGCTTGCATCCACTTCATCCGCCAGCGTGAGCGTGATCGCTTGCTCAGCTTGGGCTTCGGGCAAATCACCATCCTGCGTCACGATGCGGGTCACAATGCTCTGCCGGCCTGAAGGCAGAACCTTCACGGCATCGCCGGGCTTTATCGTGCCGGCCGCAATCGTGCCGGCAAAGCCACGGAAATTCTGGTCCGGGCGTGACACCCATTGCACCGGCATGCGGAAAGGCTTTTCCTTCGCATCATCACCAACCGGCACGGTTTCAAGGTGGCCCATCAAAGTTGGGCCCTGATACCATTGCATGTTGGCCGAGCGGTCGATGATATTGTCACCCGCCAAAGCCGAAACCGGAACAACAGTGATCTTCGAGGTGATGCCGAGTTCGGCAGCAAACTTCCGGTAATCCGCTTCGATCTTTTCAAACGTCTCGCGCGAATAACCGACGAGATCCATCTTGTTGATGCACAGAACCAGATGCCGGATGCCCAGCAGCTTGCAGATGAAGCTGTGGCGGCGGGTCTGGGTCAGCACGCCCTTGCGTGCGTCGATCAGGATGATGGCCAGTTCGGCGGTGGAAGCACCAGTGGCCATGTTGCGGGTATATTGTTCATGGCCGGGCGTATCGGCCACGATGAACTTGCGCCGCGCGGTGGTGAAGGCGCGATAAGCCACGTCAATGGTGATGCCCTGTTCGCGTTCAGCCGCGAGACCGTCCACGAGCAGCGCGAAATCCAGATTGCCGCCTTGCGTGCCGAGCTTCTTCGAGTCGGCTTCCAATGCGGCCAACTGGTCTTCGAACAGCATCTTTGATTCATACAGCAGGCGCCCAATCAGCGTGGACTTGCCGTCATCGACGGAGCCGCAGGTGATGAAGCGCAGCAGATCCTTCTGTTCCTGTGCCGCAAGAAACGCATCAACATCGCCACCCTGATATTCAACAAAGCGGGTCATCAGAAATACCCCTCCTGCTTCTTCTTCTCCATCGACTGCGACGCATCCTTGTCGATCACGCGGCCCTGCCGTTCCGACGAGGTGGCCACCAGCATTTCCTCGATAATGTCATTGAGCGTGCCGGCTTCCGATTCAATCGCCCCAGTCAGCGGATAGCAGCCCAGCGTACGGAAACGGATTTTCTTCATCATCGGCTTCTCGCCCGGATGCAGGCGCATCCGGTCATCATCCACCATAATCAATTGCCCATCACGTTCGACAACCGGGCGCTCGGCAGCAAAATACAGCGGCACAATCGGAATGTTTTCGCGCGCGATATATTGCCAGATGTCGAGTTCAGTCCAGTTCGACAGCGGGAACACGCGGATCGACTCGCCCTTGTTCTTTCGTGCGTTATACAAATTCCAAAGCTCAGGTCGCTGGTTCTTCGGGTCCCAGCGATGCTTGGTATCGCGGAACGAGAAGATGCGCTCCTTGGCGCGGGATTTTTCTTCATCACGGCGCGCGCCGCCAAAGGCAGCATCGAAACCATATTTGTCCAGCGCCTGCTTGAGGCCATCGGTCTTCATGATCTGGGTATGCAGCGCCGAGCCATGATCGAACGGGTTCACATTCTTCGCCACGCCATCGGGATTGATATGGACCAGCAGCTCAAGACCCAGCTTGCGCGCGGTTTCATCGCGCATCGTGATCATGTCGCGGAATTTCCAGCGCGTATCCACATGCATCAGCGGGAAGGGCGGCTTGGCCGGATAGAATGCCTTCATCGCCAGATGCAACATCACGGCTGAGTCCTTGCCGATCGAATACAGCATCACCGGCTTTTCACATTCCGCCGCCACTTCGCGGATAATGTGGATGGACTCGGCCTCCAGCTTCTGCAGATGGGTGAGGCGGTCGCCATTCAGCCCCGGCACGGCAGGCTTCGGCGCCTGCGTCAGAATCCACCTGCGCACCTTGTCGATGGTGCGGGTGGAGGGGCTGCGCCCATTGCGCAGATCAAACACGAAATTAGGATCACCCAGGGCATTTTTGCCCAAAGTGCTAGGATCGGTGGCGGATTTGGCCAGAAATTGCTCAATTTCGCCGAGAAATGCGGTGGTTGATGTGCTCATGATAGGATATTTCCTACCATTTAGTTTTCCTCAAGTCAAAATCCTATTGCGAAAGCGTCATCATAAAAGGGGTGAGCAGCCCTGCATTTCACGCTAGGACGGGACCAGAGGAGTGCCACCATGACCCGTTTTCTGTTCGCCGCCTTGCTTTCAGGGCTTTGCGCCACATCAGCCATCGCGCAGGTGAAGATGGAAGGCCAGCTCACCGCGTCGAAGGCCTGCCCGGCGCTCGCTTCGATCAAGAAGGGCACCAATCCGGGCAATGTGATGCTTGAGGCAGGCCGCTCCTACCAGATCCTTGGCAAGAACAATGACACGGCCACGCATTACTATGTCGTCGTACCCGGTGCAGAGCCGAACCAGCGCTGGGTTGCGATTGATTGCGGCTCCACCGACGGCACGCAGGCCGCAGCGCCTGCTGCACCCGCAGCACCTGCGCAAAAGCCGGTGGACACATCGCAGGGCACGGTGAAACCCAAGGCTCCGTCGCGCAACTTTGGTGGCAAGACGCCTTATTATGTGCTGGCCCTGTCCTGGGAGCCGGCCTTTTGTGAAGCGATGGGCAGCAAGCCCGAATGTCGCGCGCAAAAGCCATCGAGCTTTGAAGCCACGCATTTCACGCTCCACGGCCTGTGGCCGCAACCGCGCCGCAACCAGTTCTGCGGCGTGGACCCGAAGATCGCCGCATTGGATGACCAGCACCGTTGGGAAGATCTGCCGGAACCAAAGTTGACCGCAGAAACTAAAGCCGCCCTCGACAAGGCCATGCCCGGCACCCAGTCCGATCTGGAGCGCCATGAATGGATCAAGCACGGCACCTGCTATCCGGCAGATTCAGCCGAGCAATATTTCAAGGATGAACTGCGCCTCGCCGCCGAGGTGAACGCGTCAGCCGTGCAGGCTTTCATGGCCGCTAATATCGGCAAGCAAGTGCGCGCCGATGACATCCGCGCGAAATTCGACGAAGCTTTCGGCAAGGGCACAGGCCGCAAGGTGGAAGTGAATTGCGATCGCGGCGGCCGGATTTCAGAAGTGGTGCTCAACCTGCGCGGCGATATTCCCGGCGGCGATGACCTGAAAACGCTGCTGGCGGCGGGCGATGTGGCCCAGCGCAAATGCGATGCGGGTTTGGTGGACGCGGTGAATCGGATGAACTGAGCCACCGCGCCCGTTTCGTTAGCGCTGCTTGTGCACGATGGGGATCATCAGGTCGCCCCAGAAGCCGCCTTCGGTGTGATGCCGCGCCCCGCGCTGCAACTCAACCGTCAGTCCAGTCTCTACAGCGGCGATCATCGCATTGTTTAGGCGGTGCAGTTCATTGGCCACCAGGCGAATGGCCTTGGTCTGCTTTTCGTCCATCGTTATGGCCTGGGCATCGGCCCGGTCGCGCACATGGGTCTGCAACATCGTGTCCTCCTATTCGGCTGCTTTGAATTGATGATGTTCGGTCGAGTCATGCATCGCGGTCGTCGATGACTTGCCACCGGTAATGGTGGTGGAAACGAGGTCGAAATAACCTGTGCCCACTTCACGCTGGTGGCGCGTGGCAGTGTAGCCATGGGCTTCGGAAGCGAATTCGGCTTCCTGCAGGCGCGAATAGGCCGTCATCTGCTCTGCCGCATAGCCGCGCGCCAGTTCGAACATGCCGTGATTCAGCTGATGGAAGCCAGCCAGCGTGATGAACTGGAACTTGTAACCCATCGCACCCAGTTCACGCTGGAACTTGGCAATCGTCGCTTCGTCCAGCTTCTTCTTCCAGTTGAACGAAGGCGAGCAATTGTAGGCCAGCATCTTGCCCGGATGCACTTTGCGCACTGCTTCAGCAAATTTCTTGGCCTGGCCCAGATCAGGCGTGGACGTTTCCATCCAGATCAGGTCGCAATAGGGCGCATAGGCGATTGCGCGGGCGATGCACGGATCCATGCCATTCTTCACATGATAGAAGCCTTCCGGCGTGCGCGCATCGGGCAGCACGAACGGCTTGTCATTCTCGTCAATGTCGGAGGTCAGCAATTTGGCCGCCTCGGCATCGGTGCGCGCCACGATCAATGTTGAAACGCCCATCACGTCAGCCGCAAGGCGCGCCGCCACCAGGTTGCGGATATGCGCACCCGTGGGGATCAGCACCTTGCCACCCAAATGGCCGCACTTTTTTTCCGAAGCGAGTTGGTCTTCGAAGTGAACCCCGGCCACGCCCGCCTCAATATAGGCCTTCATGATCTCAAACGCATTGAGCGGCCCGCCGAAGCCGGCTTCCGCATCGGCCACGATGGGCGCGAACCAGTTGTCGACCGACTTGCGGCCCTCGGCATGTTCGATCTGATCGGCGCGTTGCAGGGTGCGGTTGATCTTGCGCGCTAGTTCCGGTCCGGAATTGGCAGGGTAAAGCGACTGGTCAGGATACATCGCCCCGGCCACATTGGCGTCAGCCGCCACTTGCCACCCCGAAAGGTAGATCGCCTTCAATCCGGCCCGCACCATCTGCATGGCCTGATTGCCCGACAAGGCACCCAGCGCATTGGTGAAAGGTTCATTGTGCAAAAGCGCCCACAGCCGCTGCGCGCCCATTTCAGCCAGGGTGAACCGCTGGCTCACCGAGCCGCGCAGCTTATCGACATCCTGCGGCGTGTAGGGGCGGGTGATCCCGTCAAAGCGTCGCTGCGGCGCGTGGGGAATGAGGGATTCAAAGGTCGTCATGGGACTTCTCCAGTGGTTATGACAATTGCTTACAGCATTGAGGGTCAAAAACACTGGATTGGCGGGCGGTTTTGAAGTAATTGTGTTATAGATAGTAAACGAACTTCAATATTTCTGTAAATTCTGTAAATCATGGCCAGCAGCAAAATCTTCGCCGGTTCCCGCCTCCGCCGCTTGCGCGCCAAGCAGGGCCTGACCCAACTTGCCTTCGCGCAAAGCCTCGGCATCTCGGCCAGCTATCTGAACCTGATGGAGCGCGACCAGCGCCCGCTCACCGCACAGGTGATCCTCAAGCTTTCGACGATGGATGGCGTGGACGTCACCGAATTGGCGGCAAGCGAAGCGGCCCACGCTTTGCTCCCGCAATTGCGTGAGATGCTGGCAGACCCGTTGCTGCAGGGCGAAGTGCCGCCGGGTGGTGAACTCAATGAAGCCTTGCAGGTGGCCCCCAATTTTTCCGCCGCCGGTTTGAAGCTTTATGCAGCCTATCGCGAGGCATTGCGAAAGCTCGCCAGCGCAGCGCAGGGTCTTCCCACCGTGACGTCGCCGCAGACGGCGACTGAATGGCTGAACGAGCGCGACAACGACGATCTCGAAGGTCTGGCTGAAGAAATCTGGAGCGAGCTTTCGCCGAAGGACGATATCTTTGCCGGCATCAAAGCACGGCTGCGCAGCGCCTTTGGCGTGGACGTGCGCGTCAGGCCTGAGACCATCATGGGCCAGGATCGCAGCCGTTATGATCGCCATTCACAGCGCCTGATGATTTCCGAAGCACTCGGTTTTGAAACGCGGCTGGAAGAGGCTGCACATCTTCTCGCGCGCCTCGAAGGCAAGGCCCTCATCGACGAGGCGGTTTTGAAATCGCCCTTCAATGGCAATCCGGAAGCCGAGCGTCAGGCCAAGGCGGCGATGAAGGATTATCTCTGCCTCGCCCTGCGCCTGCCACGCGCACTGTTCCGCACCAGTGCCGAGGATTTGCGCTTCGATATCGAACGGCTGGCGCGGCGTTTTTCAGTTCCCTATAGCGATGTGATGCTGCGTATTGCGCTGCTGCAAGACAATGCCGCTTATCTCGCGCTCAATGCGTCTGGACAGATGGCCTCGCGATTTGGCCAGCTGAAGATTTTCATTGCTGCTGATGCGCCCCCCTGCACACAACTGCCGCTCTTCGATGCAGGAACCGGCCTCCACATGGCGGAGATGAAACCAGCCGAAGGTAGCACGCTCATCGCCATCGCATCCCGCCAAGACGGCAACCCCACTTCATTGCTGATAACGCCGGAATTCTTCGGCAAGACCATCTACGCCGCGAAATTGGAACAGCGCCCTTGGGGCCCCGCCTGCCGCCTGTGTGAAATCAGAAACTGCACCCGCCGCATCGCTGCAGCAGTGACCCGGCCCACCGGCCTGAACGACTATATCCGTGGCCCCACGGATTTCGAACCGGTCTAGATCTCTGCTGCCAGTGCAGCAATCCGCTCAGCGGCTTGCCTGATCTCGGCCTCATCCACCGTCAACGCCACACGCAAATGACCTGCACCACCCGTACCGAAACTCTCACCCGGCATGGTCACCACCTGCTTCTCGCGCAGCAGCCGGAAGGCAAATTCCTCCCCGGACAAGCCCGTCTTGCGCACATCCACCATCAGGAACATGCCGCCTTCGGGCATCCGCGCCGAAACCTTGTTGCTGCCGCGCAGGCCTTCAATCAGCGCCTGCCCGCGCGCCACATAAAGCTGGCGCATCTTCTCGGTCTCTTCGAATTCATGCGTCAGCGCAAAGGCGGTCGCATCTTCGAGGAAGGGCTGCGAGCCGAACAGCAGCGTTTCCGAAACCGTGGTGATCCTGGCACAGAATTCCGCCGAGCCCGCGATCCAACCGCAGCGGAAGCCGGGCAATGCATGCGATTTCGAAATCGAGGAACACACGATGACGCGCTCCTCCAGCGCCTTGTCGAAGAACGGCGAGGTGAACACGTGATCACCATGCACCTGCGTGGCATAGACTTCATCCGACACGATCCACAGATCATGCTTCTTCGCCACTGCGCCAATGGCTTTCACTTCGGCTTCGGTGAACACAGCACCCGTCGGGTTGCTCGGCGTGTTGAGCAGGATGGCGCGCGTCTTCTTGGTAATAGCCCTTTCCAGCAGCGCAATGTTCGGGTGAAATCCAGTGTCCGGATCAAGCTTGACCGGAACGACAATGCCGCCAGGTGCCGCCACCACGGCCTCATAGGTGGCATAGTAAGGATCAAACAGGATCACTTCATCACCGGGATCCACGATTGACAGGAACGCCACCGCCAATGCCGTCTGGGTGCCCGGCAGGAAGATGAATTGATCGCTGGTGATCTTGCGGCCCGTTTGTTTGGTGTAGAACCTGGCCAGCGCGTCGAGCATGTTCTGCTCGCCATTGCCGGCGGAATATTTGGTGCGGCCAGACATCATCTGCTTCGCCGCCACGTCAAGGATCGCATGCGGGGGTGCCAGATCGGGTTCACCGATCGACAGGAAGATCAGCTCTTCGCCGCGTGAGCGCCGCTGCTTGCCTTCAACATGCACGGCCCATTTATCCGAGCCGAGCCCGGCAACCCGGTCAGCGATTTTCGCAAGACGCATAAGAGACCCTCAATTCAAGCTGAGCCTTATACAGGGGGCGCAACCTGAAATGAACCCACCAGCAATGCGCCGATTTGAGGCCAGCATTCCGGCAGCGCGTAGCGTCAGCCGCCCACTTGCTCCAGCCCCATCCGGTTCAGCGAAACATAATCGGTCTTGCCGGAACCCAGCAGCGGCAATGCTTCCACATGTACAATGGTCTTGGGCACCATCAGGTCCGTCGCACCTTCACGTTTCAACCCATCTGACAAAGTTTTGCGGTCGACTTTCGCCACGGTGGTGAACAGCACCAGTTGCTCGCCCTTTTTCTTATCGGGCACCGCCACCACGGCTTGTGGTGCATCGGGGTAAAGCACCTGCAGCTTTTGCTCGATGGCAGTCAGCGAAACCATTTCACCGGCAATCTTGGAGAAGCGCTTGGCGCGGCCGAGGATGGTGATGTATTTCAGTTCATCCACATCGACGATATCGCCAGTGTCATGCCAGCCGCCGGGCGGCGCTTCGATCACCCCGGGCGTGTCGGCCCGCAGATAGCCCATCATGATATTGGGGCCCTTCACATGCAGGCGCCCGCCTTGGTTGATGCCTTCCACCGGGTCCAGCCGGTATTGAATGTCATCCAGCAACTGGCCCACGCTGCCAGAGCGGTAATGCAGCGGCGTATTCACCGCCAGCACCGGTGAACATTCAGTCACACCATAGCCTTCGAGAATGCGCAGGCCGAATTTCTCCATCCACAGCGCGCGTGTATCCGGCTTCAACCGTTCAGCACCCGCCACCACAAGGCGGATATTGAAGAAGTCATAAGGATGCGCGCTGCGAGCATAACCGGTGAGGAATGTATCGGTGCCGAAAATCACCGTGGCATTGGTGTCATAACAGAGTTCCGGAATGATCTTGTAATGCAGCGGCGAGGGATAGAGGAACGTCCGCACGCCAGCCAGCAGCGGCAGCAGCAACCCACCCAACAGGCCAAAGGCATGGAACACCGGCAGCGCATTGAAGATCGTGTCATCTGGCGAAAACGCAATGCGCGCCGCCGCCTGCTGCCAATTGGCATTGAGATTGCGATGCGACAGCACAACGCCCTTGGGCAGGCCTTCGGAGCCGGACGTGAACAGCACCACAGCGGGGCTGTTCGGATCCTTCACAGCACCTGAGCGTGACGACATCAAACGCGGGAAGAATTTGCAGGCCAGCCCGTAAATCTTGTCGCCCGTGCCGATCGTGCCGCGCACATCTTCCAGATAAACGATCTTGTTTTTCTTGCTCAGCACCTCGATGTCGCCCTGCATCTCGGCGGTTTCAATAAAGCGCCGTGAGGTGATGATGGTGTTGACTTGGGCGGCCACGCAGGCCGCCGCCATGTTGATCGCACCCGTCGAGAAATTCAGCATGGCCGGAACCTTGCCATGCGCCATCAACCCGAAGAACGACAGCGCCACCGCATTGGCATTGGGCAGCAGCACGCCCACATTCCTCTGCGTGCCGCTGAGCTGCGCAATCTTGCGGCCCAGCACCATGCTGCCCATGATCAGGCGGCCATAGGTCACAGGCACGCGCTGAATGTCTTCAATGATCTGCCGGCCTTTGCCATGCGTCTGCGCGGCATCAAGCAGCGAGTCCCACAGCGTGCGGTCAATATTCGATGTCTTGAAGATCATCTGGGCCATCACGCTGTACAGCTGCTCGGCTTGCCATTCGCGCAGCGCGGAACCGGCGAGGCCCTTGGGCGTGGTGAATTCAACCGGCGGCTGGAAGGTCAGCGTAATCTTGGGGAACAGACGCAGCTTCAGCTTGCCGCGCATCCGCGAGAAAGGTGAGTAGAGCGCGCCATCGATGCGCAAAGGCAGAACTTTCGCTCCCGCCAGATTGGCCAGCGCCGCAGGCCCTTCATAGATTTTCATCAGGCCACCGGTGGTGGTCAGGCGGCCTTCGGGAAAGATCACCACCTTTTGATGGCGCTTCAGCCGGTTCACCAGCTCGCGCAATGACAGCGGGTTGAGCGGATCAATCGGCACCATGTCGTACAGGAAAAAGGCAGGCTTCGACCACCAGCCCTTGGCCATGCGGGTATCCGCGGCGAAGGCAGCGCGTTCGGGCAGGAAACACGAGAGCAGGGGGCCATCCAGATAGGAAGTGTGATTGGGCACAATGAGCGCCTTGTTCCCGGCGGCCAGATAATGCTCCATGCCGTTCACTTCGACGCGGTAGAACAGCCGCATCAGGAAGCGGGCGACGGTGGCGAACAAAGTCTGCGGCAGGGTGATGACGAGGTAGCCGACGACCACCAGATTGGCAAAACCGCACAGCGCATAAAGCCCCTTCACCGTGAAGCCCATTTTCAGCAGCACGCCGCAGAGAATGGTCGCCACCACCATGTACACAGCATTGAGAATGTTGTTGGCACCGATGATGCGGGCACGGCGATAAAAGGGCGTGCGCGATTGCATGAAAGCAAACAGCGGCACCACGAACAGGCCAGAGCAGAAGGCCACCATGAACAGATCGAAGACCAGCCGCAGGCCGGTGAGCCGGTCGAACAGGGCCCACGGCGTGGCCGTCTCATCGACAAAACCTGCACCGAAATTCGAAGCCGCCACATAAAGATCAAACATGAACAGGCTCATCAACAGCGCGGCCAGCGGCACGAAGCGCAAGGTGATGCGGCCTTTCAGCAGCCTATTGCAAAAGGCCGAGCCTAGGCCCGTCGCCACACTGAACACCGCCATGATAGTGGTGGCGGCTTTTTCATCGGCATGCAGATCATTATGTGCAAAGGGCACGACTTGCGTGAGCACCACGACGCCGAGGAACCAGAACCACGACACGCCCAGGATCGACAGCAGTACGTCACGCTTTTCCGCCGCCTGCTTGAGCACATTCCAGGTTTCGGAAACGAGGTTGAAATTGATCTTGAGATCAGCTTGCGCAGGCGGTGCCGGAGGCATGAACCAGGCCGCCGCATAGGCACAAATGGCAAGCGCAATCATCGCGCCCGAAACGACATGCAAGCCAGCGCCACCCAGAATGAACAGGCTGCCAAAAATGGTCCCGCCCAGCACGGCGAGGAACGTGCCCATTTCCACCATGCCATTGCCACCCAGCAATTCTTCCTTGGTGAGATATTGTGGCAGCACGGCATATTTGATCGGGCCGAAAAAAGCCGACTGCGTGCCTGTAAGGAACACGCAGAACAGCTGCAGCCACACTTGGCCGCTGAACAGCGAATAGCTGGCCAGCGCAATCAGTCCGATTTCGACGAACTTGATGCGCCGCGCCATCACGGCCTTGTCGAATTTGTCGGCCAGCTGCCCGGCTAGGGCCGAGAAAAGAAAGAACGGAATGACCAGCAGGCCAGCGGCGAGCGCATTGGTGCCTTCCGGATTGCCCGGGCGTGTCGCGCCATAGAAAAACAAAATGGCCAGCGAGCCACGAAAGGCATTGTCATTGAAGGCGCCAATCGCCTGAGCAATGAACAGTGGCAGAAAGCGGCGGGTGCGAAACAGTGCAAATTGACTGGGGCCGGGCATAATTCCTCAATTCCTGTTTTGGAAAGAGGGTTGCCACCCGCCATGCGAAGGGTCAAGCGCCGAGAATGTTTTCGATCAGTGCAGTTGTCTCGTCATGTTGCGCTGCAAGACGTTTCGCACCCGCTTGCGCAAGCGCAGAACGCCGGTTTGCATCCACGCTGAAGCCGATGAAATGCACGCCATTGCGCAATCCCGCTTCCACATCGTTGAGATTGTCACCGATGAAAATGATGCGCTCACGCGGCAGTTTCACTTCAGCAATCGCCCGCGCCAGAATCTCAGCCTTCGCCCCGCCGCCATCAGCCCCATGCGCGAGGCTTGAAACCATCGGCCATAGCCCAGCCTGCGTCAGCCGCAGCTCCGCCGCCTTGCGGAAATTCGCGGTGGCGATGCCGAGCCGTGCCTTGCCGCGCAATTGCTTCAACAGTTGATCCGCACCCGCGATCACTTCCGATTTCAAATCCAAAGCAAGCTGGCCTTCCAGCAGCGCCAGATATTCGCGCGTGATCATCGCAGCTTCAATCGGTGGCAGGCCATAGCGCGCCACGATTTCCTTCACGATCTCTTCGTCATTGCGTATCTTGTAGGAATTCCAGTCGCGCGAAAGAACATCCGCATCAATGCGCCTGGCAAAGGGCTGGAAGAACAGCTCCTCCTCGGCGCTTGTCAGCTCCAGCAGTACGCCATCGACGTCAAAGATGATGGCCCAGTCACACACTCAGGCGAACATCCGCGGCGTCATTTCTATGATTGTCGGCCCATCTGCCTTGAGTGCCGCCTTGATGGCAATCGCAAGCGCCGCAAGATTTTCCGGCCGCTCGGCCCACGCGCCATAGGCCTTGGCCAGCGCCATGAAATCCGGGTTCTTCAGCGTCACTGCGTTTGGCTGAATGCCCGCACCCACCATGTTGTCGCGGATCTGCCCCAGCGCATCATTGTTCCACAGCAGAATTGGCAGCGACTGCTTGTGCTCCACCGCAGTGCCCAATTCATTGAGCGTATATTGCAAACCATAATCACCAGCCAAAGCCACCACCGGCTTGTGCGGCACGCCGAATTTGGCGCCAATCGCCGTGGGCAACGCAAAGCCCAACGTTCCAAAACCGGACGGATGAATCCATGAGCGCGGCTGTGAAACCGGAAACACCTCATTTCCGGCATAGGCGATCTGCGTCATGTCAGACACCACGACCGTGTTTTCCGGCAGTGCCTCGCGGATCACGTCCAGCAACTTGGTCATCATCTGCCGCAGTTCCGAATTCTCGGTGGCAGGCGGTTTCGCGGCTACATTCTTCTGCTGCGTCACGCCCGCTGAAATTCGCGCCAGCGTGGAAGTGGCATCGGCCAGAATGGCAATCTCCGCACTATGCGGCCGCCCGAGCGAGGCGGGGTCAATATCGATGCGGATGAGGTTTTTCTCGATGGCGAAATCCAGCACCCAGAAATCCGTTTCCGAAAGTTCTGTGCCCACGGCAAGGATGCAATCGCTTTGCGTCAGCAAATCGCGGCTGGCTTCAAGCTGCAGCATCGCGCCCCAGACCAGTGGGTGTGATGCCGGCACCACGCCCTTGCCCGCCACTGTGGTGATGATTGGAGCATTCAACAATTCTGCAATCTTCAAAGCTGATGCACCGGCCGCCTGCGCGCCACCACCCAGCACGATGCAGGGCTTCTTTGCACCATTCAGCTTCTTGATTGCAGCCTGAACCTGCGTTTCCAAAGCCTGCGGATAAGACGGCAGGCCCGCCGCAAACCAGCCCTTGCTGCCCGCCGGCTGGCTCAGCACATCCAGCGGAATTTCCACATAGGCAGGCCGCGGCCGCGCCGAGGCAAAGCGCGCAAAGCTCTCGCCAAAGGCGTCCTGAACATCCTGTGCGGTGTAAGCGCGGCGGGCAAAATGCGTGACCGATTTGGCGCTGTCCAACTGGCTGATCATTTCATGCAACCGCCCGCGCCCCTGCGCAGCGGAGACCACATCAAGTGCGGTCGAAACCACCAGCACATTGGAAGAGTCGCTCCATGCTTGCCCCATCGGCGTGAGAATGTTGGTCACGCCCGGGCCGGAAATGGTGAAGCACACGCCGGGCTTGCCTGTGGCACGCGCATAGCCATCCGCCATGAAGCCCGCACCTTGCTCGTGGCGCGGCAGGATGTGGTTGATCTTCGAGCGCGGCAGGGCGCGGTACATCTCAATATTATGTACGCCCGGAATGCCGAAGATCGTATCCACACCATAAGCTTCAAGCAGGCCCACCAAGGCCTCGCCGATCGAAAGTTCTGCGCGTGTGGTCATTTTGAAAACCTGTCTGGTAAAATGGTCGAGAGTTTGAATTCGGAAGCCGCAATATCATCAGGCAAAGCCGCGCGAGAAGCCAGCGCCGCCGCCAGCCGCGACAGAGCAGGCGACGACTGAATGCCATAGCCGCCCTGGCCGACGAGCCAGAAGAAGCCCGGCGCCTTCACGTCAAATCCCGCCACGGGCACTTTGTCCTTGGAGAAGGTGCGAAGCCCGCCCCAACTATGTTCCACCCGTGTCACCTCAATCGTGGTTGCATCCATGAAATTGGCAATGCCAGTGGCAATCGCCTCATCATCGGCATAGGCATCATGCGGCTCCACCGGTGTCTGGTCGGCGGAGGACACCAGCATCTTGCCGCTTTGCGGCTTGGCATACCAGGTCTCGCCCAGATCACACACAAACGGCCAGCGCATGAAATCTTCATAGCCCTGGATCGGCACCACAGCGATCGAGCGGCGCTTCGGCGTAATGCCGATGGGCGCAACGCCCGCCAGCTTGGCCACTTCATCACCCCACGCGCCCGCTGCGTTGATGACGACTGGCGCAGAAAAATTACCTGCCGAGGTAGCAGCCGTCCACTTGCCGTCACTGTAAGAAAGCTCTCGCACCCCCGCATTCAGCATCACCTGCCCGCCGCGCTGCTTGAACAGTTTCAGATAGCCGCGGTGCAGAAGATCAACATCCAGATCGCCGGTCACTGCGTCATAGAAGCCGCGCTTGGCATAAGACGGCTTCATCACCGGATGCAGCTTCACAATCTCGATGCTGTTTAGCTCGGTGATGCCCTTGGCGGTTTTCAAATAGGTTTCGGTGGCAGCCTGCTGCCCCGGCCCCTCGACAAACAGCGAGCCGCGCCGGTGATACAGCGCGCCATCCGCAAATTCCTTCGGCGGATTGAAAAAGAACGCGCCCGCAAGCCGCGTGAGAATCTGGATGGGCTCCGGCCCGTAATTCGGCTCATAGCTCGAAGCCGAACGCCCGGTCGTGTGATAGCCCGCCCGCTCTTCCATTTCGAGCACGGCCACCGAAGCCTTCTCGCTCAAATGTGCCGCAACGGATGCCCCCGCAATGCCGGCACCGATGACGATAAAATCAAACTCATTCATGGTGCCAAGAAAGCCATGCGCGTGGCCGCTTGTCCATGCTCTGTTTCAGGTTATTGTGGAGCCAGAAACTCACCATCGGAGCGCAAACCAACATGACCGATTTCAACCAACCCACTTCGGGCCTCGTCACGCCGCGCTTTGGCGGCATTGCCACCTGGGGCCGCCTGCCGCATGTGCCGCTGGAAGAAGCAAAGAATGTGGATATCGGAATTGTCGGCATTCCGTGGGATGGCGGCACGACCAACCGCCCCGGCCCGCGCCATGGGCCCCGCCAGATCCGCGACCAGTCATCGATGGTGCGACGCATGCACCAAGTCACCAAAGTGGTGCCCTATGATCTGGCTCATGTCGCGGATTTGGGCGATTGCCCAGTGAACCCCGCCAATGTGGAAGATGCGCTGAAGCGCGTGGAAACATATTTCAAGAAGCTGGTCGCCAAGGGCATCCGCCCGCTGTCAGCTGGTGGTGATCATTTGTCCTCGCTTCCCGTGTTGCGCGCCGTGGGTGAAAAGAAGCCGGTGGCGATGATCCATTTCGATGCCCACACCGATTTGTATGACAGCTATTTCGGCGGCTTCAAATATACCCACGGCACGCCCTTCAAGCGCGCCATCGAGGAAAACCTGATTGACCCAAAGAGAGTGATCCAGATCGGCCTGCGCGGCTCGATGTATGACAATTCAGATTTCGATTATGCCGAAGAAGTCGGCGTGCGCATCGTGCGCATCGAAGAGGCAATGGAAAAGGGCCCCAAGGCGGTGATGGCTGAAGCCCGCAAGATCGTGGGCGACTCGGAAGTCTATGTGTCCTTCGATATCGACATGCTGGATCCGGTTTATGCGCCCGGCACCGGCACGCCGGAAATCGGCGGCTTCACCACCTTCCAGGCCCAGCAAATGCTGCGCGAACTGCGCGGATTGAATATTGTCGGCGCAGATGTGGTGGAGGTGTCCCCGCCCTTCGATCCCTCAGGCATGACGGCCTATGCGGGTGCGGTGATGATGTTTGAAATCCTGTGCAGCATGGCGGAAGCGGTGGCCAAGCGCCGCTGATGGAAACTCTACAAAATTTGCTCCAGCGCTTTGCCGCAAGGCATCAGGCGCTGAAGCTCTTTGTTCTTGGCGCACTGGCGGCCATCGCTTTGCCACCGACTGATCTGTGGCCGGTTCTGTTCATCACCGTGCCGCTGGCATTGGTGATCTTCACCCGCGAGAGCCAAAGCTTATACCGCCGCATCGCCTGGCTCGGCTGGCTTTATGGCCTTGGCTATTTCATCGCGGCTTTGCACTGGATTGCCTATGCCTTCTTCGTCAATCCGGAACGTGATCTCTGGATGATGCCGATTGCGCTGGGCAGCCTTGCGGCCTTCATGGCCGTGTTTTGGATGCTGGCCATCCTCGCCGCCAGCTTTGCCGCCAAGCGGTCCTATCCGCTCTGGCTGGTTGTGCCCGCCACCTTGGCCATGGCCGAATGGCTGCGTGGGCATTTGTTCACCGGCTTTCCGTGGTCTGCCTTGGGCCAGATGAGTGACGGCATGTTCGGCGTGGAGCAACTGGCGTCCATCATCGGCATGACTGGGCTTTCCCTGATGGTCCCGCTCTGGGCCAGTGCGATCTATGGCGCGGTTTTCGAAACCGCGCGCCGCCGCTGGCTGGCTGTCGCACTTTTGATCACGTTTCCCCTCTCATTGGTTTGGGGCCAACTGCGTCTTGCATCGCACCCCACTGCCTATGTGCCGGATGTGATGGTCCGTCTCGTCCAGCCCAATATCAACCAGAATGAAAAATGGCTCGAACGCCATGCCCGCAAGATTTACGATACGCTGCTGGCGCTGAATGCGCGGCCGTCATCCACCGGCAAACCCATCACCCATATTATCTGGCCGGAATCCTCAGTGCCTTTCCTGCTGGATGAAAGTGCCGCAGGCCGCGCCGAACTGGCGAAAGCGATGCCGCCCGGCGCCACGCTGATGGCCGGTGCCGTCCGCCGCTCCGCCGCCAACGACCAGGCGCAATATTTCACCTCAATCCTCGTCCTGAATGATCAAGCGCAGGTGCTGAACCATTACGACAAATGGCATCTGGTGCCGGGCGGCGAATTCCTGCCATTGGCCTGGGCGCTGGAACCTTTGGGCCTGCGCAAGGTGGTCAGCCTGCCGGAAAGCTTCACTCCTGGGCCGGGACCGACCAATCTAGAAATACCGGGCGCTGGCCTTGCCGGCATGTCAATTTGCTATGAAGCGATCTTCCCGGACGCGGTGGCTGGACCCTCAATTCGTCCAAACTGGCTGATCAATGTCACCAATGATGGCTGGTTTGGCAAATCCACTGGCCCCTACCAGCATCTGGCCCAACTGCGCCTGCGGTCGATCGAGCAGGGCCTGCCCGCCGCCCGCGCGGCAAATACGGGCATTTCTTCGATAATCGACCCACTTGGGCGTGTAACGTTTCAATCTCTGATTGGTGTTTCTGATGCCTATGATTTGGCCTTGCCACAACCTGTGAGTCAGACAACTTATGGCCGCTTGGGCGACTGCTTGTTTTTTGTGCTTCTATTGGTTGTAATTGGGCTTGGACATTTCTTCAAAAAAAGCTAAGAAGCCCTCTGATTGAGGGTGGTTACGATAAATCACGATTCGCAATCAACAAGCACAAGCTGTGTTGTAAGCTTTGGGGCAAGACAACCAAGCGTAGATGAACCAGGCTGGGGGCAGTCTGAAGGATACAATGTCAGGTAGGGATCCAAACTACATCGACGCTCACGTCGGCGCGCGCATTCGCATGCGCCGTCAGCTGATCAACATGAGTCAGGAGCGGCTTGGGGAATTGTTGGGGATAACGTTCCAGCAGGTCCAAAAATATGAAAAAGGTTCGAACCGTATCAGCGCCAGCCGGCTGTTCTACGCCGCCAAGACGCTTGGCGTGCCGATCCATTTCTTCTTTGACGGCCTGCCCGGCACCGAAGCCGGCGAAGGCATGAGGGAAGAGGCCAATGCCCAGGATCTCAGCAAGACGCTGATGACCCCTGAAGGCATGCAAATGGTCAAAGCCTTCAAGGAATCGGAATCGCCTGCCCAGCGCAAGTTGATTGCTGGCCTTGCGCGTTTGATCTCTGAAGCTGAAATTTGAGATAAGGGCTGGCTTGTCCAGCCGCGCCGAAAATCCCGTCAGCTTGTGCTGGCGGGATTTTTTATGTGACAGTCACTTTGACTGTTGAGTTATTTTAAAACGAAAGCCGTTGGATTGCGCGCTCTCCGCCCTTGCATCCCGCGAATTTGGCTGTATGAGAACGCCAACCGTATAAAGCTTTCTTTATATCGATTCCGGCAGCCCGTTTTGAGGGAAATTTAAATGGCGCGCAGCTCCTACCAGTTCACCAGTGAATCCGTGTCCGAAGGCCACCCCGACAAGGTGTGTGACCGCATCTCCGACGAAGTCGTCGATCTGTTTTTCCGCGAGGCAATTGCCGAGAAGATGGATCCGTGGCGCGTGCGTGTGGCTTGCGAAACGCTGGCCACCACCAACCGCATCGTGATTGCCGGCGAAGTGCGTGGCCCCCAGTCGGTCACCCACAAGATGATCGAAGACGTGGCCCGCAAGGCCATCAAGGATATTGGTTACGAACAGGCCGGTTTCCACTGGAACACCGCCAAGGTCGAAATTCTGCTCCACAACCAGTCGGCTGATATTGCCCAGGGTGTGGATGATGGCGCCAACAAGGAAGAGGGCGCTGGCGACCAGGGCATCATGTTCGGTTACGCCTGCGATGAAACCCCAGACCTGATGCCGGCACCGCTTTATTATTCGCAGCGTATCCTGCAGCTGCTGGCCGAAGCCCGCCATGCTGGTGAAAAGCGCTTGGGGCCGGACTCCAAGAGCCAGGTCACGGTGCAATATGAAAAGGGCAAACCGGTTGCGGCCACCCAGATCGTCGTGTCGCATCAGCATCTCGATGAGAACATGACCTCGGCTGACGTGAAGAAGCTGATCGAGCCTTACGTGAAGAAGGCTCTGCCCAAGGGTTGGATCAAGAAAGACACCGTCTGGCACGTCAACCCGACGGGCAAGTTCTATATCGGCGGCCCCGATGGCGATGCTGGCCTCACCGGCCGCAAGATCATTGTGGATACTTACGGCGGTGCAGCCCCGCATGGCGGCGGCGCTTTCTCCGGCAAGGACCCCACCAAGGTCGATCGCTCGGCTGCCTATGCCGCGCGCTATCTCGCCAAGAATGTGGTTGCTGCCAAGCTGGCCAAGCGCTGCACCATCCAGCTGTCTTACGCGATTGGCGTGGCTCAGCCGCTTTCGGTCTATGTTGATACGCATGGCACCGGCAAGGTGGGCGATGCCAAGATCGAAAAGGCCATCCGCAAAGTGATGGACCTGTCGCCCCGCGGCATCCGCACGCATCTTGATCTCAACAAGCCGATCTATGCCCGTACCACGTCCTACGGCCATTTCGGCCGCAAGCCCGACAAGGACGGCGGCTTCTCCTGGGAGAAGACGGACCTGGTGGCGAAGCTGAAAAAGGCTGTGAAGTAACCGAAGACTCTTCATCGGCGTCCCGGACTTGATCCGGGATCAACCCGCCGACCCAGTCTAAATTTCCACATGCGGAACGAAAAGATGGATAGGCGGGTCAAGCCCGCCTATGGAGAGATTTTTGGATTCTCGCGTGACAAACCCCGGCCCCAAATACCTCTTCTACGGCCGCCGCAAGGGCAAGCCCTTGCGCGCCCAGCATCAGGCTTTGATGCAGAACCTGCTGCCGCAAGTCAGCGTCGATCTCGAAAATCCACTCACTGGTTCAGGCCCGCGCCGCGTCCTCGAAATCGGCTTTGGCGGCGGTGAGCATCTGGCCCATCAGGCCGCGCTTAATCCGGAACTCAGCTATATCGGTGCCGAACCCTTCCTCAACGGCGTGGCCAAGCTGCTCGCGGAAATCGAAGCCCGTGCGGTCACCAATCTCAAAGTCCATTACGGCGATGCGCGCCCCTTGCTGGAGCAGCTTCCGCCAGAAAGCTTCGAGCGCATCTATCTTCTCTATCCCGACCCATGGCCCAAGGAACGCCAGAAAAAGCGCCGCTTCGTGAACCAGGCCAACCTCGCGCATTTCGCCCGCATCCTGAAGCCGAAGGGCGAATTCCTGTTTGCTTCCGACATTGAAGACTATGTGGGTTGGACGCGTGAGCATGTGACGGAATCGAAACTGTTCACCGAAACCGGCGACGACCGCCAGCCTTACAAGGACTGGATTCAAACCCGCTACGAAGCCAAGGCCCGCCGCGAGGGCCGGTCCTCGCATTACTTGACCTTTGTTGTGAATACGCCTCAGGCTTGATCGATGTTGGGTCTTGATACGATCAGCACCATCACCTGGGCCGGGCTTTTCGCAGCGGCCTTCACCGCCGGGCTGGCGCGCGGCTTTTCAGGCTTTGGCGCGGCGCTGATCTTCGTGCCGCTGGCCAGCGTGTTCATTGATCCCAAGGCCGCCCCGCCACTCCTCGTCTTGATTGATATCGTATTCTCCGCTCATCTCATTCCGCGCGCGACACGCATTGCCAATCGGCGTGATGTGATGTGGATGTTTTCCGGCGCGTTGATCGGCATTCCATTGGGCGCCACCATCCTCGCCAATATGCCACTGCTGCCCCTGCGTTGGCTGATCTCCTTTATGGTCACCGCCATGCTCGTGCTGCTGATGTCGGGCTGGCGTTACCATGGCAAGCCCTCGGCCTTCGTCACCAGCCTGGTCGGGGCCGTCTCTGGCATTTTCAGCGGCATTGCGCAGATTGGCGGGCCGCCAGTCATCGCTTATTGGTTCGGCACCGGCACGGCACCAGAGGTGCTGCGTGCCAATGTCATTGCATTCTTCGCGCTGGGCTCCGTCACATCGATTGTCGTCTATGCCTGGCACGGCTTGTTCAATTGGCATCTGGCAGCCATCGCCCTCGTCACGGGCCCTGTCTATGGCATTGGCACTTTTCTTGGCACGCGGCTTTTCGGCAAGGCCTCGCCACAATTCTTCCGTAACATCTGCTTTGTGATCATCGCCTGCGCCATCCTGGTCAGTCTGCCCGTCTGGTGATCAGCTGTTCATAACTCGCCGGTGTTGTGGACGATTGAAATGACTGTCATATAACTGTCATAATCGGTTTTTGTGTTGGCCATAAATTCCATTCGATATGCATAGGAATCACTGACTTTGCGCGTTACTTCTCAACTTTCTCATCTGTCTGGCCGCGCTTAAGTTTCATGGCGAAAAACCTCCCCGAAAAGCAAGTTGCTGCTTTGCCCTATCGGCGCGAAGGCAAGGTGCTTGAGGTTTTGCTGATCACCTCTCGCGAGACCAGGCGCTGGGTCATTCCCAAAGGCTGGCCGATGAAGGGCAAAAAAGATTGGAACGCTGCCGCCATTGAAGCTTTCGAGGAAGCCGGTATCAAAGGTGAAGTGGGCCGCAAATCCATCGGCATCTATCATTATGTAAAGCGCCGCAGTTCCGGCGATCTGGATTGCGAAGTGGTTGTCTATCCCTTCGAAGTCGAAAAAGTTCTCGATGAATGGCCCGAAAAGAACGAGCGCCGCCGCAAATGGTTTGCCGCCGCCCGTGCGGCCGAACTGGTGGATGAAGAAGGCCTGCAAGCCATCATCGGCGCCGCACTCGCTTGATCCTGCTGACATGCTTTGACAGGCAGCACCCGTAAGGGCACCCTGATCATCATGACCTCGCACACCAAAGGCCTCATCACTGTCGCCGTCTCGGCTCTGTTGTTTTCAACACCGGGCCTGTTCACCCGCAGCGTCTCCGTCTCGGGCTGGGATGTAATTTTCTGGCGCGGCGTATTCGGGGTAATTTTCACTGTCGCCTTCATGGCGCGGCGCGGCAAGTTGCAGGGCCAGATTTTCAATCTGGGTTGGCCGGGCTGGATCAATGCCTTTTTCTGGGCGTCAGGCACCATCGCCTATATCCAGGCCTATAAACTCACCTCCATTGCCAATGTCTCGCTGATCTATGGCGTGGCCCCGATGCTCACCGCCTTGGTGGCCTGGTTGTGGTTCCGCGAATGGCCGCGCACCATCGTGATGGCGGCCAGCGTGTTGGCGCTGGCAGGCGTGGCCATCATTGGCGCAGGCTCTTTTGGAACGGTTCATATTGCGGGCGATCTGTTGGCCTTCTGGATGACTTGCACAGTTGCCATCGGCCTTTCTACCTTCCGCAGATATCCTGATATTCCCGCAGCAGGCGTGACGGTGATGTCATCACTGCTGGTGCTGCCGCCCTGCCTGATCTGGGGCGATCCCTTCAACACGCCGCTGCCGGAAATCGGCATTCTCGCCGTCTTCGGTCTGGTCTTCGCGCTGGCCGCCATCCTGCTTAACGAAGGTTCGAAATTGCTGCCGGTCAGCGAAGCGGCTTTGATGAGCAATCTCGAAGTGCCGGTGCAGCCGCTTCTGGCCTGGCTGGCTTTCGCTGAATGGCCTTCCCGGGCGGCCTTTATCGGTGGCGCATTGATCCTGATCGCCATCATCGCTTCGTCCTGGCCGCAAAGGCAGAAGGTGGCGCCGGCTTAGACAGCCCTTGCATTAATGTACTTGAATGAGTACTTTGCGGCCATGCGCACGACATCATTTTCAGAACTCCGGAAAAACCTGGCCTCTTCGCTGGATGCGGTTCACGCCGACCATCAGCCCTTGGTCATTACCCGTGACAGCGGCAAGCCTTCTGCTGTTTTGATGTCGCTGGAGGATTTCGAATCCTATGAGGCAACGCTGTATCTGCTGCGCTCACCGGCAAATGCCGCCCGCCTGACCAAGAGCATTGCCCAGCTCGAAAAAACGGGTGGAAAGCAGCGAAAGCTCAAGGAGTGAAGCTTCATTTCTCCGAAACCGCTTGGGAAGACTATCTCCACTGGCAGGCCACGGATGAAAAGACGCTGCTGCGTCTCAATGCGCTGATCAAGGAATGCACCCGGTCACCCTTTCAGGGCATTGGCAAGCCCGAGCCGCTGCGCGGCAATCTCAAGGGCTGGTGGTCAAGACGGATCGACCAAGAACACAGGCTGGTTTACCGGGTGGAAAGTGGCACACTGCAAATCGCCCAGTGCCGGTATCACTACTAGCGTTGCAATTCGGCCTCCGTGCGTTTCATATAAGCCGATGACAACTGACACTGCTGATCAGACTCCTTCCACACCTGCCTTCACCGCCGCTGCCTTCCGCCGCGGGCTGATCGCAGGCTTCCCGTTCCTGCTGGCTTACGGTGTTCCCGCTGTCCTTCTGGGCATCGCCTACAAAGGTGTTGAATTCGGCCTGTTTGCATCGGTGCTGTTCAGCCTGCTGGTCTATTCGTCAACCGCGCAGGCGGTCACGCTGGGCCTGTGGACGCTGCCACCGCCCATCGCAGCATTGATATTGGCCTGCGTGGCCACCAATGCGCGCTATCTGGTGATGGGTGCCAATCTGCAGCAGTCCTTCGGCCGCTTCAGCAAATGGCTGATGCTGCCCCTCCTGTTTTTCATGTCGGATGCATCCTGGATGCTGACCACGGCTGACGTCAAAACCAACCGCCCCGATGCGGGCTATTTTTTCGGCCTCAGCCTGCCGGGCTGGATCGGATGGTCCGCCGGCACGGGCATCGGCTATCTCCTGCCACTCACCCCAACGCCGACGATTATTGCGGCCACCGCTGTTCTCCCGTTGGCTTTCATCGCAGTCCTCTTGCCGGCCCAATGGCGGGGCAAAAGGTCGGTGCTGCCCTGGGCGTTGTCGGCAGCAGCAGGCCTCGCTGCAGCACCTTTTCTGGGTGCGGGCTGGGCGATGATCGCGGGCGGCAGCGTGGGCACGCTTTACAGCATGGTGCGTGGCGATCATGACTGATTGGCACATTATCGCCGCCGTCTGCTGTGTCGGCCTCGTCGCCTATGCCTTGCGCACCGGAGGTTATCTCACTGCGGGCCTGTTGCCCGCCGACAGCCAGGCACAACGCTTCCTGCGCCTCGCCCCCGCCAATCTTTTCGTGGCCTTCGTCGCCGCCAGTTGTTTCGCCGGTGGCATCACCAATGTCGTCGGCGCACTGGTTGCACTGGTCACCATGCTGGTCACCAAACGCCAATGGGCCGGCTTGATCATGGGATTCGTTGCGGCAGCTCTGGTCGCCATTCTGCGCGGATGACTGAAATAAGGACTTGCAGGGTAACAACAAATACTGGTATCTGTAACAAATAAAGTTACAAAGAAATGGAACCCGCAATGAACAAGACAAAATGGATCTATTGGATCGCCACCGGCCTGCTGTGCCTCGGCTATCTGGCCGGCGCAGTGATGTACACATTCGCCCATGACATGGTGGCCGACATGTTCCCGAAACTGGGCTATCCGGTTTACCTCACTTATTTGCTGCCCATCGTAAAGGTGCTCGGCCCCGTCGCCATCCTCTCGCGCTATTCAGTGGCGCTGAGTGACCTGGCCTATGCCGGCATGTTCTTTCATCTGCCGCTGGCCTTCTCCGCTCACGTCACATCCGGCCAGCCCGGCTGGCAGCCGGCGGTGATCATGTTTGTGCTGCTGCTGGTTTCGTTCTTCACCCAGAATGCAGCGCGCAAGCCGCAATCGCCCTATGCCGGCACCCGATTTGGAGCCGCTTCCTAAGCCCCTTGTGTTTTGGTGAATGGGGCGCTATATGCGCCTCAAGAATTCACTCACATCGAAGAAATGATGGAGTGGGTCCCGCGAGGGGCCCGCTTTTTTTGTACGTAAAAATGGAAGAACAGAGACTTTCACGAGAACAAGGCCCCGCCGCGCGCGTGGCCGCTTTGGCAGAACCGGTACTGGCCGACATGGGCTTCAGGCTGGTGCGCATCAAGACGTTCGGCTCCACCGTGCAGATCATGGCGGAACGCCCGGATGGTACTTTTACCATTGATGACTGCGAAAATTTCAGCCGCGCTTTCTCGCCGATGCTGGACGTCGCAGATATTATCTCGGCCAAATATCATCTCGAAATTTCATCGCCGGGCATTGACCGCCCGCTGGTGCGCCCGTCTGATTTTGAAAGCTGGGCCGGCCATGTGGTAAAGATTGAAATGGCTGTGGCCCAAGCTGGCCGCAAGCGCTTCCGTGGTGATCTTGAAGGCTACCACGAAGGCGAAGTGCGCTTGTTCATCGACAATCCGGAAGGTGGCGAAAAGCTGCTGGTCGGCGTGCCCTTCGCTGATATTGCCGAAGCCAATCTCGTTCTCACCGATCATCTGATCGAAGACGCCAAATCGCGCCTGCCTGCCAAAGCCTATGGCGACGGCGCTGAAATCGACGAAGACCAAATCAATCCTGAAGGCTCTGAAGAGGAATAATCATGGCCAACACAGCTGTTTCCGCCAACCGTCTTGAACTGCTGCAGATCGCAGATGCAGTGGCCCGCGAAAAGTCGATCGACAAATCGATCGTGCTGGAAGCGATGGAAGAGGCCATCACCAAGGCCGCCAAGGCCCGCTATGGCCAGGAAAATGAAATCCGCGCCGAAATCGATGCGCGCACCGGTGAAACCCGCCTGAACCGCCTATTGCTGGTGGTCGAAGCGGTGGAAGATGACGCCAAGCAGATCACTTTGGTGGAAGCCTCGAAGAAGAACCCGGCCGCCCAGGTTGGCGACTATATCGCCGAAGCTTTGCCGCCGATCGAATTTGGCCGCATCGCCGCCCAGAGCGCCAAGCAGACCATCGTGCAGAAAGTGCGCGATGCCGAGCGTGAGCGCATGTATGCCGAATTCAAGGACCGCATCGGCGACATTATCTCCGGCATCATCAAGCGTGTCGAATATGGCAATGTCATCGTCGATCTCGGCCGTGGCGAAGGCATCATCCGCCGTGACGAAACCCTGCCGCGCGAAACCCCGCGCCAGGGCGACCGTATCCGCGCCTATGTCTATGACGTGCGCCGCGAACAGCGCGGCCCCCAGATTTTCCTGAGCCGCACTCATCCGCAATTCATGGCCAAGCTGTTCGGCCAGGAAGTGCCGGAAATCTATGACGGCGTGGTGGATGTTGTGTCTGTTGCCCGCGATCCGTCTTCGCGCGCCAAGATCGCCGTGCGTTCCAAGGATGGCTCGATTGATCCCGTGGGCGCATGTGTCGGTATGCGCGGTTCGCGCGTGCAGGCCGTGGTGAACGAGCTGCAGGGCGAAAAGATCGACATCATCCAGTGGTCGCCGGATGTGGCCACCTTTGTGGTCAACGCTTTGGCCCCGGCTGAAGTCTCCAAGGTCGTGCTCGATGAAGAAGCCGAGCGAATTGAAGTCGTGGTGCCGGATGAGCAGCTCTCGCTCGCCATCGGCCGTCGCGGCCAGAATGTGCGCCTGGCCTCGCAGCTCACCGGCTGGGATATCGACATCCTGACCGAGGCCGAGGAAAGTGAACGCCGCCAGAAGGAATTCGCCGCCCGTACCGACCGCTTCGTTGCGGCCCTCGACGTGGACGAAACGCTGGCCCAGCTCTTGGCATCAGAAGGCTTTGACAAGGTTGAGGAAATTGCTTTGGTAGACCCGCGCGAAATCTCCTCCATCGAAGGTCTGGACGAAGCCACGGCGGAAGAACTGCAGAACCGCGCCCGCGAATTCCTGCAGCGCGAAGCCACCGAACTGGAAGACAAGCGCAAGGCCCTCGGCGTTGCCGATGATCTGGCGCAGTTTGAAGGCCTCACCCCCGCCATGCTGGTCGCCCTTGGCGAAAAAGGCGTCAAGACGCTGGAAGATTTCGCTGATTGCGCCACCGACGAACTGATCGGCTGGAACGAACGCAAGAACGGCGAAACCACCAAGCATCCGGGTGCCTTGACCGGCTTTGAGGTTTCTTCGTCGGAAGCGCAGGACATGATCCTCCGGGCCCGCGTGGCCTTGGGCTGGATCGAAGCTCCGGCCGCGGAAGAAGCACCGGTCGAAGAGGCAAACCCCTGATTTGGAGGATGACACCAACTTGCCAGAGCGGACCTGCATCGTCACTCGCGTTCAAAAGCCTGATACCGAGCTGATCCGCTTTGTCCTCTCTCCGGAGGGGCAGGTGGTGCCTGATCTGAAACGCAAATTGCCAGGCCGTGGCTGCTGGGTGTCAAAATCCCGTGAGACGTTGGGGGAGGCGCTCAAGCGCAATTCCTTCGCCCGCGCGCTGGACAAGGAAGCCAAGGCCGACCCGGGGCTGCCTGATCTGGTAGGCGTGCTGATCCGTAAGGATGTGGTGCAGGCACTGTCACTCTGCCGCAAAGCTGGTCTGGCAACGTCCGGTAACAGCAAGGTTGAAGATGCGCTGGGGAAGGGCCATGTAAAGGTTCTGATCCATGTAGCAGGTTCCTCCCCCGACGGTGCGGCAAAGCTGAACCGCCATGCGGGCCCGGACTGTGTTATATTGGATTTCTTCGTCCCCCAGGAATTGGACTTGGCATTTGGCCGCGAAAATGTGGTACATGCCGCCGTAAATGAGGGCGGCCAGGCCCGGAATTTGCTGGATTTAGCGGGCGGTCTGGCGCAGTACGAGAATTTGAAAATCAAAGGTTTGAATTAATACCGCATGAGCGACACGAATAACCCGAATGATACCTCAGGTGCCCGCCCCGGTGGCCATACCCTGAGCTTGAAGCGCCCTGCGGTCGATCAATCGCGGGTGAAGCAGAATTTTGCCCACGGCCGCACGAAGACCGTTGTTGTTGAAACCAAGCGCAAGCGCTTCGGTGATGACCGCCCCGCTGCGACCACCACCAACCCGGTGGCTGAAGAAAAACCGAAATTGACACCCTCGCCCCGCGTGGTCGAACAGACGCCGGGCTCGCGTCCGCCAGAGTCACGGCCCACGCCGCCGCGCCCCGGCGTGGTGCTGCGCACCCTGAGCCCTGAAGAACGTGAAGCGCGTGAACGCGCGCTTGCCGGTTCGCGCGTGCGCGAAGCTGAAGACCGCAAGCGCCAGGAAGAAGAAGCCGTTCGTCGCAAGATCCAGGACGAGCATGACAAGGTTGAACGTGACGCCGCTGCCAAGCGCAAGGCCGAAGACGATGACCGTCACCGTGTCGAAGAAGAGGGCCGCAAGAAGGCCGATGAAGCTGCCAAGCGCCTTGCACCAAAGTCGGCACCCTCGGCGCGTGACCAGCAGGACGAAGATGAATCCAAGCCACGTGCCAAGACCAGCGTGCGCCCCGGTGGTTTCTCCACCGTCAAGCGCGTCATCCCGGCTCCCGCACCCACCCGTACCAAGGCTGACGCTGACAAGCGCCGTGGCCGCCTGACGGTTGAGAATGCTTTGAACGAGGACGAGAATGCACGTGGCCATTCGGTCGCCGCCTTCCGCCGCCGTACCGAACGTTTGAAGAAGCAGGCCCAGGGCTTCCAGATGCCGACGGAAAAATCGTCGCGCGAAATCATCATTCCTGAAACCATCACCATTCAGGAACTGTCGAACCGCATGGCCGAACGCGCCGTGGACATCATCAAGCTGCTGATGAAGCAGGGCCAGATGCATCAGATCAATGACGTGATCGATGCCGATACCGCCCAGATCATCGCCGAAGAAATGGGTCACAAGGTCAAGCGCGTCTCCGAAACAGACGTCGTGGACAGCCTCGATGGTAGTGAGGATGCCGAAGACACACTCGTGTCGCGTCCGCCCGTCGTCACCATCATGGGCCACGTTGACCACGGCAAGACCTCGCTGCTCGACGCCATCCGCAAGACCAATGTTGTTTCCGGTGAGGCCGGCGGCATCACCCAGCATATCGGTGCCTATCAGGTCAAAACCACCAGCGGTCTTGTCACCTTCATCGACACGCCGGGCCATGAAGCCTTCACCTCGATGCGTGCCCGCGGCGCCAAAGCCACTGACATTGCCATTCTGGTCGTCGCTGCCGATGACGGCGTGATGCCGCAGACGGTAGAATCGATCAATCACGCGAAAGCGGCTGGTGTTCCGATCATCGTCGCCATCAACAAGATCGACAAGCCGGGCGGCAACCCGACGCGCGTGCGCACCGATTTGCTGCAGCATGACATTGTGGTGGAAAGCATGGGCGGTGACACGCTTGATGTGGAAGTCTCCGCTTTGAAGGGCACCAATCTCGACAAGCTGCTCGAAACCATCCTGCTGCAAGCCGAAGTTCTCAACCTGCGCGCCAATCCGAACCGCGAAGCCTCAGGCCTCGTGGTGGAAGCCCAGCTCGACAAGGGCCGTGGCCCTGTGGCGACTGTGCTCGTGCAACGCGGAACGCTGAAGCTGGGTGACATTTTCGTGGCCGGTGGCGCCTGGGGTCGCGTACGCGCGCTTCAAGACGACAAGGGCCAGATGGTCAAGGACGCTCCGCCGTCATTCCCGGTGGAAGTGTTGGGTCTCAACTCCGCACCAGAAGCGGGTGACCGTTTTGACGTGGTGCCGAATGAAGCCCGTGCCCGCGAGATCACTGATTTCCGCGAACGCCAGAAGCGCGAAAAGCGCGGCTCGTCTTCCGTGCGCTCGTCGCTCGAGCAGATGATGACGCAGATCAGCGCATCGGGCCGCAAGGAATTCCCGATCCTGGTCAAGGCCGACGTGCAGGGTTCTGCCGAAGCCATCGTCCAGGCGCTGGAAAAGATCGGCAACGAAGAGATCAAGGCCCGCGTGGTGCATTATGCCGTGGGTGGTATCGCCGAAAGCGATATCTCGCTCGCCGCAGCCTCGGGTGCTGTTGTGCTCGGCTTCAACGTCCGCGCCAATGCGCAGGCGCGTGATGCCGCCCAGCAGCAGGGCATCGAAGTGCGTTACTACAACATCATCTATGACCTGGTGGACGACATCAAGGCAGCAATGGCCGGCAAATTGGCGCCGGAACTGCGCGAAACCTTCATCGGCAACGCCAAGATCCTGGAAGTGTTCAACATCACCAAGGTCGGCAAGGTGGCAGGTTGCATGGTCACCGAAGGCTCGGTGCAGCGTGGCAACAAGGTGCGTTTGATCCGCGACAACGTGGTCATCCACGAAGGCACGCTGTCCACGCTCAAGCGCTTCAAGGACGAAGTCCGCGAAGTGCCGTCAGGCCAGGAATGCGGCATGGCTTTCGAGAAATACGAAGACATGCGCGCCGGCGACGTCATCGAATGCTTCCGCGTCGAGAAGGTTGCGAGAACGCTGGCGTAATTCAGCAACTCGTCAAATTCAAAGGGCAGCCCCAGCGGCTGCCTTTTTTGTCTCTTCACCGCATCCCGGAGTCCACCATGGAAACCACCATCACCAAATTCATCACGTCCATGAATGCTTTCGACGTTGAGGTGGCGCTCACACTCTTCTCCGCCAAGGCTGTGATCGACGAGAGGTCAGTGGGTAAAAAGTTCAAGGGCAAGTCCGGCCTCCGCGAATATTTCGAAGAATATTTCGTCGGCTACCACACCGTCACCCAACTGGACGCAATCGAGATCATCGACACGACCCACGCCAACGCTCATGTGGATTTCACCGGAGATTTCGGCCACGAAAAGGGAATGCTGAATTTCGCCTTCAACAAAGATGGCCTGATCACAGGCGTTGAGGCAGACCTGCTGTAAATTAAAAGCCGAAGCGCAAGCTTACTGCGACGAAGAATTCGGCTTGTTGCGGTGCCGGTAGCCTTCAGACCAGGTCACCAGCGCTTGAAACCGTGCGGCTTTCAAAACGTCTTCTTCTGACAGATGCGGAAGCGCCAGATGCAGCGCTTCATGCAAAATGGTTTCAAATTTTTCGCGGCCTTTCAGCCGGCTGTCGATTTCGATGTGGCTGTCCAGCCGGCGATCCATGGGAATATGCGCCATGCCAGTGGCTTGGTGACGCCCCAACTTACGGAAAGTTACTCTTGGCATTTTACGCAAATCAACGAAGAACATACCGTGAATGTAGCAGCATTTCTGTGCCGAAACAAAGACAGTAATAAAAATTTTAAAAAATACTTATAAAACAATGAGATATATATGATATCCCGCCTCAGGCTGCAATTTTGCCCAATTGCTGGAAGGCTGATCTCAGCACAGCAAAACACGTAGGATCGACCGCCGTTCCCACATCTTTTTCCATGATGTCGAAGGCCGTCTCCAGCGGCAGCGCAGCGCGGTAAGGCCGTTCTGCGGTCAATGCGTCGAAAATATCGGCAGTGGTGACAATGCGCGTGTCCAGATCGATCTCATCGCCCTTCAATCCGCGCGGATAACCCGTGCCATCAAGCCTTTCATGGTGCGAACCAGCGATCCGGGCCAGTTCCTGGAACACGCTCAAGCGTGAGAGAATGGTTTCTCCCAGTGTTGGATGGTTCTTCACCGAAGCCCATTCAGCCTCGTCCAGCTGCCCAGCCTTGTCGAGCACCTGGTTGGACACACCAAGCTTGCCAATATCATGCAGCAAGGCCGCGCGCTTCAAGCGGCGCCGGTGCGCATCATCAAGCTTCAACTTTTCCGCGATCATGTCGGTGAACAGGGCTACGCGTTCGCTGTGGCCATTGGTATAGGGAGACTTGGCGTCGATCACCTTGGCGAAAGCCGCGGCAATGTCGTCAAGATAATCATCATCGACGGCCATGCGCTCTTCTGGCGGCAACAGGTTCACCACCTCGCGGTTCAAATCCGCCGAGTCAAGAATGGACCAGAAGTAAGGGATTTTCGCCGCGCGTTCGCACGCTTCGACAAGGCGCGGTTCAAACCATGTGCCGGAACGCGCACGCAACTCGGCCATCGCACTTGCCGTGCCGCCACTGGTGTAAAACACATCGCAGATTTGCGCCACGAGGGCGATGCGCGCCAGCGGAGAAATCTCTTCGCGTTCAAGTTTGGCGGGCTGGCCTTCCCCGTTCCAGTGCTCGTCGAGATCCATCACACCCTTGGCCACCGCTTCGGGGAAGCGCATCTGGCGCACAATGTCTGCGCCCGCCTGGCAGCGTGTGTGGAACAGCTCCTTGGCAATGGTGCCGCCATTCATCGCGATATTGACCAGTGCGCGGAAACGCTCGGCCAGCTTGGCCTGCACGCCGGTGCGCGACAGCACGAAGCGCAGGATCTGCGGCAGGCTGTCATTCACCTTTTGAAAATCATGTTTCAGCGCGATGTCGTCAGCGAGATACAGATTGCAAATGCGGGCCGCATTGCTGCTGCAGCCCACATCTTTCAAAAGCAGCGTATAATAGAGATTGGTCAAATCCTTCGGCCGCATGCCGATTTCACGGCCAATGTGAAAGCCAATCCAGCAGGCGCGCACACAATGCCCGGTGGCATGGCCTTCGCTGATGTCCAGCGCATAGCTGAGCGCACTGACCATTTCCGACAGGCCCACGCCGGCGGGCAACTGTTGTTCATTCGTAACCTTGGTCATCGGGTTCCCACTATAAACCACAAGGCGTAACCGACCCTGTTTAAGAATCCGTGGTGGGAAATGGTGAAGAAAGGTGGAATTTTCTCAGCAATCTCGGGTTTCAGATCCCCAGCGCCCCGGCCACCCTTTGCTGGAAATAATGCACGCCCTCTTCATGCCGTGACGAGAGCGGCCCGGTGGTGAACATCCCCGTCTCGTAGTTCTTGTGGGTGCCGGCGCACACATCGCAATCTTCCTGCACCACCGCCAGGTTCCCGGCGATCGTCTTGTCGCGCGCCGCCTTGGTGGCGGGTGTCAGATCATCGAAATAGAAATTGTAGAGCTGCTCGGTGCGCCCCACTGACAGCGGATTGATGCGCGATGTATTCATCCCGCCTTCAAACAGGCTCAGCGTCCAGTTCGGCCACATCCACAGCCACTTGCCGCGATAAAACAAGTCCTCGCGCGGCGGGCAGGTCATCCGCACAAAGCCTTTATGCGCCGTCGTTGCAAACTGCTTGAAATCAATCGCCGCAAAGAAGCCCGGGTGAATACCGGGGATGTGATAGCCCTCAACGAAATTGTCGGTATAGACTTTCCAATTGGCGTCAAACTCCACCTTGTCCTGCCTGTCGAGCATGTAGGTCTCGATCGGCTCATCAGCCAATTCTTCCGGCAGCGCACCCAGCTGTTCGATCAGGCTCATCTCCGGATCAAGCGCCGCAAACAGCAGCCCGCGCCATACATCCACATGGATGGCCTCCAGCGGCCAGTCTTCCAGCACGATGGGCGGCTTGTCGCCAAACCAAGGTGCGCTCAACAAGTCGCCCTTGTCGTTGTAAAGCCACTGGTGATAGGGGCAGCGCACCCCGTTGCATTTGCCATTGCCATCTTCCAGCAGCTGCGCGCCGCGATGCCGGCACATATTCTTGAAGGCGCGCAACACGCCATCCTTGCCGCGCAAAACGAAAATCTTGTAGCCCGCAATATCCGCTGCCAGATAGGCATTGGGCTCAGCCACTTGCGAGGCCGCCCCCAGATGCTGCCAGCTGCGCGCAAAGATCGAGCTGCGCTCCTTCAACAACGTGTCCGGTGAAACATAATAGCGGGCATCAAGATTGAGCATGTTGGCTTCCTGGCAAAGGCTGGGCGCCCACGCTAGTTCAATCGTTAAACCTGTCAATCGACGCCGGGTTGAAGTGCGGCTCCATTTTCACTATGTCACAATCTATGGCAGGTTCCGCACCATCCCAAAGAATGCTTCGCGCCGGCGAATTGATCCGCCATGCGCTGGCGCAAGTCATCCAGCGTGGCGATGTGGGCGATCCGGAGATTGACCGGCTCGCCCCGACGATTACCGAAGTGCAGCTCTCGCCCGATCTGAAAATTGCCACATGTTTCATGCGCAGTTTGATTGTAGGCAAGGAAAAACAGGCGCTCGACGTGCTGAACAAGCACCGCAAATTCATCCGCGGACTTTTGGCGCCCAAGCTTGAAATGCGCTTCACCCCGGAAATCCGTTTCCGCATCGACACCTCGCTCGATTACGCCAACAAGATCGACGACATCCTGCACAAACCCGAAGTGCAGCGGGATCTCGACAAGAAGGATTGAGCATGCGCCGCCTGTTGTTCTCAATGATCTTGATGGCAACACTCTCAGGCGCAGCGCAGGCAGAACAAGTCACTCTCGACAAGCTGGAAGCCTTCCTGATTTCGAGCCGAGACGGAAAGCTGTCGGACGACCTGATCACCACCAAGCCCGCATTGTGGAATACCGTTATCGCCAGTGACGGTGCGCGCGCCGATGACGTGCTGCTGGTGGCACATTTCAAAACAATCGCGCAGGCGAAAAAGCCGGACAGACCGTCGATCAAAGTCACCGACAAGGATGGCAAGCAGGTCTACGCACTGAAGAACTTCTATCTCACCTTCGTTGGCGAAGCAGATTCAAGCAAAGCCTTCTTGCTACGCGACGTAACCTGCCAACATCTAAAAATCGTCATCACCTCCGGCAAGCACAAATGGAACAATGAGATTCCATTTGAATGCGGCGAGTGATTGAGTTCGCCCTTCTTCCACAGGGGAAGAAGGGCGTCTGGGATCAGGCCAGAACTTCCGCCAGCTCAATCAGGTTTCCGAACGGATCGCAGAAGAAAGCAAGCTTGCGGCTGATCACCGGCAGGATGAAGGGCTCGGTCACAATCTTCACACCACGCGCGCGCAGCTTGGCCACGGTCTCGTCAACGCTTGTGACGTTCAGGCAGAAATGGTGCAGCCCGCGATATTTCAGGCTGTCGCCCAGATCTGTATAGGGCCGCGCTTCCACCGGAGCAGGCTCGCCGCCGCCGAGAATTTCGATATAGAAATGATCGTCAGTGGCGGGCGCCAGATAGGCCAACTGCTCATCTGCATAAGGCCATTCTGCCACCACGCGGAAATCCAACTTCTCGACATACCAGGCCTTGGCGGAAGGATAATCCGGCGTGCGGATGGCCACATGGTGGCCGCGCATATCGGCAAAATCGGATGTGGTGTTTTTGGCGGGCGGAATGAAATCGGCCATGATATTTCTCCTTGAATTGCGCAGTGATGATCAGTGCGTGAGGAGACTTATTGCGCATTGTGATTGTTCTGATTAGATTGCTTGTCATCGTTTAAATGATGAGTCTTGTTCAGTAATGCGGGTGACCGATCTTTCCGAACTTGCGGCCTTCGATGCCGTGGCGCGCCACAAGAATTTCCGCCGTGGGGCTGAGGAGCGCGGTGTTACGGCTTCTGCCATCAGCCACGCGGTGAGCAATCTGGAGGCGCGCATCGGCTTGCGCCTGCTCAATCGCACCACGCGCAGCGTCTCGCTGACGGATGCGGGCAGCGTGCTGGTGGCGCGGCTTTCGCCGGCCTTGCTGGACATGGGTTCAGCACTGGATGGGCTTAATCAGTTTCGCGATACGCCATTCGGCAAAGTGCGCATCAATGTTCCAAGTTCGATTGCGCCCTTCGTGATCGGTCCGGTGCTTGGGCCGCTTATCAAGGCCAACCCTAATCTCACCCTCGAAGTCATAGCCACCGACCGGCTGGTTGATATCGCGGAGGATGGTTTTGACGCCGGCATTAGACTGGGCGAAAGCCTGCGCGATGGCATGACGGCAGTGAAAATCAAACCCCGCCTGCGTTTCGTATTGGTGGGTTCAAAAGACTATTTCAAAAAGCACGGCAAGCCGCGCATGCCGGCAGATCTCAAAAACCATATCTGTATGCAGAATCTTTATCCCAGCGGCGTGCGCTATAGCTGGGTGTTCGAGAAGGATGGCAAGGCGGTAGAGTTCCAACCCAGCGGGCCATTTGCCTCCGATGATCATGAATTGCTGGTGCAGGTGGCCCGCGCCGGAATGGGCCTCGCCTTCGTGTGGGAAAGCCGTGCGGTCCGCGATCTGAAGGATGGCACTTTGGTCAGCTGTCTCGAGTCCTGGTGCCCGCCAGAGGATTGGCTCTATCTCTATTATCCCACCCGCAAATATCTCTCCGCCGGCCTGCGTGCGGTGATTGCAGCGATGCGGGCATGACCTAAGTCATCGCACCTGTTTTCAATCCCTGTACCCAGTCGGCACGTCCGGCTTCCGCCGCCTTCGCAACGGCCGCGTTGAAATCATAATCCACGCAACGCTGCTGCACATTGAACCCACCTGAATCCCGCACCGTCACGAGGGCATACTTCGCATGCGGTGTGCCGGACTCGGAAAAATACACATGCTCCGCCACGTTTCGCGCATCATGCGCGGGCAAGCCCACGCTACCCACATTCAACACGAAGCGCCCGTCCGCCACTTGGATGAATTGCGGAATATGGCTGTGCCCACACAGCACCAGCGGCGTGGTGATCTTGCCGAGCTTTTGCAGAATGATTTCGCGTGGCGCCGTCACCAGATATTGGCCTTCCACCCGCTCCAGCAAATAAGTGTCATCATCATCCGGCGTGCCATGACAGGCGAAGACCCGTTTTGAAACCTGATGCGTGAGGGGCAAGTCGCGCAGCCACTGGCGTTCGTCCACAGATAGCCGGTCATAAGCAAATCGATCCGATGCGCCAAGCTTCTCCGCCGGATGCGCACCCACCGCGCGGTCGCAATTGCCTCTGATCGTCGGCCAGTTGAGGCTCTGCAAAAGCTGCAGCGTCTCCTTCGGCCACAACGGCCCGGAAACGAGGTCGCCCAGATTGATCACCAGATCAGGCTTGGCCGCGTTGATATTGGCAATCACCGCCTCAAGGGCGGGCAAGTTGCCGTGAATGTCGGAAACAATGGCGATGCGCATCGTTCAAGGCTATCATCCGGCCCAATCATGACAAGCCCCACCAAAAAACAGCGCCTGAAGATCAACGGCTGGTTCGCCCTCGACAAGCCTTACGGCATGACCTCGACGCAAGCGCAGGGTAAAGTGCGCTGGCTGTTCAATGCCGACAAGGCCAGCCATGGCGGCACGCTTGATCCCCTGGCTATCGGCTTGCTGGCGATGGACGGCAGGAAAACCTAACACGTCCGTATGTGCCGTAAGGGTTCAGTTCATAAGACGTGGTGGAACCACGTTCGCGCTCACCCGAGATTCGCTAGCCACAATCGTCGGTCCTATTGACATCAGAGCGCCAAAGTAATGCCGCCGACCCTATGAGAACCGGCGGCAAATCTACTTAGAAGGCAACCGTGATGTCGTTTTGGACAGAAGTTGCGCCTTTCGCGGCCCAAGCTGTGCTGCCCGCCACCTCGCGATCGTGCCAGGAATTGGCCGTTCCGCTCAGAGTGACTTTCCCGCCATCGGCTTTGACTCGGATTGTGTCTGGATCAAAAAACCAAGAGCGGTGAAGTGCGGTACGGATGCCGTTGCTGATATCGGTGGTGTCAACCCGTGGCCTGAGAGTGATCTGGTTGGAAACGCCGGTGACACCCGGAAGGCGTGCCACATCATATTCAGCGTCGTTTTTCTCGTACTGCCATTCAACTTCGCCCGTCAAGGTAAGCCAACCTTCCTGGACTTTCACAGAAGCCGAATTTTTGGGAACGGTCACATCCCATGACAGCCGGCTGAGCGCGGCTTCCGCGATCTGTTCATCGGTATGTTTCACCGAATTGGGCAGGCGGACGTCGATTTCCTGAGCAATGCCTTTAACGCCTTTCACACGCCAAGCTGCTGCTTCTGCCGCATTCTTTTCAGAATAGGTTTCGACATGGCCAGTCAAACTGACGACGCCCTGCTTGGCGGTCACGCCAATATGGGCTGCGTTCACACGCGGCTCCCAATTCAGTTCCGCCATCACATTGTCTTGAAGGTTTTTGTCGGACATGATCATCTCCTGTCGCCGAATTATCTGGGAAAGCTAGGCTAAACCTGGCTTGTCTCAATGCCCTTGCCTCTTCATGGCGACTGAGGACGCATCACGCATCCAACAATACCTAGCGGCTCATTGTTCCGTCGCTTGGCCCAAATCAGCAAATTAAGTTTTAAAGTCAGGGAACAAACTCGTCGTAGCCACCCTTGTTCTGGCAGACGTGTCGAACACCGTTCGTTCTGCCTGGCGCTTCATCTTCAATTCACAACAGAGGAAGCGCCGCATGAAAGCTCTCGTCTATATTGGCCCGTCGGACAAGGCCGTGAAGGAATGTCCAGATCCTGTCATTCTCGATCCCACCGATGCCATCATCAAGATGACCAAGACGACGATCTGCGGCACCGACCTTCACATTCTCAAAGGCGACGTGGCCACCTGCCAGCCAGGCCGCATCCTGGGCCACGAAGGCGTTGGCATCGTTGACAAGACCGGACCGGCTGTCACCGCCTTCAAACCAGGCGACCACGTCATCATCTCTTGCGTGAGCGCGTGTGGAAAATGTGAATATTGCCGCAAGCAGATGTATTCCCATTGCACCACCGGTGGATGGATCCTCGGCAATTCCATTGATGGGACCCAGGCCGAATATGTTCGCATTCCACATGCCGATACCAGCCTTTATCCCATCCAGAAGGGTGCGGACGAAGAGGCCCTGGTGATGCTGAGTGACATTCTACCAACAGGCTTTGAATGCGGTGTGCTGAATGGCAAGGTCCAGCCGGGAAGTTCAATTGCCATTGTGGGTGCTGGGCCCATTGGCCTTGCAACGCTGCTGACGGCGCAGTTCTACTCGCCGGCCCAGATCATCATGATCGACCTGGATGACAATCGCCTCGAAGTAGCCAAGCAATTTGGCGCCACGGACACGATCAATAGTGCCGATGGCCAGGCGTTAGACGCACTGATGAAGCTCACGGCAAATCGCGGCGTCGACACAGCCATCGAAGCTGTGGGCATTCCGGCGACATTTGAACTTTGTCAGGCCATCATCGCACCGGGAGGCACCATCGCCAACATTGGAGTTCACGGGAAGAAGGTGGACCTCCATCTGGAAAAACTCTGGGATCGCAACATATCCATTACCACGCGTTTGGTGGATACGGCCACGATTCCCATGCTTCTCAAAACTGTCACTTCCCGCAAGATCGAACCCAGGAAACTGATCACCCACCATTTCAAATTCGACAAAATTCTGGATGCCTATGAGGCGTTTGGCAACGCGGCAAAAACCAAGGCACTCAAAGTCATCATCGAATTTAAGTAATCCAGGAGGATTCAAAAATGAGCAGTTCACATTTCCACGCTGTCATCTGGCTCGACCACCGCCAGGCCAAGGTCTTTCACTTCAATGCAAGGGAAGAAGATAGTCAAAGTGTGCATGCGCAAGACACCGCAATGCACCTTCACCACAAGGCAAATACAATAGGGTCTGGGCACGAAGTTATGGAACCTGCCTTTATGAATGAAATCGCTTTGGCTGTTTCCGAGTCAGGTGAGGTTCTTGTAATCGGCCCAGGCAACGCCAAGACAGAATTCATGACATACCTTGAAAAATACAGCCCTAAACTCAAGGCCAAAATTCTCGGCGTCGAGACCGTCGACCACCCCAGCGACGGGGAAATAGTCGCCTATGCGCGCAAATTCTTTAAACCCGTGGACGCCATGATTTTGCATTAAGTCATACAGAACATCTATTTCGACTGCGTTCATCCGTTTAGTCTTTGCTATTCACATAAATGGGGCGCAGTGTTGTTCTTTCCTTCCTTGGGAAGGTGTTCAGCAGGTATCAATGGATTCGATGGAAGATGGGAAAACCTTGGCTCACGCCATGGTCGACACCGTACGCGACGCTCTTTTGGTACTGGATAAAAACCTGAAGGTGGTAGCCGCCAGCCGATCATTCTATTCGAAATTCCTGACCACGCCATCAGACACAATCGGCCATCGAATATATGATCTCGGAAATGGTGAGTGGCAAAGCGAAGCGCTGCGACATCTCCTTGAGCGCGTCATTCCCGAACATGATGTGATGGACGATTTTGTGCTGGAGCAGAATTTTGCGCGCCTCGGCCCGCGAGTGATGTTGCTCAATGCTCGAAAAGTCTTTTACAAGAACGATACCAATTCGACATTGTTGCTCGCCATCGAGGATATTACAGAGCGTCGTAATAACGAACGACTACTCAAGGCCTTGAGTGATCGGAAAGATACACTGATGGCCGAGATGAGCCATCGTGTTGCCAATAGCCTTCAGATCATCGCCAGCATTCTCCTTCTGAAGGCGCGCAAAGTGACGTCAGATGAGACACGCGGCCATCTGGAGGATGCCCATCGGCGCGTTATGTCGGTTGCAGCCCTGCAACAGCAGCTCACAGCATCCGGCAGTGGCGAGAAGGTTGAGATCGGCGAATACCTGACACGACTTTGTGAGAGTTTAGCGGCATCCATGATTGGTGACCGACGATCAATTACAATACGTGTATTTGCCGATCCAGGTGCTGTGGTATCCGAACGCGCGGTCGGCATGGGGTTAGTTGTCACAGAACTCGCCATCAACGCGCTCAAACACGCTTTTCCGCCGCCTGCGGATTTGGGTGAAATCAAAGTTGAGTACAAGGTTTCGGGCGAGGATTGGACCTTGGCCGTGTCCGACAATGGTTGCGGCATGTCTGGCGTTACAGATCACCGAACCGGAGGGTTGGGAACGTCGATTGTGAAAGCTTTGGCTCAGCAGTTAGAGGCCGAAGTTGTCGTGGCAACGGGTGTTGGTGGTACCCGAGTGTCGGTTGAACACCACCAATCCGAAGCCAGATTGCACTAGTTTACACATTGAACAGTGCGGTCCGGGCAGCGAATCTCTTAAGTTGCTGGCAATGGTGGGATAAGCAACTGCAATGCTGTCACCAAAGTCCAAGTGGGAAGCCGCAATCACCTCCTCAAGGGCCGGCAAAATCCGTGGAAGTCGGAAACAATGGCAAGGCGCATCGTTCAAGGCTATCACCCGCCGCAACCATGACAAGCCCAACCAAAAAACCGCGCCTCAAGATCAATGGCTGGCTCGCCCTCGACAAGCCTTATGGCATGACCTCAACCCAGGCGCTGGGCAAAGTGCGCTGGCTGTTCAACGCCGACAAGGCCGGCCATGGCGGCACGCTTGATCCGCTGGCCACCGGCTTGCTGCCGATCGCCCTGGGCGAGGCCACCAAGACGGTGAACTGGGCGATGGATGGCCGCAAGATTTACCGGGTGCGCGTGGCCTGGGGCTCTGAGACAACGACAGACGACCTCGAGGGAACAGCTACGGCCACCTCCCCAAACCGTCCCAATGAGCTCCAAATTGCTTCCATTTTGCCTCGGTTCACCGGCGAAATCATGCAGGCTCCCCCCGCCTTTTCGGCCATCAAGATCGACGGTGAGCGCGCTTATGACCTGGCCCGCGCCGGGGAAGCTCCTGTGATGGTGGAACGCCCGGTTTTCATTGAGGAATTGAAACTCAACGAAGCCACCGCGGATTTTGCTGATTTTGAAATCGTCTGCGGAAAAGGCACTTATATCAGGAGCTTGGCGCGTGATATCGGGCGCACCCTCGGCTGCTATGGTCACGTCGCCGCTTTGCGCCGCACCCAAGTCGGCGGGCTCACGGAAAACCAGATGATTTCGCTGGAAAAGCTGGAGGAAATGAGCCATATGCCGGGCCAAGAGGCGCTGCAAGGCGCCTTGTTTCCCATTGAGACCGTGCTGGACGGCATCCCGGCACTGGCCGTTATGGAAAATGATGCCGCCAGACTGAGACAGGGCCAAAAGGTCCTGTTGCGTGGAGCAAATGCTCCCGTGAGCGAGGCGGCGGTTTTGGTGCGCTCAGGCACAGACCTCGTCGGATTAGGCGAAATCTCCCAGGGCGCATTGAAAATCAAGAGACTTTTCAATCTTTAACCGATGTCCGGAGTAGAAACTATGACGATGACTGCAGAGCGCAAAGTTGCGCTTGTCAAAGAATACGCAACCAAGACCGGTGACACCGGTTCGCCTGAAGTTCAGGTCGCGATCCTCACGGAACGCATCAATTATCTGACCGACCATTTCAAGACCCACAAGAAGGATAACCATTCCCGCCGTGGCCTTTTGAAGATGGTTGCTGCCCGCCGTTCGCTGCTCGACTATCTGAAGAGCAAGGATGACGCGCGCTATCAGACCCTGATCAAGCGCCTCGAAATCCGCCGCTAAAGCGTTTTGGCTTTTCGCAAGAAAAGCCAAAATCGTCAGATGCGACGAAACTAATATACGAGCGGGCAGACACCGGATTGCTGCCCGCGTCCCCGACTTCGGAAAGCGGCAATGGGGCCGTGAACGATTTGTCCAAAGGGGATGCTGCCCACAGGCTCGGTGACAAAGCGGCAGCGCAGGACAAAGGAAAAGAAAACATGTTCAACATTGACGTTGAAGAAATCCAATGGGGCGGCCGTACACTTCGCCTCGAAACGGGCCGCGTGGCTCGTCAGGCCGACGGTGCGGTTCTCGCCACCTACGGTGAAACCACCGTTCTCTCCACCGCCGTTGCCGCCCGCGCTGAAAAGCCCGGCATCGACTTTTTCCCGCTCACCGTGAACTACCAGGAAAAGACCTATGCCGCCGGCAAGATCCCTGGTGGTTATTTCAAGCGTGAGGGCCGCCCGACTGAAAAGGAAACCCTGGTTTCCCGCCTGATCGACCGCCCAATCCGCCCGCTTTTCCCGGAAGGTTTCCGCGTGGAAACCCAGGTGATCGCCACCACCATTTCCTACGACCTTGAAAATGACTCGGACATCGTGGCCCTTGTGGGCTCGTCCGCAGCGCTCACCCTCTCCGGCATTCCCTTCATGGGCCCGGTCGGTGCAGCCCGCGTCGGCATGATCAATGGCGAATACGTGCTGAACCCCACCCAGGAACAGATGAAGGAATCGACCCTGGATCTCGTGGTGGCCGGTACCCAGGACGCCGTGCTGATGGTTGAATCGGAAGCCAAGGAGCTTTCGGAAGAAATCATGCTCGGCGCCGTGATGTTCGGTCATGCTGGCTTCCAGCCGGTGATCGAAGCCATCATCCGCATGGCAGAACGCTCTGCCCGCAGCCCGCGCGATTTCACCCCTCCGGATGAAGAAACCCTCTTCAAGGCCGTGAAGAAGAACGCCGAGAAGGACCTGCGCGCTGCCTATTCCATCGCCAAGAAGGAAGACCGCCAGGACGCCGTTGCCAAGACCAAGGATGCCGTGAAGGCCGCTCTGGTCAACAAGGAAGACGCCAAGGCCCCGACCGAGCAAAAGGTTGGCGAAGCCTTCAAGCATCTCGAGAAGGACATCGTCCGCAACTCGATCCTTGATACCGGCCTGCGTATCGACGGCCGTGACACCAAAACGGTTCGCGCCATCGTTGCTGAAGCTTCTGTCCTGCCGCGCACCCACGGCTCGGCCCTGTTCACCCGCGGTGAAACCCAGGCGCTGGTCGTGACCACGCTCGGCACCGGTGAAGATGAACAATATGTCGACAGCCTCGACGGCATGTACAAGGAAACTTTCCTTCTGCATTACAACTTCCCTCCCTACTCGGTGGGTGAAGTGGGCCGCATGGGTGCCACCGGCCGCCGCGAAATCGGCCATGGCAAGCTCGCCTGGCGTGCCATCCATCCGATGCTGCCGCCGAAGGATCAGTTCCCCTACACGATCCGCGTGGTCTCCGAGATCACCGAGTCGAATGGTTCGTCCTCGATGGCTTCCGTCTGCGGCGCTTCGCTCGCATTGATGGATGCTGGCGTTCCGCTGAAGGCTCCGGTGGCGGGTATCGCCATGGGCCTGATCAAGGAAGGCGAGCGCTTTGCCGTTCTGTCCGACATCCTGGGTGATGAAGATCACCTGGGCGACATGGACTTCAAGGTGGCCGGCACGTCTGAAGGCATCACCTCGCTGCAGATGGACATCAAGATCACCGGTATCACCGAAGAGATCATGAAGGTTGCTCTGTGGCAGGCCAAGGATGGCCGTTTGCACATCCTGACCAAGATGTCAGAAGCCCTCGAAAAGGCCCGTCCGGGCCTTGGCGAGCATGCGCCGCGCATCGAAACCATCAAGATCCCCACCGACAAGATCCGTGAAGTGATTGGCACCGGCGGCAAGGTCATCCGCGAAATCGTGGAAAAGACCGGCGCCAAGGTCGACATCCAGGACGACGGCACCATCAAGGTGGCTTCGTCTTCGGGTGCAGCGATCACCGCTGCCTTGAAGTGGATCAAGGGCATCGTCTCTGAGCCGGAAGTCGGCGAAATCTATGAAGGCAAGGTCGTCAAGATCATGGACTTCGGTGCTTTCGTGAACTTCTTCGGCGCCAAGGACGGTCTCATCCATGTGTCCGAACTCGCCTCGCACCGTGTCAACAAGGTGTCGGACGTTGTGAAGGAAGGCGATCTGGTCAAGGTCAAGCTCATGGGCTTCGACAACCGCGGCAAGATCAAGCTTTCGATGAAGGCTGTCGATCAGGCCACCGGTGAAGACCTCACCAAGAAGGCCGGCGGCGAAGCCCCGGCTGAAGCCAATGCCGAGAGCGACGCATAAGCGTTACTCAGGTAAGTAGTTATCAAACGCGGTGCCGAAAGGTGCCGCGTTTTTATTTTGGGCGATGCCTGCTAACACTCAACGCATGAAGCGTTTCAGCCGCATAGTGTATCGCGCGATCCTCGTCCTGTTGCTGGCAGCAGGCGCGGGGCTCTATTTCGGCTGGAATTATGCGGGCTTCTTTTGGCTCTATTCCGGTGTGAAAGGCATCGACGTGTCGCATCATCAGGGCAAGATCGATTGGCCATTGGTGGCCAAGAGCGATATCCGCTTCGCCTATATCAAGGCCACCGAGGGCGGCACTTTTGTGGATGACCAATTCGTCGCAAATTGGAAGGCCGCGCGCGATGCAGGGCTTTTCGTCGGCGCCTATCATTTCCTGACCCAATGCAAAACCGGAGAGGAACAGGCCAAGAGCTTTCTGGCGCAACTGCCGAAAGACGCCGATCAATTGCCGCCCGTGCTTGATGCAGAAAAAATGGAATCCTGCAGCGATGGTACCACAGTTATCGACGTGCCGAAGGAAGTTGTGGCCTTTCTCGACAAAGTGGAAGCAGAAGCGGGTTGCCGACCTCTGGTCTATACGGATGAGAGTTTCGATCAAGTCTATCTCAGTGGGCTGAGCGCAAGCGAAAAAATATGGGCCCGCAGCATCGGGCTGCCGCCTTTTTACAGGCAACGAAGCTGGATTCTTTGGCAATACCACGACAGCGCTGCTCGTCCCGGCATTGCAACGCCTGTCGATCTCAACGTCTTTCGCGGCAACAACGCCGAATTCCAAAGTTTCAAAGCATCCTTCAAATGCTTCGCCAAGCCGACTTAATGAGACTTCTTTTTCGGCGGCACTTTCTTGCCTGCAGCGCGCGCCTCCGACAAAGCGATGGCCACTGCCTGCTTGCGGCTCGTCACCTTGGGGTGGTCACCGTTGCCACCTTTCAGGTCACCTTCTTTGAATTCGTGCATCACCGTGTGAATTTTCTTTTCAGCGGCTGCGGAATATTTATGCGGCATGATGGTTCTCCTATGCGGAACCAACGCCTCCCAGACGTTTTGGTTTCATGATAGGATCGCTGCATGACGCTGCTTCTCGAAATCCCTGCCCTCGGTTGTGACGAAGGCTTGTACGAAACCTTCAATGCTGCACTCGGTCTTGAGACCAAGGTGGTGGTTGCTTCTGGCAGTCGTATGGATGCTTGCGTCGATCAGGTTCTGGCGCAGGCGCCGAAAGAATTCTTCCTGCTGGGCACCAGCTTCGGCGGCCGCGTGGCTTTGGAAACTGCGGTGGCGTCGCCTGAGCGCGTGAAAGTCTTGATCATCATCGGTGCGGGCGCAGGCCCAGTTGTCGATCAGGCGGCCGGCCTCAAACGGTCTGAACGCGTGCGCGGTACCGAGTTTGAAGTGGTGCTGAAGGAAATGGGTGACATCGTTTCGCATCTGCCCGGTCCGCGCGGGCCTGAAACCATGGAAGCCTTCCGCGCCATGAGCCGCAAAGGCGGGCCGGAACGATTTGCCCTGCAGTCAGACGCCATGGCACATCGCACCGATCTCTGGCCGCTTCTTTCCAAAATTACCTGCCCAGTCCTCTGCCTCTGGGGCGAGCATGATCAATATTCCCCAGCAGAAACCGCGATGAAGATCGCGACTTCCGTGCCGCGCGGAACGGCGGTGCTGATCAAGGATTGTGGGCATTTCCCCACACTGGAATATCCAGAGGAAACCGCCCGCAGCGTGGCGGGCTTTCTGTCTATTTCAGGCTGAGCAGATAATCCGCAATTGCGGTCAAATCCGCGTCGGGCAATTTGGAAAGATTGCTCTGCACATCGCCCATGCCGCCGGAGCTCATATGTTCATAACCCAGCGTCTCACCATTCTGGAAGGCCAGCACAAGGTCCGCAGCGTCCTTGTATTTTTCACGCTCCACGAGGGAGCGCAGGCTGGGCACCTTGCCCTTGCCTTCCGGATGCGGCCCGCCGGCAAAAGCCTTGGATGAATTCAACCCCATGAAAAGATTGCGCGGCGTGTGGCATTCCTGGCAATGGCCGGGGCCATTGACGAGGTAAGATCCGCGGTTCCAGCTTTCACTTTGTGCGGGGTCAGGCTTCCACAGCGTGCTGTCAAAGCTCACCCATTTCCACGCGCCGATGCCGCGCCGCAGAATGGCCGGAAATGGTTCTTCCGGTACCTTATTCACCACCGGCGGCAGCGAGGCGAGATAGGCCTTCAAATCCAGCACGTCTTCCACCTTCATGTGGGCATAGGACGTATAGGGAAAGGCCGGAATGAGATGCGCGTTTGAAGGTGAGAGTCCGCGCTGCACGGCATTGACGAAATCCGCATCACTCCATTTGCCCAAACCCGTTTCAGGATCGGGTGTCAGATTAGGCGGATAGAGCGTGCCGATCGGGGTGACCAACGGCTTGCCGCCCGCCGGCACATCAGCCGCCACATCCTTCAGGTCAGCCCCCGGCGCATGGCAGGACATGCAACCCCCGGCATGGAAGATCAGCTTGCCGTTTTCGAGATTGGCAACATGCTCGGGAATATCGTCGGCTGCAAAGGGCTGTGGGCTGGTGATCCACCAGAAAAAGCCAAGCCCCAGCAGTATGAGAACTGCCAGGGCTGGAAGAGTGCGTTTCATCGCGGCGTGAGATCAGTCAGCAGCGCGGAATTTTTCGTGGCAGCCCTTGCAGGCGGCACCCACGGCGGGGAAGGCAGCTTTGAAGCTGGCTTCATCGGTGGCGGCGCGCAGCTTGGTGGCGGCGTCATACCAGGCCTTGCCGGCGGCAGCGAAGCCTTCCTTGTCCGTCCAGATGGCGGGCAAAGCATGGGTTTCCACCGTGCCCTTTTCGGTCCCGGGCGCCCAGAACGCGTCCCAATCCTTGCAGGCGGCGTCTTCGCCATCATAGGCGGCTTTCAAAGCCGCAGCGTCAAAAGGCGCTTCGCCCTTCATGATCGGCACGGCCACCTTCATCACCCCACCATGGCCCTGTTTCATGCAGGCCTGGCGGCCCTTGATGGCGTCATCAGCGCTCATTGCGGCCAATGAAACGCCAGCGCCCACGGTAAGCGCCAAAATGCCAGCGATCAGTCCTACTTTCAGCTTAGACATGGTTCAATTCCTCCAACTCTGGGCCTATTGCCACATGATTGATTACAGTTTGGACATCTCTTTATTCCCTGTCCAGAGCCGAAATACTGCGTCACGCATCATCTTGCCGTAATTTAACGCAAATGCCGCGATTTCGCCCGGTGAACGCCCCATGAATAGCGCCTTCCAATGGCATTCAGGCTGTGCGGGTTAGGCTTGTTTTAAGTTCCAAGCTTTAAATGCTCGCAAATGAGATTGATCATGAAAAAGAAGTCCACCCCCAGCCAATACCGCCAAATCGGCGCCACCCAGGGCATGAGCCCGGAGGTCCTGGAAGAGCTGAAGGTTCTGAAGTCGCTCGAAGCCCGCGCGCTGCAGAACTAAGATTTCCGTTACCCCTGCTTGAGGCAGAGGCATAAACTCACCCCATCGCCCAGTTCGTGACTTCGCGGCGCAACACCGCAACTTCGGCATTCCGGGCCAGTTCCGCTACCTTGGCCGCACCGAACGTCGTGGCCATCTGGATCAGCTTCCGCGCCGCTTCGGCACACAAGTCCTTGTCATTGGTCTGCTGGGCCGCACCCAGCACATTCACCAGGTGATGCATGTCCTGCGCCGCCGTGGCTGAAAGTCTGCGCCACAGGCCTGAAGGCAGGCTGGTTTTCAACGCATTCAAATAATCCGTCATGCTCGGCGCAGCCTGTTTCGGCTTTGCTGCCTTGGCACGGGTGTCGCGCGAGGTTACGGCCGCATGCATCACCTTGAACAGCTCACGCGTGGTGGTGGGTTTGGGAAGCGCGCTGTCAAAGGCATCGCGCCAGATCGAATGTTCGGTGGAATCAGCAAGGAAAGCCGAAAGGGCCAGAATAGGGGTGGACGCCACATGCTCCAGCTCGGCGCGGATCATCCGGGCAGCGGTCACGCCATCCATCACCGGCATTTCGATATCGAGCAGGATCACATCATAATTGTCATTGCGGGCGGCATGCAGCGCCAGTTCGCCATCTTCCACGGCATCCACCAGAAAGCCCATGCGTTCCAGCATGGCCTTGGTCACCACGCGTGAGGTTTCCTGGTCCTCGGCATAGAGGACGCGGCGGGGCTTGCCATCGGGACGGGGGAAAATCACGGTGCGGGCGGCGGAGGAGGCGGTCATTGGGATTAACCTATCCCGCCACTCCTTGCCCAATACCTTAACGCCGGGGCCAAACCGGGGTGATGATTAATGGTCTCTTATTTCGTCCCGAACATCCGGTCGCCGGCATCGCCCAGGCCCGGCACGATATAGCCATGGTCATTGAGATGCGAATCCACCGCTGCCGTGAAAATCGGCACATCGGGATGCGCTTTGTGAAAACGTTCAATGCCTTCCGGTGCGGCGAGCAGCGTCACCAGGCGGATTCCCTTGGCACCCTTTTCCTTGAGCCGGTCAACAGCCGCGGCCACCGAATTGCCGGTGGCTAGCATCGGATCGACCACGAATGTGTCCCGCTCGGCAATGTCTTCCGGCACCTTCATGTAGTATTGCACCGGCTGCAGCGTCTTCGGATCGCGGTAAAGGCCGATATGGCCGACGCGCGCTGACGGAATGAGATCAAGCATGCCCTCAAGCAGCCCGCTGCCGGCGCGCAGCACCGAAACAATCACCTGCTTCTTGCCTTTGATCACCGGCGCTTCCATGGGTTCCAGCGGGGTCTCGATATGCCGGGTGGTCATCGGCAGATCGCGGCACACTTCATAGGCCATAAGCAGGCTGATCTCGCGCAGCAATTGGCGGAACACGGCGGTGGGCGTGTTCTTGTCGCGCATCAAAGTGAGCTTGTGCAGCACGAGCGGGTGGTTGACGATGGTGAGATTGGCGGGGGCTTTGAAGGTCATAAAACCATCTTGCCGCATGAGAGAGGCCTTGCCCACTGCGGCCATTCAGCTATCCACTTTTTTCGGCCAAGCCCTTGCAATTCGTCTTAAGGAAGAGTATTTATCGGTAACTTAGAAAGTTACAGATATGACATCCCCAAGCTACGTCGTGCCGGCCGGCACCCATATCGGCCATGTTCATCTCAAAGTCGCGGATATTGATCGCGCCTTGGGCTTTTACTGCGGCTTACTCGGCTTCGAGCTGCAGGTCATGTACGGCACTGATGCTGCCTTTATTTCAGCAGGCGGCTATCACCACCACATCGGCCTGAACACCTGGGAAAGCAAGGGCGGTTCGCCGCCGCCACCCGGCACGACAGGCCTGTTCCACACCGCCATTCTTTATCCCACCCGCGCCGACCTCGCCAACGCGCTGAAGCGCGTGCGCGATTCTGGCGTCACCCTCGATGGCGCCTCGGACCATGGTGTGTCTGAAGCGCTGTATCTGCGTGACCCCGACCAGAATGGCGTTGAGCTTTATTGGGATCGCCCCAAGGACCAGTGGCCGAAGGACCCCGACGGCAAGCTCACCATGTTCACCCGCCGCCTCGATCTGCGCGACCTTCTTGCGCAAGCCACAATCTGATTTTTGAAAGGAAGACCAATGACCAAAATTCTCGTTCTCTATTACTCCTCCTGGGGCCACATGGAAGCCATGGCCAACGCTGCCGCTGAAGGTGCCAAGGCCGCTGGCGCCAAGGTTGACGTGAAGCGCGTGGCCGAAACCGTTCCGGAAGATGTTCAGAAGGCCTATCACTACAAGACCGACCAGAAGGCCCCCGTGGCCAAGCCGGATGAGCTGGCGGATTACGATGGCATCATCTTCGCTACCCCGACCCGTTATGGCATGATGGCCGCCCAGATGAAGAATTTCATCGACCAGACCGGCGGCATCTGGATGAAGGGCGCCCTTGTCGGCAAACCGGGTTCCGTCATGGTCGGCGCTGCCAACCAGCATGGCGGCCAGGAATCCACTGCCCTCAACTTCCACACGGTGCTGCTGCATCACGGCATGGTGATTGTCGGCCTGCCTTACGCCTATCAGGGCCAGATGGGCCATGACGACATCAAGGGCGGCTCGCCTTACGGCGCCTCCACCACCACCGGTGGCGATGGTTCGCGCATGCCCTCGAAGCAGGATCTCGAAGCTGCCGCCTGGCAGGGCGAACACGTTGCCAAGATCGCAGCCAAGCTGGCCGCCAAGTAATTTCTCTGCAATGATGAAAATGCCGGGCCTTTGGTCCGGCATCTTTATGTTCAATACGGCTTCAATCTGCCGATAAAGCCATTTGCCTGATTGGCAATCGCCTGTTTTTCATCCGCGCTGAATTTGCGGTAGGCATTCACAATCTGCCCCATGCGCAGATTGTGGCTGAAAACGTCCTGGTGCTTGCCGATGAAATTCCAGTACATCGCATTGAACGGGCAAGCCTCAGGCCCCAATCTTTGCTTCGGGTCGTAACGGCAAGCTTTGCAGTAGTTCGACATTTTGTTGATGTAATTGGCCGAGGCCGCATAGGGCTTGGAGCCCATCAGCCCGCCATCGGCATGCAAAGCCATGCCGATTGTATTGGGCGCTTCCACCCATTCAAACGCATCGGCATAGACGGCGTGATACCATTCATGCACCTGAAACGGATTGATGCCCGCAAGCAGCGCAAAATTTCCGGTGATCATCAGCCGCTGGATGTGATGGGCATAGGCTTCATCATGGGTCTGTCGCAGAGCTTGGCTCACGCAATTCAGGTCGGTGTCCCCTGACCAATAGAAATCAGGAATCGGTACATCCGCCTTCAGGAAATTGCTGGAGAGATAATCCGGCATCTTCATCCAGTAAACGCCGCGCACATATTCACGCCAGCCCAGGATTTGCCGGATAAAACCCTCGACTGATTCCAGCGGCGCGTCTCCGGAGAGATAGGCAGCTTCTGCCGCCTTGCAGATCATGCGAGCATCCAGAAGGCCAAGATTGAGATAGAGCGAGATCATGCTGTGGTTGAGAAAATACTCATTCTCCAGCATCGCGTCCTGGGTGACGCCGAAATGGGGCAGCGCATTCTTCAAAAATGACTCGAAGGCGGCTTGCGTATCACTACGGGTCACGCCAAACCAGAAGGGCTCAAGCAAACCATAATGGTCGTCGAACCGCGCTTTCACTAGGTCAATCACCTCCCGCGTGATGACATTGGGCTCAAATCGTGGCGGCGGCACGAATGAAGCTGCGGACTTTGCCGGTTTGCGGTTCTCGGTATCGTAATTCCATCGCCCACCGACAGGCTGCCCGTTTTCCATCAGCAGTCCGGTTTTCTGCCGCAGGGCCCGGTAAAAGAATTCCATCCGCAGGTTTTTGTGTGTTTCAGCAAAAGACCTGAATTCCGCTTCGCTGCTGAAAAAGCGGTTGTCCTCCAATTGCTCCACGAAGGCCAATTCGCCCCGCAAACGATAGTCATTGGGCGCAGTCATCACCGCCGTGTCGGCCTGATGCCGCGTCATCGCACGCTTTACCTCGCCGCTCAGGCTTTGCGAATTTTCCGGATCATCAAGCGTGACATAGTCGACATTCCAACCCGCACGCCGGAGTTCCTCGGCAAAATGCCGCATCGCTGAAAACACCAGAACGATCTTCTTCTTGTGGTGCTTGGCGGTGGTGGCCTCTGGCACCACTTCTGCCAACAAGATGTGAGTGTGAGCCGGTTCAACTGCCCGCAGCGCAGACAAATTCAGCGACAGCTGATCCCCGGTAATCAGCAGAATTTTGTGATCCAAACGCGCCATTCAGCGTATTACGGATGTAACAAACCATTGGATCTCATGGCACCACCCATTCTTCTCTGGCTGCGGCAGGATCTGCGGCTTTCTGATCATCCCGCCCTCACCGCCGCAGCGGCAAAGGGTGCCATCATACCGCTTTACGTACTGGACGATGATACGCCGGGCGAATGGCGCTGGGGCGGCGCTTCGCGTTGGTGGCTGCATCACTCGCTTGCGGCACTTGGTAAAAATCTGCCGCTCGTTTTGCGCAAGGGCCGCGCCGACGACGTGATCGCGGAGGTCCTGAAGCAGACCGAAGCCACCAGCCTGCATTTCACCCGCGACTATGCACCCTGGTCGCCCGCGTTGGAATCCTGCGTCAAGAAAATCTGTGACGATTTGAATGTGACGTGCCATCGCCACGGCGGCTTTTTGCTGCATGAGCCGGAGGCGATCAAGAACGGATCGGGCGAAACCTACAAGGTCTTCACGCCTTTCTCCCGTGCCTGCTTCGCCAGCGGCGAACCGCGTGCACCAAAGCCTGTGCCGAAATTTGAAATCGCCAAACACGGTTTGAAATCCGACAGGCTTGACGACTGGCAACTCACGCCTTCAAAGCCGGATTGGGCCAAGAGTTTCGAAGGCCACTGGCAGCCGGGCGAGCAGGGTGCACAGAAAGCTCTCGCGAGCTTCATCGATGATGCGCTCGAACATTATGCCGATGGACGTGATCGCCCGGACCAGCCGCTCACCTCGCGCCTCAGTCCTCACCTGCATTGGGGAGAAATCTCTCCGCATCAGGCGTGGTCTGCCATCCGCGCCGCGATGGACCGCAAGCTGGGCAAGCTCGACCACAGCGCCGAAAAATTCCTGAACGAAGTGCTGTGGCGCGAATTCTCCAATCACCTGCTCGTGCTGTTTCCCGATTTTCCCACCAAGTCCTACCGCCCTGAATTTGATGACATGCCGTGGGCGAAAAGTGCTGACCACTTGCACAAATGGCAAAAGGGCCAGACCGGCTATCCCATCGTCGATGCCGGAATGCGTGAACTTTGGGCGACAGGATTCATGCACAACCGGGTCCGCATGGTGGTGGCCTCCTTCCTCATCAAGCATCTGCAGATTGATTGGCGCGAAGGTGAGCGCTGGTTCTGGGACACGTTGGTCGATGCTGACATCGCGAATAACGCCGCCAGCTGGCAATGGGTGGCGGGTTCCGGCGCTGATGCCTCGCCCTATTACCGCATCTTCAATCCCGTCCTGCAGGGCGTGAAATTTGATCCCCAGGGCGACTATGTGAAACGCTGGGTGCCGGAGCTGAAGCATGTATCGGCAGAATTCATCCATGCCCCTTGGAACATGCCAAATCCTCCGGCAGATTACCCTGCACCCATGGTGGACCATGCGCAGGCCCGCACCCGCGCCATGGCCGCCCTAGCAAGTATCAAGAAGGAACAGGCATGACGAAGCTCATCGGCATTTCAGGCGCATTGCGCAAAGGCTCCACCAATACCGGCCTGCTGCGCGCCCTGAAGGACATCATGCCCGGCCATGTTGAATATGAAATGGCCACTTTGCATGGCATCCCGCTTTATGATGGCGATGCGGAAAGGGCCCATGGCAAGCCGGAAGCGGCGGTAACGTTGAGCGAAAAGGTAAAGGCCGCTGATGGCATCATCGTCGCCACGCCGGAATATAATGGCTCCATTCCTGGTGTGCTGAAAAACGCCACCGACTGGATGTCACGCGGCGGCTCGCCGTTTCACTGGAAGCGTGTTGGTATCATTGGCGCTGCTGATGGGCCTTTGGGTGCCGCACGCTCGCAACTCGCTTTGCGCCAGAACATGCAGGGCCTGCAAGCCATTGTGATGCCAAAGCCCGAAGTCTTCGCCGGAAACAACAGCAAGACCTTTGATGCCGATGGCAATGTCATTGATGACGACGTGAAACGCCACTTGGCCACCTGGCTCAAGGCATTTCTCGATTGGGTTGAGAAGAAGCCTTAAGCTCAGTTTGCCGTAGTGTTCTGGTTCTGCAGTTGCGCCCAGGTATTGGGTTTGTTCAGCATATCCTGCAGGAAGGCCAGATTGGCTTCCACCTGATCGGGTGGCAAATCAGCCGAAGCAATCTTGCGCGCTTCATCGAAACGGCCGGACAAGCCAACCACCAGTGCGAGGTTCTGCCGGATGCGCGGTTCGGTCGCCGAGCCATTCTGCGCCAGCGCCACACGCAGCACTTTTTCAGCCTGCGGTAGGTTGCCCTGCAGGGCATAGGACATGCCCAGATTATTCTGCACCGAAAGCGCGCCCGGCTGCAGCTGCAGTGCCTTGCCATACTGCGCACGTGCCATATCATACTGGCCCTGCGCGTCATAAGCAGAGCCCAAGGCGGAATAGGTTTTCCAATCGGCCCGGCCGGTGGCCACGGCGCGTTCGAGAACGGCGGCCGCTTCGCCCGGGCGGTTGGCCGCAAGCAATGCCTTGCCGATGGAAGCCTGCGTGCCCGCATCGCTCGGATGTGCCACGGAAACGGCCTTCAGTACATCGATCTGCGTCTGCTGCTGGCCCAATTTGCCAAGGGCTGCCGCATAAGCGAGGCCGATTTTTTCATCGCCCGGATGTGCGGCCCAATCATCAGCCAGCTTGCGTGTTCCAAGATATGAACCCGCCGGTCCGGTATTGGGCGCGGGCGCCATGGCTGGAGACGTGCTGCCCGTGGTCAACTGGTCAGCACTCGAATCGGCCCGGTGCGAAACACAGCCGGACGCAGCTAAAGCCAGAAAAACGATGGCGGAAATCTGAACGGAAAAACGCATGACGGACATGAGGCTGAGCATGCTGATTTTTGTTAAAGAAACGATTAACCATGTTCCCAGCCAGAATCAGGGAAATGCACATGCTGAATGCAAAGGAAATTTTTGCCGCCGAGGGGTCGAAGGCCGTGAGCCTGAGGCTCATCAGCAAGGCTGAATTGGCCAGCCTGCCGGCGGCTCTCAAGCTGCAGGCGCAAAGCTTGGGATTTGAGGCATCGCCTCTGTCCCTGATGCCGGTGCTTTCTGCGAACGGTGCGGTGCAGGAATTTCTGGTGGGTGCGCCATCTACCGATGCTGATCCCTTTGCACTGGGTGCGATTTCTTCCAAGCTGCCGCCCGGCACTTATGAATGCGCAGCGGCCACCCATCTCACCGCCTTGGGCTGGGCGCTGGAGCTTTATCGTTACGACCCCTTCCGACCCGCAGAAGCCAAGAAAGTCAAACTCGTCCTGCCCAAGGGCGTGGATGAAGCGCGGCTCCTGCGCGAAGTCGATGCCACCTTCCTGGTGCGCGACCTGATCAACACCCCCGCCAATATTCTCGGCCCGGATGAACTCGAAGCCGCTGCCCGCAAGATCGCCAGGGCGCACAAGGCCGCGATCACCGTCATCTCAGGTAAGAAGTTGGAGAAGGAATTCCCGCTGATCCATGTGGTTGGTGCCGCTGCCACCCGCGCCCCGCGACTGATTGATTTCACCTGGGGTAATCCCAAACATCCGAAAGTCACACTGGTCGGCAAGGGCGTGGTGTTCGACACCGGCGGCCTCGACATCAAGCCCTCGTCCTCCATGCTGCTGATGAAGAAGGATATGGGCGGTGCCGCCAATGTACTCGGCCTCGCGCAAATGGTCATGGAGGCGAAGCTGCCTGTGCGTTTGCGTGTTCTCGTGCCCGCCGTGGAGAATGCCATTGCTGGCGATGCCTTCCGCCCCGGTGATGTGTTCAAGACGAGGAAAGGCCTCACCGTTGAAATTGGCAACACCGATGCTGAAGGCCGCCTCATCCTGGCCGATGCGCTGGCCCTGGCCGATGAAGAAGCGCCTGATCTGCTGATCGACATGGCCACGCTGACGGGTGCTGCCCGCGTGGCGCTGGGGCCGGATCTTCCGCCCTTCTACACCGATGATGCCGCACTCGCCGCCAGCCTCAACCTTCACGGCATGAAGGAGAATGATCCCCTTTGGCAGCTGCCATTGTGGCGGCCCTATTACAGCCTGATCGAAACGCCCATCGCCGATCTCAACAATGCCGGTGCTGGTGGTTTCGCCGGCTCGATCACGGCTGCCTTGTTCCTCTGCCGCTTTGTCGAGAAGGCGAAGGCCTATGCCCATTTTGATATTTTTGGCTGGGTGCCGAACACCAAGCCGGGCCGGCCCAAGGGCGGCGAGGCCCAAGCCATGCGGGCGCTCTTTGCAGTGATCGCCGAACGCTTCGCAAAATAGCTTGCGTCGGGGGCCAAAGAGTCCGAAAATGAAACGGTTCCGTAATGATTGGAGCCGAACATGTTGCAACCCTTGTCCACCGCGCAGGCGCTTCGCCTATGGCATGATGTGGGCCTGGCCCAGGTCAAAGATGACGAACCCGATCTCTCATTGCGGCAGATGACGATTTTGCTTCACATTTATCTCGAACCGCCGCCCCACACAGTGCGTGGGCTGGCCGCCAAGCTCAATGTGTCGAAGCCGGTGATCACCCGCGCGCTGGATGCGATGGGCAAGCTCGGCCTTGTGTCCCGCCGCCGCGACGAGAAGGATTTGCGCAATGTGCTCGTGCAACGCACAGTGAAAGGCTCGCTGTTTCTCGAACGACTGGGCGATCTCGTTGCTAATTCTTCGAAGGTGATTTGATGGTTGATGCGCGCCGCCATGTGGATGAAGATATTCTGGCCAAGGGCGAGAAGCGGCAGTTCACCGTGCCGATCGCGCCCGTACTCAAGCGCCCCGAGGCTGATTCAAGGCAGGAAACTCAGGCCTTGATGGGCGAGCTTTGCACGCTGCTCGACATACGAGGTGCTTATTCCTGGATCCAGCTGTCACGCGATGGCTATGTCGGCTTTGTCGAAACCGCCGCCCTCACCGCTGACATTGTTGAAACCACCCACCGCGTCACTGTGCCCTCAACGCTGCTTTATCCCTGGCCTGATCTCAAATCGCATCCCGTGCGCTTCCTGCCGATGAATGCCGAATTCAAGGTGATCGGCGCCGAAGGCGACTTTGTCGGGCTCGCCACCGGCGGCTTTGTCTTCGCAGGGCATCTCGCCGCAAAGTCTGTGAAGGAAAAAGATTTCGTCGCCGTCGCACAGCAAATGCTGCACACACCCTATTACTGGGGCGGAAAATCCGTACACGGACTGGATTGCTCCGGCCTCGTGCAAGTTTCGCTGCAGGCCACCGGCGTCGTCGCCCCGCGCGACGCCGACATGCAGGAACATGAGCTCGGTGTATTGGTGAACGATCACCGCAATCTCCAACGCGGCGATCTGGTCTTCTGGAAGGGCCATGTGGGAATCATGCAGGATGCAAAAACCCTGCTGCATGCCAATGGCCACTGGATGAAAACCGTGAGTGAACCTTTAGCTGACGCGATTGCGCGTACGCCTACGCCGGTCACCGCCATCAAGCGGCTTTCGCTCTAACGCGAGGTTGTGAAAAATTTCGCGAATGCTGCGTTATCAATGCGCTGTGTGCTTGCGCAAATCTCTCTGACAGAACGCTGATTCAAGCGTTGCAAAATCCGCAATGCTCTAGCCACATTCCCGCCCAAATATAACCTTGGCGAAGTCCTTTTCGCGCTGTTTTGGTGCCGCCTTTGCTCGGCACTCTGTGCTCATTCGCGGGGGTCGGGGCCAAACATTTCCCAAAGAGTGCCAAGCCAGAAATCCCGTACTGCAAAGCCTGTGTCGGTTCCTGTCGCCGTCCCGAACTGATATAGGCCCCGGGGTCCGCTCCACCCAGTAGGTGGGCGGACCCCACCCTTTTAAGAACAACGACGAATCTGCTAGTTTCGTTCCATGTTCTTTAATCCCACCGTCCTGCAAATCGGTTCCCACGCCTTCGGTCTCATCGATGTGATCGAAATTGTCTTGGGCTTGCTCTTCTTCCTGCTCATCGTCACCCTCGTGCTCGCTTGGCGCGCGCAGAGTGGAAGGCGGGCGGAACGCGCTGATGCACAGGCTCGCACCATCGAGCTTGAAGTGCGCCTCGCCGAACTTTCCGGCGCCATGAACCAGTTTTCCAATCAGGCTCAAAACCAGCAGGCCGTCCTGCAAACCACGCTGGATGAACGCCTTGCCGCCGTCACCCACCGCGTGGGCCAGGGGCTTGCCGACCAGTCGCAGCGCACGGCGGAATCGCTGGGCCAATTGCACGAACGCCTCGCCGTGATTGATGTGGCGCAGAACAATCTTGTGGCGCTGTCCAATGAAATGCTGACGTTGAAAGACATTCTTTCCAACAAGCAGACGCGCGGTGCCTTCGGCCAAGGCCGGATGGAAGCGATCATTTCAGACGGGCTGCATTCCAAGGCCTATGAATTCCAGGCGTCGCTTTCCAATGGCACAAGGCCGGACTGCATCATCACCCTGCCAGATTCGCGGCTGAAACTGGTGATCGACGCCAAGTTTCCGCTCGAAGCCTATAATGACATGAAAGAAGCGGTGGACGAGGTTTCGGCCCAAGAGGCCATCACGCGCTTGAAGTCAGACGTGATGAAACACGTCAAGGACATTTCCGAGAAATACCTGATTGGCGGCGAGACGCACGAAACCGCAATCATGTTCGTGCCTTCGGAATCGATCTATGTCGAACTCAATGAACGCTTCGAGGATGTGATCCAGCGCGCTCATCGTGCGCATATCATTCTGGCTTCGCCCAATGTGCTGATGCTGCTGATCCAGACCATGCAGGCCATCGTGCGCGATGCGGCGATGCGCGAGCAAGCCGGCGTGATCCAGGCCGAAGTGGTGAAGCTGCTGGAAGATGTGAACCGCATGAATGAGCGCGTCGGCAAACTGCGCCAGCATTTCGCCCAGACGGCGGGTGACCTCGATCAGCTTTCAACATCAACAGACAAGATCATCCGCCGCGCGAACAAGATCGAGAGTTTGGAGCTGGAAGAGATTCAGGCCGTCGCACCGAAGCCGAGACTGATCAAGTAAGAGTGCTCACGTTCCACAGAACGTCTGCAGCACTTCTTCCTGCGGCCCCGGTGCTTTTTCCAGTTCGGCCAATTCCGCCCGCGCAATGAACGGCTGCTGCACGGCCAGCAACAACCGGTGCAGTGGCAACAGATTGCCTTCACCCGCCGCTGCCAGCGCTTCTTCCACCCGGTGGTTGCGCGCGATGTAAACCGGGTTATGAGCTGCCATCAGCGCCTGCGCATCAGAGGCCAGCAAGCCGTTGCGTTTCTGCTTCCATGCGTCCGGCATGGCCACATCCTCGCCGCGCGTCAGCGACGTGAAGAACTGCGTAAAATCCAACCTTGAATTGGCCATCTCCATGATGGTCTGGGTGATGAATTCCACTTGTGCGACATCTGAAATCCCCAGCTTTGCCAGCATGCGCCGCTCGAATTCCTTTTCGAACTGCGGCATGAAATTCATCAGCTCGGCTTCTGCCATCTTGATCGCAGTAGCCTTGTCGTCATCCAGCAGTGGCAACAGGCACTCGGCCAGCCGCGTGCAGTTCCACAGCGCGATCACTGGCTGCTTGTCGAAAGCATAGCGGCCATTTTCATCAATCGAAGAAAACACCTTCTGCGGATGAAACATATCCATGAAGGCGCAGGGGCCGTAATCAATCGTCTCGCCGGCAATCTGCATATTGTCGGTATTCATCACGCCGTGAATAAAGCCGAAACTCATCCACTGCGCGATCAGCTTCGCCTGCCGCGCGATCACTTCCGCCAGAAAAGCGCGCGAACCAGAAACACCCGGCATGTGCCGCGCGATTTCATGTTCCATCAAAGCGCGGATCGCATCCACTTGGCTCCGCACTGCCAGATATTGGAACGTGCCCACGCGCACATGGCTCTTCGCCACGCGAGTTAACACGGCACCTTGTTCCGGCCTTTGCCGCCAAACCCGTTCACCGGTCGACACTACGGCGAGCGACCGCGTGGTGGGCACACTCAACGCAGCCATCGCCTCGCTGATAATATATTCACGCAGCATGGCAGACAAAGTGGCACGCCCATCGGCCCCGCGCGAGAATGTCGTGCGCCCGGTGCCCTTGAGATGCAGCTCATAAATCTGCCCATCCACACCCATCACATCACCCAGCAGCATGGCCCGGCCATCACCCAGGCTGGCATTGAACCCGCCGAACTGATGCCCGGCATAGGCCATGGCCAGCGGTTGGCCATGCGCGGCGGGGGCGCTGCCTGACAGCAGCTTCAACGCCTCTTCGCCATGCAGCCAGTCCCGGCTGATACCAAGAGCTGCAGCCAGCTTGTCATTTGCTATGGCCAGCTGCGGTTCCGCGACGGGCAACAGCTCCGCCGGAGCATGCAGCACGGGTGGCAGGTCAGAATAATTCTGCGAAATTTGCGGTGCGTTCATAAGCGCAATATAGGCGCTCGCCGTTGTATCTAGAAGGGCCGCCGCGCGCGCATCGCCTGCGTCAGCGTGCCTTCATCAAGATAGTCCAGCTCGCCACCCACCGGCACACCATGCGCCAGCCGCGAGGTGGCCACACCCAATTTCTTGAGCCGCTCGGTGATGTAATGTGCGGTGGTCTGGCCTTCCACTGTAGCATTGTTGGCCAGCACCACTTCCTTGATCTGGCCTTCCGCCACACGGCTCACTAATCGATCAATATCAAGGTCTTCCGGGCGTATGCCACCCAGTGCTGACAGCGTGCCACCTAGCACATGATACTGCCCGTTCCACGCGCCTGCGCGTTCCAGCGCCCAGAGGTCGCCCACTTCTTCCACCACGCAAAGCGTGGTCTTGTCGCGGCGCACATCAATGCAGATCGTGCACGGGTCAAGCGTATCGACATTGCCGCAGACCGAGCATTCGGACACTTTCTCATGCGCGTCTTTCAGCGCCAGTGTCAGCGGCCCCAGCAGCTTGTCGCGGTTTTTCACCAGATGCAGCACGGCGCGCCGTGCCGAGCGCGGCCCAAGCCCCGGCACCTTGGCCAGTAGCTGGATCAATCTTTCAATTTCAGGCCCGGCCTGGCGCTTCATCTTTTAGAATGGCAGCTTGAAACCGGGTGGCAGCGGCAGGCCTGCGGTCAGGGATTGCATCTGTTCGGCAGCCATGGTTTCCGCCTTGCCCTTGGCATCGGCCAATGCAGCCATCAGCAGGTCTTCCAGAATTTCCTTCTCGCCATCCTTGAGCAGCGAAGGATCAATCTCCACTGCCGTGACTGAGAACTTGCCGGACATTTTCACTTTCACCAGCCCGCCGCCGGACTGGCCTTCGACCACCAGCTGTTCCAGTTTGGCTTGCATATCCGCCATCTTGGCCTGCATCTGGCCGGCCGATTTCATGATGTCAGCGAGATTCTTCATCCGTCTCCGTCTCTTCCGTGATGTCCAATATGTCGAGGTCTTTTACGTCTTCAACCTTGGCGCCGGGGAACGCCTTCAGGATGGCCTGCACATCCGGCTGTTCATGCGCCCATTTGAATTTGGTATCTTTAGCATCGCGCTTTTGCTGGGCGATCGTCGCTTCACCGCCCGCTTTCGACACGGCCACGATCCAGCGCTTTCCCGTCCACTGTTCCAGCTTGCGTGAAAGTTCGTTGGAAAGTGTGGCATCGGCACCGGGCTCCATCGCCAGCTCAATGCGCCCGTCGGCCACGCTGATCGGGCGCACATAGCGCTCAAGATCGTGCTTGAACTTGATGTCACGCTTTTCCGCCGCGAGAGCCACGATGTCTGCAAAGTCGCTTGGGCCGCGCATCACGGTGGGCGGCACTTGCGCTTCGTTGGATTGCGGACGGATCTGCGCCGTCACCCGTGCTTCCGCCATTGGGGCTTGCGGCGCGTTAGCTGGCGGCGCCGCACGCGGTGCTGATGCACGATCACTCTGCACCTGCTTCAACAGCTCATCACCAGAGGGCAGGTTGGCCGCATGCGCGAGGCGGATGATCACCATCTCCGCCGCCTGCATCGGTTGCGCAGCAAGTGCGGTTTCGGAAATGCCCTTCAGCAGCATCTGCCAGACGCGCGTGACATGCGGCATCGAAAGCCGCTTGGCGAAATCCGCACCGCGCGTTTTTTCATCTTCGGTGCGCGCGCCATCAGCGGCAGCCGATTGCGGGACGACTTTCAACCGCGTGACCCAATGCACGAAGTCGGCAAGGTCATTGAGGATCGTCACCGGTTCGCCGCCGGCTTGATACTGCTTGTCGGCCTCGGCCAAAGCGCACGGGGCATCGCCCGCCATCACGGCTTCAAACAGATCGATCACTTGGCCGCGATCCATCAGGCCCAGCATCACCATCACATCGGCCGTCTTTACCTTGCCATCGCCGTAGGCAATCGCCTGATCCAACAGCGACAGGCCGTCACGCACCGAACCTTCAGCGGCCCGCGCGATCAGGCGCAGTGCTTCATCTTCGGCTTCCACATTTTCGAGCTTGGCGATTTTGCCATAGTGGCCAACCAGCGTCGTAGCATCCATCCGGCGCAAATCAAAACGCTGGCAGCGCGACAAAATGGTAACCGGCACTTTCCGGATTTCGGTGGTGGCGAAAATGAATTTCACATGCGGCGGGGGCTCTTCAAGCGTCTTGAGCAGAGCGTTGAACGCGCTCTTCGACAGCATGTGCACTTCGTCGATGATATAGACCTTGTAGCGCGCCTGCACCGGCGCATAGCGCACCGAGTCAATGATCTCGCGCATATTGTCGACGCCGGTATTGGACGCGGCGTCCATCTCGATCACATCCATATGACGTGATTCAAGAATGGCTTCGCATTGTGCCGTCAGCTCCGGCATGTCCATCGCGGGGCCAGCAGGGTAATTAAGCGCCCGCGCGATCAGCCGCGCCGTCGTGGTCTTGCCGATGCCGCGCAGGCCGGTGAGCATATAGGCCTGTGCGATACGGCCCGTGGCAAAGGCGTTGGCCAGCGTGCGCACCATCGCCTCCTGCCCGATCAGGTCATCAAAGACCTGCGGCCGGTATTTGCGCGCCAGAACGCGGTATGGCGTGGGAGAGTCAGTCATTGCCCGGAACATAGCCATCGCGCATCCAAGTTGAAAGACTTGGGGTGAGAAAGATGCATGCTGTTGAGAAGGAAGTGGAAGGCTGGACGAGCAACCCATAACGGGCTCGTTAGGGCTGCTGCCTTCCGGCCCTGACCCGGTTGGCGAGCGTCACGTCCGCAGGCCAACCTTCCGGGGCCGTATATGGCCGGGCGGCGGGGCAAAAGCAAGGCGGCAGGCGCCGGAACCGTTAATTCCCCAATTTTGGGGTTCAGATCAGTCCGTAACTCGCCAACGTGCTCTTTTTTCGCAGCAGAAATCCAGCGCGCGTATAGGTGCCATTTTTCGGCCGGGCGGGTTCAGTCTTCTGCAGTTGCTGGTAAACCCCCAGCCGGTCGGCGATCTGCCAATGGCCGAAAATCCGGTCATCCGCATCAAAGTAATAGATCGTGGCACCCGACATGGAGAGGCGCTTGCCGCTGGCTGGAAAGCCCGTGAGGTCACCCTTGTGGGTGGCCAGCCAGTCCCAGCTGATCATTAGCCCGTCGCGGCTTTCAAACCATTCACGGATATAGAAACGCTGATCCGGAAAGGGCGCACGGGACTTGCGTACCCGCTCCTGAAACTGCGGTACATCCAGCACTTGCCCATCCCAGGGATCACCCGGATCATGCGCAATCGCATAGCGCCGCGCAAGATAGTCATCGCAGGCTTCCACCTCACCTTCCGACCAGACGCGGCGAATGAAGTCATCAAGCTTTCGTTGTCGGATGCTGGTCATGATTGCAGCAGATCCAGTGCGTGGGCACGCAGGTCTTTTGGCCACTCTGCAGTCAGCTCCGTGACGCGGGCCACATCGCCCGCGAACAGTGCGCGCAATGTTTCCTCATAAAGCGGCAAATCGCCCGCAATGGCGCGCAGGAAATTATAGGCGCGCTCCTGCTTGCGCTTGGCTTCGGCTTTAGGGTCGCGCCGTGCGGCCTCTACCAGCTTGCGCAAAGTGGTCGATGCGCCGCCCGGCTGGGTGGCCAGCCATTCCCAGTGGCGCGGCAGCAACGTTACTTCGCGAGCTGTTACGCCCAGCGCCGGCCGTCCTCGGCCGCGCGGCTGTTCGGGCATTGCGATGGGGCTTTCCAGCGGCACATCGGTCTGTTTGCCCGTTTCATTGTCGAACATCAGGATGCCGTGCAGCCCCTCTTGTTCGGCTTTGCGGCAGGCGCGGGCAACATCTTCGAGCGTGCCGATGGCCAGAAGGGCGTGGTGGTGAAAGGCGGAAAAAGCTTGGGTCATGGCGAATTAATATCCGGGTAAAATAGCCTTGTCAATATCACCCGGATAAAAATAAGTGCGAAGTCGTTGACGCACCTCACTGTCGCAATTGACCCTCTGTCCTCGCTCGCCTATCTCAAGCCTATGGCCGTCAAACCGATCATCAAACTGCCGGATGAAAAAATCCTGCGCCAGAAGTCCGTGCCGCTGAAAACGGTGGATGAAGAAGCGCGCAAGCTGTTCGATGACATGCTCTCCACCATGTATGACGCGCCCGGCATTGGCCTGGCCGCCATCCAGATCGGCGTGCCGCGCCGCCAGGTGGTGATTGACCTGGCGCGTGAGGGTGAGGACCCCAAGCCGCTGTTTCTGGCCAATCCTGAGATCATATGGTCTTCAGAGGCGCGCAGCGACTATGAAGAGGGCTGCCTGTCCATTCCGGAATTTTTCGAGATGGTGGAGCGCCCGTCCGAAGTCAAAGTACGCTATCTCGACCGCAAGGGCGAGCCGCATGAAATTCACGCCAATGGCGTGATGGCCACGTGCCTGCAGCACGAGATCGACCATCTGAATGGTGTTCTGTTCATCGATTACATTTCCAAGCTGAAGCGCGATCGCGTGCTTAAGAAATTCTTGAAGGCCGACAAGCTGGGCAAGCTGTGAGCGCCGCACCATGCGCCTGATTTTCATGGGAACACCGGACTTTTCCGTCACCGTTTTGAAAGCGCTTATCGCCGCAGGCCACGACATTTCTTGTGTCTATGCCCAGCCGCCCCGGCCCGCCGGACGCGGCATGGAGCTGAAGGAAACCCCGGTCCACGCCTATGCAAAGGCGCAGGGCATCGAAGTCCGCACGCCAAAAAACCTGCGCGCCGAGGAAGACCAGCAGGCCTTCGCCGATCTCAAGGCCGATGCCGCCGTCGTGGTGGCCTATGGTTTGCTTCTGCCGAAATTCATTCTGAACGCCACCCGCTTTGGCTGTTTCAATGTGCATGCATCGCAATTGCCGCGCTGGCGCGGGGCCGCCCCCATCCAGCGCGCCATCATGGAAGGTGATGCAGAAACCGGCGTCGCCATCATGCGCATGGAAGAGGGGCTGGATACTGGCCCCGTGATGCGGATGCTGCCGGTGCGCATCACCGAGCACACCACCGCGGCCAGCCTGCATGATGAGTTGGCGAGCGTGGGTGCCAAGCTGATGGTCGAGGTGCTGGAAAATCCATCCGCCCCCGGCGTGGCGCAACCCACGCATGGCGCGACCTACGCCAAGAAGATCGAAAAGGCCGAGGCGCGCATTGATTTCAACAAACCTGCCGCCCTGGTGCGCAATCACATCCACGGGCTTTCGCCGTTCCCCGGTGCCTGGTGCATGCTGGATGGCGCGCGGCTGAAGCTGCTGAATGTTGAAGTGGTGGCAGGCAATGGTGAATCCGGAACGCTGCTTGACGATAAGCTCACTTTCGCCTGCGCCATGGGGGCCATCCGCGTGCTGAAATTGCAGCGCGAAGGCAAAGGCCCAATGGAAGCCGATGTTTTTCTGCGCGGCTTTTCCGTACCTGTGGGCACCAGGGCCCAGTAATGCCGCGCTACAAGCTCACCATAGAATATGACGGCACTGGTTTTCTCGGCTGGCAGTCGCAGCCAGCATCGATCACCGTGCAAGGCGCATTGGAAGCCGCGATTGAAGTGCTGCATGGCCAGCACATCACGCTGCATGGCGCGGGCCGCACGGATACGGGCGTGCATGCACTGGCGCAGATTGCGCATTTTGATTCACCCAAAGTCTGGGACCCGTTCGTGCTGTGCAACGCCATCAATGGCAATGTGCGGCCCCACGCGGTGAGCGTGGTTGCGGCTGAACAAGTGCCGGATGATTTCGAGGCGCGTTTCTCCGCCATCAAGCGCCGCTATCTCTACCGCATCCTCAACCGCCGCGCGCCGCCGACGCTGGACAAGCACAATGTCTGGCATGTGCCGATGGATCTGAATGTCGATGCCATGCATGAAGGTGCCCAGCATTTGATCGGCAAGCATGATTTCACCACCTTCCGCGCTGCCGAGTGCCAATCGCCGTCGCCGGTGAAAACGCTTGAGCGGCTGGATGTGATGCGCTTCGATGAGATGGTGGAAATCCGGGCCGAGGCGCGTTCGTTCCTGCACCACCAGGTGCGCTCGATTGTAGGCAGTCTTGTCCGCGTAGGGCAGGGCAAATGGCACCCGCTGGAAATCAAACGCGCGCTGGAAGCGAAGGACCGTTCGCGTTGCGGACCTGTCTGCCCACCCGATGGCTTGTATTTGGTGGAAGTGCTGTACTAGCCTCGCCCCATTGGGGAGTTTCACATGCAAAAAGTAATGCCCGGCACCAGCCATGCAAGCTTCCGCTTTGTCATGGATCACGCGCGCGAGCTCGTCCGCATCAGCCTGATGCCTGCGGGCCTGTTTCTGATCATGACCGGCCTGCAGCTGAAAAGCATGTTCGGCTTCTTTGAGTTTATCGAAACCATGGTGGCGCAGGGCGACAAGCCCGATCCCGCCATTTTCTTTTCCATGTTCCGCAGCATCATATTGCTGCAAGTGGCGGGCCTTCTCAGCGCGCTTTCAATGTGCTGGCTGTTTGTGCGCGTGGTGCGCTTCCGGACCGGAACGCAAATCCCCACCTTCGGCATCAGCAAGGGCGAGATTGAATCGATCCTGATGGTGATCCTGTATGTGCTGGGCATCGCGGCGCTCACCATGCTGGTCTATATGGGTGCTGCTCTGGTGATTGGGATTGGGGCCGCTATCATCGCAGCGATAGTGGCCAACACCTTGACCTTTCAGGAGGGTGACTTGACGTTTCTCTTCTTTCTCATTCCGGCAATCATCATGGTGGTTGTGGCGCTGATGTTCGGGCTGATGGTCTTCGCCTGCCGCTACGCCGTCGGCCTGCCTGCGGTGGCGATGGGGAAGACGCCGGATTTCTTTGCAACGCTCTGGCCGCTGGCCAGGGGTGAAAGCTTCGCCCTGCCTTTGCGGCTTGCGGCTTGTTCCATCGTGGTGGCCATACCGCTGCTGTTGATCAGCCTGATCTTCCTCTGGCCCATCTGGTCGCAGATCATGGCGATGCAGGGGCAGAGCAGCCCGCCGCCGCATTTCATGACTGACATTTTCAAAAGCATCATGCCGGTTCAGATCATCGCCATGCTGCTGCAGGTGCCGCTCATCTGGTTCTTCGGCACTTTGTTCACCGAAGCCTATGCCAGGTTCACTGCACGGAATGCTCAGGCTTGAAAATATTTCTCGATCACCCGCGCATAGATGCGTGACAGGGCCTTGAGCTCTTCAATGTCGATATGCTCATCGGTCTGGTGGATGGTCGCATTGGTGGGGCCGAATTCCAACACCGGGCAATAGTCTTTCACAAAGCGCGCATCCGATGTGCCGCCCGATGTTGAAAGCTTGGGCACCAGCCCGGTCTCATCGGCAATGGCATCCTGCACCAGGCCCACAAAAGCGCCGGGCCGCGTGATGAAGGCATCTGCCCCTTCATGCGCCTCAATAGTCCATGTGCCGCCCAACTCCACCTTCACCTTGTCGGCTTCGCCCTGAATGAGGGCATTGAGGGCTGCAGCATTCAATTCCGGCGAATAGCGGATATTGAATTTCGCTACCGCCTGCGCAGGAATTACGTTGGTCGCCTTGTTGCCCACGTCAAAAGTGGTCACTGCGAGAGTGGAAGGGTCGAAATGTTCATTGCCCTTGTCCAGCGCGAGGCCTCCAATGCGATCAATGAAGCGCGCCAGCTTTGGCACCGGGTTATCTGCCTTGTGCGGATAGGCTGCGTGGCCTTGGCGGCCATCGACTGTGACAACCAAACTCAAAGAGCCGCGCCGCCCGATCTTAATCGTGTCGCCCAGTCTGTCCACGCAGGACGGCTCACCGACGATGCAATGATCTGGGATGTGGCCGTTCTCCTTCATCCATTGCAGTACTTTCACCGTGCCGTTGATGGCGGGGCCTTCTTCATCGCCGGTGATCAGAAATGAAATGCTGCCGGGCTTCACACCCTTCTGCGCCACATGATCAAGCGCTGCGGCGGCAAAGGCAGCGATCGAGCCCTTCATGTCGGTAGCGCCACGCCCGAAGATCTTCCCATCGGCAATTTCGGCGGCGAAGGGCGGATGCGCCCACTTGCTCTCATCACCGGGCGGCACAACATCGGTGTGGCCGGCGAAGCAGAGATGTGGCTGTGCCGTGCCGAAGCGGGCAAAAAGATTCTCCACATCCGGCGTGCCTTCCGCTTTGAAAGTGAGACGGTGGCAGGCAAAGCCGGCATCACCCAACAGCTTTTCCAGATAAGACAACGCACCACCTTCATCCGGTGTGACCGAACGGCAGCGGATCAGATCTTGCAGGATGGTGGTGGCAGGCTTTGATGTGGGCATGGCATGAGTATAGCGCCGCCACGCGGGCGCTCAATCCTATACTGGGGTGCCGGACAACGCCTTGGCACCCCAGTTGAGTTTAACTGTTACTGGCCAGCCAGCGGGTCTTCGCCGAAGCGATTGGGTCCGGCAGTGCCCTTGAGGAACAGGATTTCGATAGCAACCCAGATGTTCACCAGCGGCACCAGCATCAGCAGGTAGAACCAGCCGGAACGGTTGCGGTCATGCAGGCGCTTGATGGCCAAAGCCAGGCTGGCCCAGATCAAGGCGATATAGACGATGGCAGCAAGGACCCAGCCGATCGGCGAGAAGCCCATCATCGGCGGCACGGCAGGATCTGTCGATACGGTCATGGTGCCGAATAGGGCCATGAGAATCCAGACAAGAACCGAGCCGACGATACCGACGGCAATGGCAGCGAGCCAATAAGGCTTGCGATTTACGCGCCCCGAAAAGCTGGTGAGCAGATATTTCCAATCCATAATTTTTCCCTTTTTGTTGAAACCCCGACGGGCCCTTATAACAAAACTTGGGAAAGATGACAGGGGGTTAAGGTTTGGTAAACGGATCGTTGCCAAAGCGGTTAACGCCGGAGGTACCGCGCACCAGCCCCAATTCCACCAGCGACCAGATATTGCCGACGATGGGCACATAGGTCAGCAGCACCCACCAGGCCGATTTGTTGCGGTCATGAGCTCGCTTGCCGATCACCGCGATCCACGGCCAAAGGAATATCACATTGACCAGAAGGCCCAGCGTGGCCACCTTGTCGTAGATTGCGATGAACTGCTCATCCGTCAGGCCGGGCTTGCCCATATCCATGATCGGAATTTCAAACATCTGCGCCAGGTAAAGCGCCAGCAGGGTTTCCATCACCAGAATGGCAATGCTGCCAACCCAGAAACCGGACCGGGGCAAGCGCCCTTTCAGGCTGAAAAAGAGATGATTGAGATAATCCATTGGCGATCAGAGATCAGTCACGCAGCAATTCATTGATCGAGGTCTTGCTGCGGGTCTTTTCATCCACACGCTTCACGATCACCGCGCAATAGAGCGAAGGCGATGGCGAGCCATCTGCAAATGGCTTCTGCGGCAGCGAGCCGGAAACGACGACGGAATAGGGCGGCACTTTGCCCATGTGAACTTCGCCGGTAGTCCGGTCGACGATCTTGGTGGATTGGCCGATGAACACGCCCATCGAAATGACTGAGCCTTCACCGACAACAACACCTTCGACCACTTCCGAGCGCGCGCCGATAAAGCAATTGTCTTCAATAATCGTGGGGCCAGCCTGCATCGGTTCCAGCACGCCGCCAATGCCAACGCCGCCTGAGAGATGCACATTCTTGCCGATCTGCGCACAGGAGCCCACCGTCACCCAGGTATCGACCATCGTAGCCGTATCGACATAGGCACCCAGATTGACGAAGGACGGCATCAGGATCGCACCTGGCGCAATATAGGCCGAGCGGCGCACCACCGCATTCGGCACGGCGCGGAAGCCGCCGGCCTTGAATTCCTTCTCGGTCCAGCCTTCAAACTTGGATGGCACCTTGTCCCACCAAGTGCTCTGGCCGGGGCCGCCCTTGATCAGTTCCATGTCGTTCAAACGGAACGACAGCAGCACGGCCTTCTTCAGCCATTGATGCACAACCCACTCGCTGCCCTCTTTCGAAGCCACGCGCAGGCGGCCAGCGTCGAGCTGGCCCAGTGCGAATTCCACCGCATCACGCACATCGCCCTTGGTCTCCAGATTGACCTTGTCACGGCCTTCCCAGGCTTGCTCGATGATGGTCTGGGCGTTGTTCATTTCAGGGCTCCGTTGAGAAATTCTGCAAGATCGGCGGTAACATAGTCAACATGGGCGGGCAGTAAAGCCTCATCTTGGCGGCCCACCAGAACGGTTTTCATCCCCATGGCGCGCGGCACGATGAGGTTCTCCACGATGTCTTCAAAGAAGATCGATCGCTCCGGCGTAATGCCGTGGCGGGTGAGGAACAGCTCATAAGGCTCGGCGCTCGGCTTCGGAATAAAGCCCGCATCATGAATGTCGAAAATATCCTCGAAGGTATCAGAGCAGTCGAGATTCTTCAGCACATTGCGCGCATGGGCGCGCGTGCCCGCAGTGAACACCAGCTTGCGGCCCGGCAGGTTTTCAATCGCAGCCTTGAGGCCGGGATGAAACTTCACCGCGTCATAATCAATCTCATGCACATATTCGAGATAGGGCGTCGGCTCCCAGCCATGTTCCAGCATCAGGCCGCGCAAAGTGGTGCCGTATTTCTTGAAATAGACATGGCGCAGCTTGATCGCCGCTTCGCGCGAAAGCCCCATATTGGCGATGATATATTCATTCATCCGCTCTGCGATCTGGTCGAACAATTTGCAGGATGGCGGATAGAGCGTGTTGTCGAGATCAAAGATCCACGTATCGATGTGAGCCAGCTTGCTCATGCGCCATCGCGAGAAACGCGGGTGCCGACACCATGCGGCGTGAGCAATTCCAGCAGCACCGAATGCGGCACGCGGCCATCGAGGATAATCACACCTTCGACGCCGGATTTCACCACGTCAGCGGCACTTTCGATCTTGGGGATCATGCCGGCGGTGATCGTGCCGTCATCAATCAGGCCTTGCACATCAGCAAGTCGCAATTCTCGGATCAGCTGCTTCTGCTTGTCGAGAACGCCGGCCACATCGGTGAGCATCAAGAGACGCTTGGCGCTCAGTGCAGACGCAATCGCCCCCGCCGCCGTATCGGCATTCACATTGTAGGTGCCGCCATCCCAGCCAATGCCCACGGGAGCGATCACCGGGATCGCATCGCTCTTCATGATCGTGTGGATGATCTCGGTATTGACGCGCGACGGCTCGCCTACCTGGCCGAAATCAACGCGCGTGATGGCGCCGGTGGCCGGATCTTTCTTTTCCTTGGTATAGCGTTCGGCGATCAGCAGATTGCCGTCCTTGCCGGAAATGCCGACAGCGCGGCCGCCAGCCTGCTGGATCGACGCGACGATTGATTTGTTGATCGAGCCGGAGAGCACCATTTCCACGATTTCCATCGTGGCATCGTCAGTGACGCGCAGGCCCTCGCGGAATTCCGGCTTCACTGCCAGCTTGTCCAGCATGCGGTTGATCTGCGGCCCGCCGCCATGCACCACCACAGGGTTCAGCCCGCAGACTTTCAGCATCACCATATCGCGAGCAAATTGCAGGGCGAGTTTCTCGTCCACCATCGCATGCCCGCCGAACTTCACCACAATCACCTGGTCATCATAAAGCTGCAAAAAAGGCAGAGCTTCAGACAGGATGCGGGCGGTTTCGGACGTATCAAAGTCAGACATGTGAGCCTCGGAATTTCCGGCCCTTATAGGGGAAATTGTGGCGGAGGGAAGGTCTGTCCTCTCCCGTCTGCGGCGAGAGGACACTTTACCTTAGGCAGCTTTGCGCTCGCCTTCGACCATCCGGCCCGAAGCCGCAATCAGGCCTTCGGCATCGTCCAGAGCCTCTTCTTCCAACTCCAGCCCCAGGAAACGCTCGCGTTCCACCGGGCCGGGCAGATGCAGGCCTTTGGTGTGCTCGGCCGAAAAGCCGAAGCGCTGGTAATAGGCTTCATCACCCACCAGAATCACCGAGGCATGGCCCAGATCGCGCGCAGCTTTCAAGGCATGCACCATCAAAGCCGATCCCAGGCCCTTCCCTCGGAAGCTGTCATCGACGGCGAGCGGGCCAAGCAGAAGGGCAGGCCCAGCTGAACCGGCAATGATGTTCCACAGGCGCACAGTGCCCACCACGCGGCCGCGCGCGGTGACAGCGGTGAAGGCCAGGCCTTCAGCCGGCAGGCGCTCGCGGCGCAGCTTTTCAGACGTCTTGCGCAGGCGCTTGGCAGCACCACCGAAACCCTTGTTCAGAAGGGCCTCGCGGGCGGGAATGTCAGATGAAATTTCAGCACGAATGGCGACCATTGAAAGTCTCCCAAACATGAGTTGAGCCATGGCTTCGCCCCGGCCCTAAGCCGGGGTCTGCCGCGTGAGTGGATTAGATGACGTAGGCCTTGAGCGGCGGGAAGCCGTTGAACGCCACCGCCGAATAGGTGGTGGTGTAGGCGCCGGTGGCTTCGATCAGCACCTCATCGCCCACGCTCAAAGTAAGCGGCAGCGGATAAGGCACCTTCTCATACAGCACGTCAGCCGAATCGCAGGTCGGTCCGGCAATGACGCACAGGCCCTTTTCAGCATCGTCCTTGTCGGTCACGATCGGATAGCGGATCGCTTCGTCCATGGTTTCAGCCAGGCCGCCAAACTTGCCGATGTCGAGATAGACCCAGCGCACATTGTCATTGGCGTGCTTCTTCGAGATCAGCACCACTTCCGACTTGATCACGCCGGCATTGCCGACCATGCCGCGGCCCGGCTCGATGATGGTTTCCGGAATGGCATTGCCGAAATGCTTGGCAAGCCCTTCATGGATCGCATCGGCGTAAGAGCGCGTGCCGGGAACCGACTTGAGATATTTGGTCGGGAAGCCGCCGCCCAGATTGACCATCTGAAGCGTGATGCCATGCTGAAGCATGGTGTCGAAGATCGCCTTGGCTTCACCAAGAGCGGTATCCCAGGCGCCCAAACGGGTCTGCTGCGAGCCGACATGGAACGACACGCCGTATGCAGTGAGACCCAGCTTGTGGGCAGCCAGCAGCACGTCTGATGCCATCGCCGGATCGCAGCCGAACTTGCGCGACAGCGGCCATTCAGCACCAGCACCGTCGGTGAGGATGCGGCAGAACACTTTTGCACCTGGAGCGGCAGCGGCCACCTTTTCGACTTCTTCAACCGAGTCGACGGCGAACAGCGAAATGCCCAGCATGTGTGCGGTGGCAATGTCGCGCTGCTTCTTGATGGTGTTGCCGAAGGAGACGCGGTCCGGCGTGGCGCCAGCGGCCAGGGCCATCTTGATCTCTTCAACCGAGGCGGTGTCAAAGCACGAGCCCATGCTGTTCAGCAGCTTGAGGATTTCGGGAGCAGGGTTTGCCTTCACGGCGTAGAAAATACGCGTGCCGGGCATCGCGCTGTCAAAGGCGCGGAAATTGTCTTCGATGACTTTCAAGTCAACGATCAGGCACGGGCCTTCCGGCTTTTCGCTTCGGAGGAAATCTTTGATGCGTTGGGTAGCGGCCATTGTCATAATTCCCAAAAGAAATGATGCTCCAGCCTTTCCGCTTTCATGGACGTGCGATGGAAACACGGCTCATGCCAGCAGACTGACTGTTTCGCCTTAACTTGATCGGGAGTTCCCAATCGCGCTTGGGGCAAGGAAAGTGTTGTCTCTCAGAGTTCCCGGCTTTGGACACCAGACGAAGACCAAAAAACCATCACCGTCGTTGCTTTGGGGAGACCTTGCGGCACGTGCGACTTTGGACAGGGCGCATATGATGGAGTCGTGTGTCATTTTCAAGAATTATTTTGGCCAGCGCGGATATTTTTTACTAACGAGACGTTAACGTTGGCACGGAGGAAATCATGATCATCCAAGCTTGTATCAATGGCGCCCGGCCACAAGAGTTTCACGCACATCTTCCACTCACCGCAGAGGCCATGCTGCGCGATGTGCAGGCCTGCCTTGCAGCAGGTGCCAGCGAGATTCATCTTCACCCGCGCAGCGCGCCCGACCGCGAAAGTCTCGCAGCGGTGAGCGCCACCACCGCCTTGTTGCGCAAAGCCTGCCCCGGCACGCTGTTCGGCGTTTCCACCGGTGCCTGGATCGAGAACGACGTGGCCGCCACGCGCGCCTTGATCGCGGCGTGGACTGATGTGCCGGACTATGCCTCCGTCAACCTGTCGGAACCTGATGCCTTCGCGGTGATGGATCTGCTGCTGGAAAAAGGCGTGGGCATCGAAGCGGGTCTGGCCAGCGCAGCTGATGCGAAGCTTCTGCTCGCCTATCCACAAGCCCACAAGATTTTACGTTTCCTGATCGAGATCGGCGAACAGAATTTGGAAGAAGCTATTCAAGTCTGCCGCGCCACTGAAGCAGTCCTTGACGCCGGGCCCTTACGCAAATCGATCCTGCTGCATGGATTTGATGCCACCGTCTGGCCCTTCGTCGATGAAGCCTGCGCGCGCGGTTTCTCGACCCGTGTGGGCTTGGAGGATGGCAAGTTGCTGCCGGATGGCACCGAGGCCACCCACAATGCCGCGCTGGTTGCTGAAGCAGTTGCGATCTATCGCCACAAGGACCGCAAGCAGGTCGAATTAGGCTAGCCCAAATTCAGCCACACGGCCCGGCAACCTAGCCGCCGCATATGACTCGCCTGACCTCCGTTGAAGAACTGATCGATGCCGCCGCGCGCCGCTTGCTGTTGCAACTGCCGGACAGCGGGCTTTCCGGCAAGCTGGTCGAGTTCCTCGTCTTTGGTTTGAAGCAAGCTTGGGCCTGCCTCTTTGGTGGATTGTTTCTCGGCCTCGTGCTGATCACTGGTTTCGTCTGGCCGGAACATGCGGCCATCACGCGCTACGATTTCCTGTTCGGCGCGGCGCTGCTGATTCAAATCCTGATGCTCGTCTTGAAGCTGGAACAGCCTGCCGAGGCGTTGGTTATCTTGGCCTTCCACATTGTGGGCACAGTGATGGAGGTTTTCAAAACTGCCCACGGCTCCTGGGCCTATCCGGAAGCCAGCCTCTTCCACATTGGCGGTGTGCCGATGTTCTCCGGCTTTATGTATGCCGCTGTGGGTTCATACATCGCCCGCGCCACGCGGATTTTTGATTTCTACTATACCGGCTATCCGCGCTTCTGGGGCTGCGCTGCGCTGGCAGTTGCCGTCTACATCAACTTCTTCAGCCATCACTACATCTGGGATTTCCGCTACGTCCTCTTCGCAGCGTCGGCTTTGCTGTTCTGGCGCTGCCACGTGCATTACCGCGTCTTCCGCTTCCGCCACCAAATGCCGATGATTTTGGGTTTCATCCTTGTCGCGTTGTTCATCTGGATCGCAGAGAACCTCGCCACCTGGTCGAAGGTTTGGCTCTATCCGCAGCAGCGGCACGTGTGGAGCATGGTTTCGGTGGAGAAATTCGGCTCCTGGTATCTGCTGATGATCATTTCCTTCGTGCTGGTGAACCTGATCCACAAGCCCAGGACACTCCCCGCAGCATACAAATAAAAAGGCGGGCACATGGCCCGCCTTTTCGATTTCGATTTGATGAGGCTTACTTGCCCATTGCCTTTTCGGCAGCGGCAATCGCAGCCTGGCGGCGCTTGATTTCGTCGCCGACCGGAGGGCCCTGGAACGAGTTGCGCAGACCAGCGAACCACACGACCAGCATGACCACGATCATGCCGATGATCAGGTAGAACACCTTTTCCTGCGGCGGTTGCACGCCAGCGAAGATCAGCACGGCACAACCCACAACGGCCAGCGCACCGACGAGGAGCGAAGCACCCTTGAGGTTGAACGGTCCCTTGTTCTTCCAGTTGCCGGCGATTTCGGCGCGCATCGCGGCCGCAATCGGCATCAGGTAGGAGAGATAAAGGAACACGGCGCAACCGGTGGACAGGATCAGGAAGGCGCCGCCGTAAAGCGTTGCCAGCACTGAAAGCACACCACCAGCCCAGATCGCAGCACCGGGGGTGCTGAGCTTGGGGTTGACCTTGCTGAGCGTCTTGGAACCCGGCAGGCCGCCATCACGCGCGAAGGCATACATCATGCGCGAGGTGGAGGTGAGGCCGGCAAGGGCGCAGAGGAAGTTCGAAACCACGATGCCAATGATGATCAGCGAACGCAGGAACGAAGGCATCGGCACTTGTGCGATCAGCCAGTTGAAGGCGTTCCAGCCCTGGGCTGCACCAGCGGTCACACCGTCAACCATGTTGCCGGATGCGTCCTTGCCGTCCGGCAAAGCCAGAACGAAGGAGCAGACCATGATGTAGCCGAACAGGAACGAGTACCACACCGAGCGGATCATGCCCTTGGGCACTTCCTTCTGCGCGTCACGGGTTTCTTCCGAGGTGTGAGCCGAAGCGTCAAAGCCGGTGATCGTGTATACCACATGCAGGAAGCTCAACGCGAACACATACATGCCCATGGTCGCTGCCGGCCAGACATCGCCACCAGCAGGGCCGGTGAAGTTGCCGAATTTGAACAGGCGGCTGAAATCATGGCTCGGAGCCCAGATCAGCATGGCGGCGGTCAGAACGAGAGCCGTGGTCATGATGATATAGCCCGACCAGTCAGTCAGGATCGTCGTCAAACGCAGGAAGTAATGATTGATGATGGCTTGAGCGATGGTGATGCCGGCGATGAAGGCCGACTGGATCCACCAGCCCTGGCTGAGTTCACCGGTTGACACCCATGCCGTCGTGTCCATGCCGACGACTTGCGCCAGGAACAGATCACGGAACAGGAGGAACACGCCCATATTGACTGACGAGACCACGAAGATCAGGCCCAGCAGGTTGAACCAGGCCGCAGCCCAGCCATAACCCTTGCTGCCGAAAATCGACGACCAGTGATAGATGCCGCCGGCGGTCGGGTAGGATGAAGCGATCTGGCCCATGGCCGCAGCCACGACGAGGGCGAAGGCAGAGCCGACGACCCAGGTGATGCCAATGGCGCCACCGCCGCCGGAGCTCAAGGCCACCGGGAACGATGTGATGCCGCCTGCGACGATGCAGATGATGGCGAAGGAAATAGCGAAGTTCTGGAACGCGCCCATGCGGCGCGTCAATTCCTGGGCATAGCCCATTTGATGAAGGACTTTTTCGTCCTCGGTCATATTTGTATTGGCCATAAGGCTCTCCCCGGCGCGTTCCAGGGAGAACGGCCTGCTGTTGTTGCACTGAAAAAGTCCCCGCTGGAATTGACACCCAGCTTTGGAATCCCCTGCCGGCATGATGACTCGTAGTTCACGTTACAGTCAACGTCGATTCCCGGCAGTTCATAAGACCAGTTTGCAACGCAACATTGCCGATTTGGCCAAGCGCTGGCGCTTGCCCGCGCTAGCGGACCTGATACACCGGGTAGCCAGGAGTTCCTGATGACTGACGAAAAGACCAAGAGGCCGGGGGGCCGTGAAGGCCGGCGTGCCATGCGTGGTGCCCCCATGGTGCAACTTCCCACTTTGGTGCGCGAAATCCCTACCTATGAGCTGCTGCCTGCCGAGGCCGTCGAGCTGATCCATGAGGAATCGCTCAAAATCCTCGAAGAGGTGGGCTGCGAATTCCGCGACGACCAGGCCCCCGCCATGTGGAAGGCCGCTGGTGCCGATGTTCAGGGCACGCTGGTGAAGATTGACCGTGGCCTGCTGATGGAGCTGATTTCATCTGCACCGCCTGAATTCACTTTGCATGCGCGCAATGCCGAACGCACCGTCAAGATCGGCGGCAAGAATACCGTTTTCGTGCCGATGTATGGTGCGCCTTATGTGCGTGACCTTGATGGCAAGCGGCGTTACGGGTCGCTGGACGACCTGCAGAACTTTCACAAGCTGGCGCAGATGGCGCCGCAGCTGCATTCGGCCAGCTCGATCATTTGCGAGCCGATGGAAATCCCGGTGCCCAAGCGCCATCTGCATATCATTAAGTCGGCGCTCACTTACACCGACAAACCGTTCATGGGCATCGTCACCTCGAAAGAGCGCGCCGAAGACGTGATGAAAATGGCGGGCATCGTCCATGGCGACGACTTCGTGAAGGACAACACCGTCGTCGTCTCGATCACCAATTGCAATTCGCCGCTGGTCTGGGACCAGACGATGCTGGATGCCATGCGCGTCTATGCCAGCAACAACCAGCCAATCATCGCCGCTCCCTTCGCTTTGTGCGGGGCTTCCACTTCGGCCTCATCCATTGGTGCTGTGGCACAGGTCAATGCCGAAGCATTGGCGGGCGTGGCCTTCACCCAATTGGTGCGCAAGGGTGCCCCGGTGATTTACGGCCAGTTCATGGTCACGGTGGATATGAAAACCGGTGCCCCGATGGGCGGCACGCCGGAAGCAGCCCAGATGATGTTCGTGATGGGACAGCTCGCCCGCAAATACAATCTGCCCTGGCGCACGTCGGGCTTCCATGTCGGATCGAAAGTGAATGACGCACAAGCGGGCTACGAAGCCAATATGCTGATGCATGCTGCCATTCTTTCGGGTGCCAATTACATCTGGCATGTGGCGGGCTGGCTCGAAGCGGGGCTGGTTTGCGGCTATTCCAAATTCATGACCGACTGTGAGCAGTTGTCCGGCTGGTACAAATATGCCGGCGGATTGAAATTTGATGACTTCAAGGAGGCCATGGACGCGGTGCGCGAAGTAGGCCCCGCTGGTCACTTCCTCGGCACGGCCCACACGCTGGAGCATTTTGAAAAAGCTTTCTTCATGCCCACCATCATGGATTTCAACTCCTATGAGCAGTGGAACGCCGAAGGTGCCAAAACCCATGACGAGCGTGGCCGCGACAAGGCCCGCGCCGCCTTGGCCGCCTACCAGAAGCCGCCGATGGATGAAGGCATGGCACAGGCGCTGGATGAATTCGTCAAGCGCCGCGAGCGCGAACTTCCCGACAACGTGAGCTGAGGGAAGCCGCCATGCAGGACTATATCTCATCCGCCCTTGCCACCTTGCTGGTGATCGCTGATCCGATTTTCCTGTCAGCCCTCTTTCTCGGCCTCACTCATAATCTCAACCGCGAGCAACGTGCCGAAGTGGCTCTGCGCGGTACGGTGATTGCTTTCTTCATTCTGTTGGGTGCCGGGCTGGGCGGTGCCAAGCTTCTCTCTATACTCGGCATCTCGCTCTCGGCATTCCGCATTGCGGGTGGGCTGTTGCTTTTGTCGTCTGCCGCTGAAATGGTGTTTGACCGCCGCGGCCAGCGCCAGCAAGACATTGCCACCAAGGCGATCAGCATCGACCATGTGCGCAACATCTCCGCCTTCCCGCTGGCCATTCCGCTGCTGGCCGGCCCCGGTGCCATCACCGCCATGATCCTGCTGGCCGGCCGTGCCGAGGGTGACATCACCAAGCTCGGGGCACTTTACGCACTGGCAGGGCTGGTGATGTTCGCCTGCTATCTTTCTTTTCGCGCAGCAGAACGCATCTCCATGCTCTTGGGTGTGACAGGCCGCGCCGTGATCAGCCGCCTGCTCGGCATCATCCTCGCTGCTCTTGCGGTGCAATTCGTGATCGATGGCGTCACGCTGCTGATCCAGGCTTAACCAAGCAGAAGAGCTGTTCTGGCCGCAAATTCAAAACTCGGGCAAAATCCGGCCATGTCAGACAAGCAGCCTGAAAAGCCTCTGCGGAAAGCCAAGCTCTCGGATGTCAGCTTCGTCCTCGCGTCCGTGGCGCTCGCTGCTGACGAGACCTTTGGCGATAACCCGGATTTCGCTGCCGCCGAAAAGCGCCGCTATACGCCTGCTTATTTGCGCAGCCTGATTGCCGCCAATCCAGCCTATGTGATGATCTCCGAAAACGCCGATGGTATCCGCACCGGTTTCATGATCGCGGTGCCGGATCAAGGTGTTTTGATTTCCTGCTGGTCATATCTTTTGCCGGAGCACCGCAAGGGCACTCATGCCGTGCGCGCCAAGCGCTCCTTCCTGAATTTCTGGAACAATGGCCGCTTCCACAAGGTCGCGGCCTTTACCCGGCCACAGAATGTGACCGCCCGGACACTGATGGAACATTGCGGCTACAGTGAAAAGACGCTGCTCGAAAAGCACATGTTCGGGGAAGATTTCTATCTTTTCGAATGCCCGCTGAACAAAATCATTGCGGGCTATGATCCGATGCCCAGCACCGGCCGCATCAGGGACCTGAAGCTCCGGCTGCGCGCCGCACTTTCATAAGCGACCAGACCGGCAGAAAGATCGAAATATCGGTGCCCGTCACTCTGAGTGTGCGGTACCACATGGTGCCCGACCAAACGGCCATCGCGATCAACGCGCTCCACGCCGCGCCATGAAGCCCCCAGGTCGGAACCAGCAAATGATTGCCGACGACGAGACACACAAGACCCAGTGCCACTGAGGGCAGGGCCGCCGACGGCCTGTCATGCAGTGACAGCATCAGCGCTGCCGGGCCAAATACGCAACGCATGGCGAGTGCGAGGCTGAGGATCACCAGCGGCATCGTGCCCTTGTCGAACTCCGGGCCAAAGAAGCTCAGTGCAAACGGCCCGAACACTGCAATGCCTGCCACCATCAGAACCGCAATGCCCATGGCCGCCAGATTGGCTTTGACGAGGCTCGAATTGAAGCTCTGGTTGTTGTTCTTGGCCCGCTCGGCAAACACATCCGGAAGGCTGACCAGATAGACCGATGAAACACCGAAACTCGCCAGCGAAAACAGCCGTGTCATCACGCCGAACACCGCAATGTCGGAATAGGACAGCGAATTGGAAAGAAGCAGCAGGTCCAGATCGAAGAAGAAATCTGTGGCCAGCCCGATCAAAGTCCAAGGCAGGGCATAGCGCCACCAGCGGCTGCGCTCACCCTCTGGCAAGGCATCAGTTGATGGCAACTTAAGAATGGCGGCGCGCGCGATGAGCACATAGACGAAAGCGGCGAAGAGAAAGCTGATCCCTGCAAACCACAGCATGTCGGCGATGTGGAAATTGTGGGTCACCGGAATGAAAATCATGCCGAGGCTGGCGGCGATCAGCAGTGGCCGCAGGATCGTATCAACACCCATACCGAGAAACGGGCGCTTCATCGCGATCAGCACATTGCCGCTGATTCCGGCCAGCGCAATGCCGGTAGCGTAGAGATTGATCTGTGGCCAGTTGAAGGTGATCGCCGCGTTGTCCGGGAAGAACCGCTCGAGCACAAACAGGCCCACCAGCAGCACCATCACGGACATGCCGATGGTCTGCATATAAGTCTGCTTCATGAAGGCGCGCAGCGTATGGCCCTTGCCCAGGCTCGAATATTCAGCGGCGAAATACGCTGCAATGGTTTGATAGCCCAGCGGGAACAGCCCGCCGCACAGATTGGCGGCGGCAATCGCTTGGAGATATTGGCCGAGGCTTTCGGCGCCCAGCCATTTGGCAATCAGCGCCTGCGCGCCAAACATGACGGCCGCACCCACGATCCGGCTGAGGAAAATCAGCGCAGATGACGTGAAGATTTTGGCCGGAAGCCTCATGGCGCCTTTTCACCGGGGCGCATATCAGGTTTCGACAGCCGTCCGCTCATGCGGCTGGCGAAAACCTTCACTGATGTCAGCGTGTCGCGGGCTTGATGGGCGATCCTGCCCGTCAGCCAGGCGCGGCCTTGCGCGGCATAATGGGCAATCGGAGGGATCGGCGTGATCGAACCCGCTTGGCCTACCATGCCCTTCTTGAATTGGTGCAGGCCCTGGAAGCCGTCATTGCCGCCAAGGTCATACCAATCCGCCACGCTGTGGTCGCGCAGCCATGAAATGATCCGCGCATGCATCAGATATCCGGCGCGCAGCGGCAAGGCCGCTTCATTGGTGGCGCCGTAGAGGTAAACCGCAGTGCGCCCCGCCGTGAAGATCACGGCACCCGCAACATCCTCGCCATCCTTCGTGACGAAGAACAATTGCGGCTTCAGCTGCTCCGGATAATCAGACAACAGCTTGGGCAGCGTTTGATAAGCGGAATAATCCGGGAATTTTTTGCGCTTCGTCATGCATTCATAGAGCTTGCGGAAGCGCTCGAATTCAGAAGCCAGCGCTACTTCAAAAGCGAGCCCCTGCTTTTCGGATTTGTTCAGATGATAGCGCCACTTTTGCGCAAAGCTCTTGCGCTGCTCATCATCAGAGATGCGCACCTTGACGAAATAGCGGTCCGGATAGGGCAACGCAGTGCCGGGTTTGAAGCCGCGCGTCACCAGGCTTTCATAGGCAAAGGTGGAAGGCTGCGGTTCGGCGCGCGCGATCACCGAAAGCATCATGCCGCGGCGTTGCGCATATTCCTCAGTCAGATGGCGTGACGCGGCATCGAGCACCGCTCGGCCCTCTGGGCCATTTTCATGCGCGAGAATGGGCCCCCATTTGACGACTGCCAAATGGCCGAGCTTCAACGGCATGGGTTGCACCATCACAAGCACGGCGGCCACGGCTTCTCCGTCGAGCATGTAAATCCAGGGTTCCAGCACCACCGATGGCCAGCGGCTTTCGGCAAAGGCAATGGTCACTTCTTGGACTACGCCGTCAAAGCCCTGCACCATGTCGTCAAATTGGCCACGCGGCACCAGCCGGGCCTCCAAAGTGATGGATGGGGTGTCAGTCTGACGGGTCTTCATCAACATGCAGCATCTCTGTGAAGGGTGTCCAAATGGCCTTGCGGACACGCTTTTCTGTGCTCATGGCTAAGGGATGCATTTGGTTAAAGTCCAATGCACAGATCATTCATCATTAAAATGCTGACAGAAACTTTGCAGGTCAGAACGCAAAAAGCCCGGCACAGGGCCGGGCTTTCCGCAACTTGGGATGGAAAGATTAACGGCGCTTCTTGGCAACAGCCTTAACAGCGGGAGCTGCAGGCTTCAGGCTGTCACGAATTTCCATCAGAAGCTTTTCCGTGGTTGAAGGGCCAGCGGGAGCTGCAGCAGCCTCTTCCTTGCGAAGAGTCTTGGCAAACCGCACCAGCAGGAACAGCACGAAGGCAACAATCACGAAATTGATGAAGATCGTGATGAAGTTGCCCCAGCCCAGCGTGGCGCCTTGCTTGACGGCCTCTTCATAATTGGTGGAATTGACCGCAGCACTCAGTGGCGTGAACAGGTTGCTGAAGCTGATGCCGCCGGTGATCGCGCTGATGATCGGCATGATCAGGTCGCTCACAATTGAGTCCACGATCTTGCCAAAAGCAGCGCCGATGATGACACCGACGGCGAGATCAAAGGCATTGCCCTTGAAAGCGAAATTCTTGAAATCATTCCACATGGAAAACCCCCGAAAATATATGATGAACTTGAACGAACCTGAGCTCTACCCCCCGGTTTCAGCGCTCAATAGACGAGAAGAAACGCAGGCGTAAAGGGCTTTTAACCAATTTCCCAGTCTCAATAGCCGCGCTTGGTATCAACCAGGTTTTCCAGCGGCGCACCCGCTTCAAATTTCCGTATCTGCTCAGCCACATAGGAGCAAATGGTGGCCGGCTCGGAATCCGCCGCTGCATGCGGTGTGATTGTCACACGCGGATGTTTCCACAGCGCGCTTGAGGTGGACAGAGGCTCTTTGTGAAACACATCCAGCGTGGCCGCCAGCAATGTGCTGTCTTCGAGACAAGCCAGAATGTCATCTTCATTCTGCTGCCGCCCGCGCCCGGCATTGATGATAACGGGTGCACCAAGCGGTCCCCTACGCGACAGTTTCTTGAACAAGGCTGTATTGAGAATGCCATCTGTATCGACGGTGGCCGGTAGCAACGACACCAGAATGTCCGTACCAGATAGAAACGCATCCAGCCCGGCAGCATCAAAGCTCTCTACGCCTGGGATGTCTTTCTTCGTCCGGCTCCAACCACGCACGTTGAAGCCCAGCATCGCCAGCTTGCGCGCCGCATCCTGCCCCAGCACGCCAAGGCCCATAATGCCCACGCTCAAATCCTTGGCGGCATGCTGGGGAAATGAATTCCATTCGCCCTTGGCCTGCGCATCATCCAGCCGCCGCTGCTGGCGGTGATGCATCAATACATGCAGCACCACATATTCGCTCATGCGGTTCGTTAGATCCGGATCGTTGACGCGCACAATGGGCACGCCCACTGGTAATGTCGGGTCAGACAGAATGGCATCCACGCCCGCACCCAGCGAGAAAATCACTTTGAGATTGGGAAAGCTCTTCACCACATCCGGCGGAGGTAACCAGGCACAGGCATAGGTCACGTCTTCCGCTTTGCCACTGTCGGGCCAGATGCTCACATCAAGTCCCGGCGCCGCCTTACGCATCGCTTCTGCCCAGGATGTCGCATCCCAGGTCGGTGTGACAAAAACCAGCGCACTCATTGCTTCATCACCCGCTCATCAGCTTTTAGATTAAGCGCCGCTGCAAGCAGTGCCTTGGTATAATCAGCCTTGGGGCTTGCGAAAATATCCGCCGCCTTGCCTTGCTCTTCAATCTTGCCATTGCGCATCACGATCACATCATTGGCCAGTGCACGCACCACCTTCAAGTCATGGCTGATGAACAGATAGCTTAGATTGTGCTTCACCTGCAGCCGCTGCAACAGCTCCACCACCTGCGCCTGCACGCTCATGTCGAGAGCCGATGTCGGTTCATCCAGCATGATGAATTTGGGCTGCAATGCCAAAGCGCGCGCGATGGCAATGCGTTGCCGCTGCCCACCAGAAAATTCATGCGGGTAACGATCCATGTTGGAAGCATCAAGCCCCACTTCTGTCAAAGCGTCTGCCACACGCTCGCGCCGCGCCTTGGCATTCATGTCTGGTTGCTGGATCAGCAAACCCTCTTCCACAATCTGCGCCACGGACAGGCGCGGCGACAGCGAACCATACGGGTCCTGAAACACCACCTGCATGTCCTTGCGCAACGGCCGCATGGCCTTGGCCTGCAATCCGTCAATGCGCTTACCCTGAAACGCAATCTCGCCCTTGGAGGAAATCAGCCGCATGATCGCAAGGCCGGTGGTTGTCTTGCCCGATCCGCTTTCGCCCACAATGCCCAACGTCTGACCTTGCCGCAGAGTAAGATCGATTCCGTCCACCGCCTTCACATGGCCGATGGTCTTGCGGAAAAAGCCGCGCTTGATCGGGAACCAGACTTTTAAATCCTTGACGGTGACAATCGGTTTGGCATCGGCCTGCGCCACCGGCGGTTGGCCCTTCGGCTCGGCCGCTAGCAGCATCCTGGTATAGTCATGTTGCGGGTCGGCAAAAAGCTGCGCGGTGCTGGCCGCTTCCACAATCTTGCCCTTCTGCATCACGCAGACCTTGTCAGCCACGCGCCGCACGATGCCGAGATCATGGGTGATCAGCAGCAGGGCCATGCCCATTTCGGCCTGCAGGTCTTTCAGAAGTTTCAAAATCTGCGCCTGCACGGTCACATCAAGTGCGGTGGTCGGTTCATCGGCGATCAAAATGTCCGGCTTGTTGGCCAGCGCCATGGCGATCATCACGCGCTGCCGCTGCCCACCGGACAGCTGATGCGGATAATCCGAAAGCCGCGAAGCCGCATCGCGGATGCCCACGCGGTCCAGCAGCGCCACGATCTCCGCCCGTGCCTTCGCGCCGCGCAAGCCGGTATGCAATTCCAGAATCTCGCCGATCTGCTTTTCCACTGTGTGCAGCGGATTGAGCGACGTCATCGGCTCCTGGAAGATCATGCTGATATCAGCGCCGCGCACGCCGCGCAGTTCGCGCTCAGGTGCCTTCAGCAGATCCTTGCCGTTGAACAGGATCTCGCCCGATGGATGCGAAGCCGGCGGGTAGGGCAGCAGCTTGAGGATCGAAAGCGCGGAGACTGATTTCCCCGATCCGCTCTCGCCCACAAGCGCCAGCGTCTCGCCCTTGTTCAGCGAGAAGCTGATATGGTCCACCACTGTCGTGGTGCCGAAGGCTACGCTCAGGTCTTTGACTTCCAGCAGCGCGCTCATGCGAAGGTCTTCCGTGGGTCAAGCGCATCACGCAGCGCTTCGCCAATGAAGATCAGCAGCGTCAGCATCAGCGAGCTGACAAAGAAAATGCTCATGCCCAGCCACGGTGCCTGCAGATTGTTCTTGCCCTGTTGCACCAGCTCACCCAGCGAGGGCGAGCCCGGCGGCAGGCCGAAGCCCAGATAATCCAGCGCAGTCAACGTCGTCACCGACCCCGCCACGATGAACGGCATGAAGGTCACGGCAGATACCATGGCGTTGGGCAGCACATGCTTGAAAATAATCTTGGTATCAGAAAGCCCCAGCGCCCGCGCCGCGCGCACATATTCAAAGTTCCGTGCACGGAGGAATTCGGCACGGATCAAATGCACCAGTGATGTCCAGGAGAACAGCACGAGGATGCCGAGAAGCAGCCAGAAATTTGGCGCAATGAATGCCGATAGAATGATCAGAAGGTAAAGTGTGGGGATCGATTGCCAGATATCGATGAAGCGCTGCATCAGCAAATCTGTCCAGCCGCCGAAATAGCCCTGCACCGCACCAGCCGCGATGCCGACGATGGATGAAATTACCGCGAGGATCAAACCGAAGGCCACCGAAATGCGAAAACCATAGATCAACCGCGCCACCACATCGCGGCCTTGGTCATCCGTGCCAAGCCAGTTCATGTTACCTACTGCGCATGCCGGATCTTGAGCAGCGAGCGGATATTTCACACAAGCTTCATCACGGCTCATTAGGAAGGCGGGCTTAGAAGGGGCGGGCGCCGGAATTTCAGAATTCACCGTGTTGTAGGAATAGTGGATCAGCGGCCATATCATCCAGCCATTGGCATTGATCTCATCCACATTCACCGGATCGCGGAAATTCGTCTTGGCGAGAAAACCACCGAACTTGCTTTCGGGATAATCCTTCAATTGGGGAAAAAGTAATTCGCCCTTGTAGGAAACCAGGATCGGATTGTCGTTGGCCAGCAGCGGCGCAAACAGCGACACCGCAAAAAGTCCGAGGAAAATCCACAGCGACCAATGCCCGCGCCGGTTCTTGGCGAAGAGTTGCAGGCGGCGGCGGGTAAGGGGCGTAAGCTTGAAAGCCATCACACTTCCCGCGATTCAAAATCGATGCGCGGATCGATCCAGGTATACATGAGATCTGAAATCAGCGCGATGAACAGCCCGATCAGCGTGAAAACCCAGAGCGAGGCAAACACCACCGCATAGTCGCGGTTCACCGCGGATTTGTATGTGAGCAACCCCAGCCCATCCAGCGAGAACACCTGTTCGATCAGCAGCGATCCCGTAAAAAACGCGCTAATGAACGCGCCGGGGAACCCGGAGATCACCAGCAGCATGGCATTGCGGAACACATGGCCGTAAAGCACGCGGCGCTCGCTCAATCCCTTGGCCCGTGCGGTGATCACATATTGCTTGCGGATTTCATCCAGAAAGGAATTCTTGGTCAGCAAGGTGGTGGTGGCGAAGGCTGAAACGCCCATGGCGATCAGCGGCAGCGTGAGATGCCAGAAATAGTCGCCGATCTTGCCCAGCAATGAAAGCTCGGAAAAATTGTCAGACGTCAGACCGCGAAGCGGAAACCAGTTCCAGTAGCTGCCGCCGGCAAACAACACGATCAGGAAAATCGCGAAGATGAAATTCGGAATGGCATATCCGAAGCTGATGACAGCAGAGGTCCACACATCAAACCGCGTGCCCTCGCGCACGGCTTTCGCAATGCCGAGCGGAATGGAGATCGCATAGGAAATCAGCATCAGCCAGATGCCCAGCGAAATCGAAACCGGTAACTTTGAGAGAATAAGTTGCCCCACTGGCTTCGACTGGAAATAGCTATCGCCGAAATCAAAGCGCGCATAATTCCAGATCATTGAACCAAAGCGTTCCAGCGGCGGCTTGTCGAAGCCGAATTGCTTTTCCCATTTCTTGATGATGGCGGGATCAATGCCACGCGCACCGCGATAGGTGGAATTGCCATTGGCATCGACGGAAAGATTTTCGCTGCCGCCATTGAGCTGCGCATCCTGCTGGCTATTCTGATCCAGCTTCGAAATCAGCTGTTCCACCGGCCCGCCGGGCACGAATTGCGTGACCAGAAAAGTGATCGCCAATGCGCCCAGCAAGGTAGGGATCATCAGCAGTAGGCGTTTGACGATATAGGAACCCATCAGCCGCCGATCTTCTTGGCGCGTTCTTCATCCCACCACCAATTGGTGGGCACGCCCAATGCGTAATCCGGTGCTTTATCAGGGCGGCCAAAGCGGTCCCAATGGGCGATGCGCTCATCGGGGCCGAACCATTGTGGAATGATATAGCTATTCCAGATCAGCGCCCGGTCCAGCGCGCGGCAGGCGGTGATCAGCTCCTTGCGGTCTTTGACGAAGATCAGCTTTTCGATCAGCGCGTCAATCGCCTCGTTCTTGATGCCGGCATAATTCTGCGAACCCTGCTTGTCGGCCTCGGTACTGCCCCAGAAAAACCGTTGCTCATTGCCGGGTGACATCGATTGCCCATAGGAATGCACAATAATGTCATAGTCGAAAGTCTGCCGCAGCTTGGTGATTTGCGCATCATCCAGCGTGCGCACACTGACAACAAACCCCAGCAATTCCAATTGCTGCTTGTAAGGCAGGGTAATGCGTTCAAACAGCGGGCTGTCCAGAACGAATTCCACGCTCAGCACTTCGCCCTTGTCATTCTTCAGCACGCGCTTGCCGCCATCATCGACAGCTTTCCAGCCCGCCGCATCGAGCAGCTTGGAAGCCGCCTGCAAATTCTTGCGCCGCGCCGCGCCATCGGGATTGGTGGGATTTTGATATTCGGTGGTGAACACTTCCGGCGGCAGCTTGTCTTTCAGCGGCTCGAGCAATGCCAGTTCTTGAGGCGAAGGAAGCCCGGTGGCTTCCAGCTCGGAATTGTTGAAGAAGGATCGCGAGCGCTTGTACAGCCCGTAAAACAGATTGGTGTTCGACCATTCAAAATCAAAAGCCAGGTTCATCGCCTGGCGCACGCGAATGTCCTGGAATTTCGGTTTGCGCAGATTGAGCACATAGCCCTGCATGCCATGCACTTGCTTGAGCGCGATTGTCTCTTTGACCACCTTGCCCGCAGTCACCGCCGGGAAATCGTAACCCGTGGCCCATTGCTTGGAGCTGGTTTCATACTGGTAGTCATATTGGTCGCCCTTGAAGCCCTCAAAGGCCACCTGCACGCTCTGGAAATAGAGATAGTGCAATTCATCAAAATTGTTCTGCCCCACATTCACCGGCAGATCCTTGGCCCAGTAATCCGGCACCCGCTCAAGGATGATGGTGGAGCCGGGCACCACCTGCTTGAACTTGTAGGCGCCGGAACCCAGTGGAATTTCCAGCGAGGCGGCATTGGTGTCGCGCGGCTTGCCGTCAGCACCCAGTACCGTCCACCAATGCTTGGGCAAAACCGGAAGCTCGGCCACGATGGAGGGGAGCTCGCGGTTGTCCTTCTGGTTGAACACGAAGGTCACTTCATGATCACCCGTCTGTTCCACCTTCTCGACATTCTTGTAATAGGCGGCTTGCGTGGCGAGATTGGCCTTCAATGTTTCGAGGCTGAAGATCACATCGTCCGGCGTGATCGCCTTGCCATCGTGAAAGCGAGCGGTCGGATTGAGACGGAACACCACGCGGGATTTATCATCCGGAAAGCTCAGGCTCTCGGCGATCAGGCCATACATGGTCGAAGGCTCGTCGAGCGAACGCTCCATCAGCGTGTCCAGCACGCTGACCGCGGCCGGATCGCCATTCACGGTATAGGGGTTCAAACTGTCAAAGGTGCCATAAGCCGGCATGCGGAAACGCCCGCCCTTGGGGGCCGTGGAATTCACGTAGTCAAACTGCTTGAAGCCAGGGGAATACTTGATGTCGTCGAACAGCGAGATCGCATGCTTGAATTCGGCCTCATCTGCGAAGGCTGCAGGTACCCGCGCGAAGGGCGCAAGCCCAGCCAGTTTCAGCAGCAAACGGCGATTGATCATCAGCATTCCAATATTGATTCGGTTCAGCCTAACCCACTTATCCGCATAAAAAAACACCGGCTGGGTTCCAGCCGGTGTTCGGATTCAGTCATGTCGAAATTACGGCGCCGGGAACGGCACCGGCGAATCTGACAGAGAAGCAAGATAGGCAATCACGTCGGCGCGGTTCTGCGCATTGCTGATGCCGCCAAAGGCCATCTTGGTGCCCTTGACCATGTCCTTGGGGGATTTCAGCCAGTGATCGAGATGGTCGTAATCCCAGTTTTGGCCGGCCATCGCCTTCATGCCTTCGGAATAGGCGAACTTGCCGTCGCCATCCATCGGGCGGCCAACCACGCCGTAAAGATTGGGGCCAACCTTGTCAGGTCCGCCCTTGGTGAAATCATGGCACGCGGCGCAAGCCTTGGCGCCAGCCTGGCCCTTGGCCACATCGGCCTTGGCAAGGCGGGTGCCGATCGAGGCGTCAGCCACGGCAGGTGCGCCCGCTTCAGCAGTCCCCGCTTCAGCGACAGCAATGGCAAATCCCGGCTTTTCCGGCGGCTCGCCGTGGAACAGCCCGCCAGCGACGATCTTCAAGGCGAAAACCAGCAATCCGGTGCCCAGAACTGCGCCGAAAATCTTGTTCCACTCAAAGCTGTCCATCGTCCCTCAAGCCTCTCAAAAATAACAAGCCAAAAATCAGTTGGGCAGCTTATAACGATTCCACCCGCAATAAACACCACGCCAATTTGCCGCGCCCCAAAGGCCCTTTAGCCCATATCAGATGATCGAATTCGAGAACACTGTCCTTGTGATTTCCGCCAGCATGGCGGGTGCCGGCATGCCGGGCAAGCCCATGCTGGATGTGGGCGGAAAGCCCCTGGTGCTCAGGGCCATAGAACAGGCCGAACAGGCCAAGCTGGGCAGGGTGCTGGTGGCCACCGCAGAGAACAAGGTGGCTGAATCAGTGAGGGTAGGCGGCGGAGATGCGCTGGTGGCTTCGGGCCTGAAACCCGCACCCTCTGACCTGGCGGCGGCCATCATCGCCATGCGCGACCCGCAGCGGACAATCACCCATCTGCTGGTCTATCCCAGCGAGTTAGCTGCCATTCCAGTGCTGGATTTAAGCCTCTGCCTCGCCGGCCTCACCAATGACGATGTGGATTTCGCCACGCTGGCCGCCCCGGCGCAAGCCTGGCGCCCTGGCCAAAACAAGGTGGTGGCCCCGTTGTCAACCGAGCGTGAAGTCGCTTATCTGCGCAATCTTGAGCCGCTGGCCGAAGGCGAGGATGCCTACCAGCACATCCCGGTTCTGGCCTGGCGCCGCGCCGCGCTGGAGAAATTTGCCGCCTTGCCGGTGATGCCGCAGGAAAAGGCCCTGGGCAGCGAAATCCCCCGCGCTTTGTCCGCCGGTCTCCGATGCGCCGCCGTCAAGGTTGACAGGCCGCCTTTGACTGTCGATACGGCCTCCGATCTGGATGCCATCCGGCGTCTCTGGAAAGCCTGAACATGTCGAAGAAGAAAATTGCCTATCAGGGCGAGCCGGGTGCCAATTCCCACATTGCCTGCCTGGAAGCGAGGCCCGACCATGAGCCCATGCCATGCCACACCTTCGAGGATGCCTTTCAGGCGGTGAAAGACGGCCGGGCGGATCTCGCCATGATTGCCATTGAAAACACCACCGCCGGCCGTGTGGCCGATGTGCATCATCTCCTGCCGGATTCCGGCCTGTGGATCGTGGGCGAACATTTCCTGCGCATCCGCTTCCAACTGCTGGTGCTGCCCGGCGTGAAGCTCAAGGACGTGAAGACCGTACACAGTCATGTCCACGCTCTGGGCCAGTGCCGCAAGGCCATCAAGGCCCACAAGCTGCAGGCCGTCGTGGCGGTTGATACGGCGGGTGCCGCCCGCGAGCTGGCCGAAATCAAGGACCGCACGCGCGCCGCCATCGCCACCAAACTGGCCGGTGAAATCTACGGCCTGCAAATTGCCGCCCGCGACATTGAGGACGAGGATCACAACACCACCCGTTTCGTCATCCTGTCGAAGAAGCCGCAAGTATCCAAGCCCGGGAATGGCCCGGTGATGACCAGCTTCGTCTTCCGGGTGCGCAACGTGCCCGCCGCGCTCTACAAGGCGATGGGCGGCTTTGCCACCAACGGCATCAACATGACCAAGCTGGAGAGCTACCAGATCGAAGGCCAGTTCAACGCAACGCAGTTCTACGCCGACGTGGAAGGCCACCCACAGGACCGCGGCTTGCAATTTGCGCTGGAGGAGTTGGAATTCTTCACCTCCTACATGAAAATCCTCGGCACCTATCCCTCCAGCCCCTACCGCGCCGAACTGGCGAAGAAGCTGAAGGGGTAGTCCCCTGCCGCCCCTTTTTCGCCATTAGGCACATGCAAAAATGCAGGTTGATTTGAACGGCGCAGCCTCTATTTAAGCTGCTCAAGAATTGCAATCTTAAGGGGTGGCGCTCACAGGCACCCCAGATTTGGGGACTTTCATGGATCGTATCCGCATTCGCGGTGGCAACAAGCTGAATGGCGTGATCAATATTTCGGGCGCAAAAAATGCCGCCCTGCCATTGATGATCATTCCGATGCTCACGGCCGACACCGTTACTTTGCATAACGTGCCGCGCCTCGCCGACGTGCGCCAGTTGCAACGCATCCTGCAAAACCACGGCGTGGATATCATGACCGCCGGCAAGCGCGCCGGTGCAGCCGAAAATGCCGGCGAAACTCTGAAGATCTCCGCCAAGAGCATTGTTGACACGACGGCCCCTTACGAACTCGTCTCCAAGATGCGCGCCTCCTTCTGGGTACTGGGCCCGCTGATGGGCCGCATGGGCGAAGCCAAGGTGTCGCTGCCCGGCGGCTGTGCCATCGGCACCCGCCCTGTCGATCTGCTCTTGCTCGCCATGGAAAAGCTCGGTGCTGAAATGGTGATCGAGCAGGGCTATGTCATCGCCAAGGCCAAGAAGGGCCTCAAGGGCGGACATATCTTCTTCCCGAAAGTCTCGGTTGGTGCCACTCATGTCGCACTGATGGCGGCCGTTCTCGCCCATGGCGACACCACCATTGAAAACGCCGCCACCGAACCGGAAATCACCGACGTGGCGGAATGCCTGGTGAAGATGGGCGCCAAGATCGAAGGCATCGGCACCCGCAATCTGAACATCACCGGCGTCACTTCGCTGCATGGCGCGGAACACACCGTGGTGGCAGACCGCATCGAAACCGGCACCTATGCCATGCTGGCTGGCATGGCCGGTGGCGATGTGACCTTGCGTGGTGCGCGCGCCGATACGCTGGCGGACGTGATCCTCACGCTGCAGCGCGCTGGCCTCGAAATCACCACCAACAATGAAGGCATGCGCGTGAAGCGCAATGGCTCCGGCATTCTCCCCGTGGATGTGACCACCGATCCCTATCCGGGCTTCCCCACCGACTTGCAGGCGCAGTTCATGGGCTTGATGACCATGGCCAAGGGCAAGAGCCATATCCGCGAAACCATTTTCGAAAACCGCTTCATGCATGTGCAGGAACTGGCCCGCTTTGGTGCGGACATTCGCGTCAATGGCAACATGGCGGAAGTGCATGGCGTGCAGAAGCTCACCGGCGCTGACGTGATGGCAACTGACCTGCGCGCTTCGGTGTCGCTGGTCATTGCAGCACTCGCCGCCGAAGGCGAAACCATGCTGCACCGGGTCTATCACCTGGACCGTGGCTTTGAAGATCTCGAAGGCAAGCTCTCGGCCGTGGGTGCCGATGTGACGCGCATTTCCGGGGCCTGATATGCTGCGATTGACGGCGGCGGACGAGGCGGATCTGGCAGTGATCTCGGCCCAGATTCAGGATGCGCTGTTGAAGCGCGAAGACCTGAATTTTGACCAGAAGCGCCGCCGCTTTGCACTAGTCACCAACCGCTTTGCCTGGGACGCGCTTCCGAAATCCGAGCGTCGCCGCGCTGGCCTGCATTTTGACGATGTGGAATCCGTTCAGTCAGCGGGCCTGCCTGCCTCTGGCCGTGACGCTGTGTTATCACTGCTCGCCGTGACCTTTGCGCCTGTGGCGAAAAAGGATCCGGCGGGTATCATCACGCTGATGTTTTCCGGCGGTATGGCGATCAAGCTGAAAGTGGCCTGCATCAATGCCACGCTGACAGATTTGGGCGGCGCCTGGGCCACCCAACACATTCCCGCCCACGGGGAGTGAATCTTGGCCCCCAGTCCCAGCCGCCTGATTGGCGTTTCCATCGATGAAAGTTTAGGGCTTCATGCCACGCCCGAGGCTGCGCAGGACCGCGCCCAAGCTATTCACGATCTGCTGGAAGGCAATGACTTTGCCCTGAGCAATGGCAAGCCCGGCCCTTACCGTCTACATGTCACCGCACAGGACCAGAGGCTGGTGCTCGCCTTCTCATCGGATTCTGGGCAGAGCCTGCACACATTTGGTCTGTCGCTCTCGCCGTTCAGGCGCGTGGTGAAGGATTATGTGCAGATCTGCGATTCCTATGTGCTGGCGGTGAAGGCCTCCAACCCGCAATCCATCGAAGCGGTGGATATGGCGAGGCGCGCCATCCATAATGAAGGCAGCGAGATTCTGCAGGAGCGTTTGAAAGACAAGGCCACCATGGATTTCGACACGGCGCGCCGCCTGTTCACGCTGGTCTGCGCCTTGACGGCAGGAGGCGTGAGATGACCCATCCCCGCGCCGTGCTTTTCGCCTGCACCATGAATGCCATCCGCTCACCCATGGCCGCAGCGATCCTGCATCATTATATGGGTTCGAAAATCTATGTTGCCTCCTGCGGCATTGCAGCGGGTGATCCCGATCCCTTCGTTGCTTTGGTCATGGATGAAATCGGCCTCGATCTCAAAACCCACCGCCCTCATTCGTTTGAAGATCTAGAGGACTCGGCATTCGACTTACTGATCACGCTGTCGCCAGAAGCCGATGCCAAGGCCCACGACATGGCGCGTACCAATGCCATCCATGTGGAAAATTGGCCGATCGCCGATCCATCCACGGCATCAGGCAGCCGCGAACAAATTTTGGATTCCTATCGCGCGGTGCGCGATGATCTGGTGAAACGCGTAAAGGCGCGGTTTACCGCCTAGAGATATTCTTTCTTCGCCGCCGTCGCCATATCGCCCGTATTGGGCGTGCCGGCGGGCTCCACCAGCAGCAAGTGCACTTCTTCCTCCGCCACCGGGCAATGCTCCACACCCTTAGGCACAATGTAGATTTCGCCCGGCCCCAGTTCCACATCGCCGTCGCGCAGCTTGATCTTCAGCTTGCCCTTCAGCACATGGAAAAAATCATCGGTATCAGCATGGCTGTGCCAGGTGAATTCACCCTTGATCTTCACCACCATCACGTCATTGCCATTGTAGCTGGCGATGATCTTGGGCTTCCACTGTTCGGAAAACAGCGAAAGCTTCTGGCCTAGATTGACGGGCTTTTTCATCAGATCCTCCGGAGGAAAACCGAGCGCACCTTGTGGTCGGTGCCCTTGCGCAGCACCAGATCGGCGCGTGGCCGCGTGGGCAATATGTTCTCACGCAAATTCACCAGATTGATCGTCTCCCAGATGCGCGTGGCGGTGGCGCGCGCGGTGGCGTCATCGAGAGCCGCATAACGATGGAAGAAACTCTTCGGATCAGCAAAGGCCCCGTCGCGCAGGCTGAAAAATCGCTCGATATACCATTGCCGCAAATCCGGCTCTTCGGCATCGATGAAAATCGAAAAATCAAAAAAGTCCGACACATTGGGAATGCCGCGTCCGTCACGCGGAGGGCGGCCGGTCTGCAGCACATTGATGCCTTCCACGATCAGCACATCGGGCCGGTCGATCAACTGCACCTTTTCGGACAGCACATCGTAAGTGAGATGCGAATAGACCGGCACTTCCACATCGCGCTCGCCCGCCTTGATGGCAGACATGAAGCGCAGGATGTTTTGCAGGTCATAGGATTCCGGAAACCCCTTGCGCGACATCAGCCCCTCGCGCTCCAGCCGCGCATTGGGCATCAGGAAACCATCGGTGGTGACCAGATCGACCTTCGGATGCGAAGGCGCGCGCGACAGCAAACGGCGCAGGATACGCGCCGTGGTGCTTTTGCCCGAGGCTACGCTGCCTGCCACGCCGATCACGTAAGGCACCTTGCGGTCGGCACGATGCAGAAACACATTGGACGCGTTGAACAGCCGCTGGCTGGCCTGCACATAAAGATTGAGCAGGCGCGACAGCGGCAGATAGATCATCTCCACCTCGTGGAGATCGATGCGGTCATTAAGGCTGCGCAGCTCATCTAGGTCTGCCAACGTCAAGGTCATCGGCGTGTCGGCGCGCAAAGCGGCCCATTCATCGCGCGCAAAGCGGCGGAAGGGGGAAACCTCGCGGGAGAAATCCTCTTCCGGCTCAACCATCGCGCTTGGCCTTCTCTTCCAGCCCGCTCATCGCTTCGCGTGAGGCCAGAACCTGTTCGACTTCGGCGAGCGAAACGCCTGAAGCCTGCAGCAGCACCAGCAGATGATAGATCACGTCAGCCGCCTCATTGACGGTATGAGCTTTGTCCTTCTGCACGGCGGCCATCGCCAGCTCAAAGGCTTCCTCGCCGAATTTCTTGGCGCATTTCTCGATGCCGCCAGCGAGCAGCTTGGCGGTGTAGGATGAATCCGGAGAAGCCGCCGCACGGGCGGCAATCGTTGCAGCAAGCTTATTGATTCCGCTCATGTCACGCTCCGCATGGGAATGCCGGCGGCCTGCATATGTGCCTTGGCCTGGCCGATGGTGAAAGTGCCGAAATGAAAGATCGAAGCCGCAAGCACAGCGGTGGCGTGGCCATTACGGATGCCTTCCACCAGATGATCGAGCGTGCCCACGCCACCTGATGCGATGACGGGAATGGAAACCGCATCCGCCACAGCGCGGGTGAGCGCCAGGTTGAAACCCTTGCCGGTGCCGTCGCGGTCCATCGAAGTGAGCAGGATTTCGCCAGCACCGAGCTCGGTCACTTCCCGCGCAAAGGCCACGGCATCAATGCCGGTTTCCTGCCGCCCGCCATGGGTGAAGATCTCAAACTTGCCGGGCGTAGTCTCTTTGGCGTCAATCGCCACGACCACACATTGGCTGCCGAATTTCTCCGCAGCTTCCTTCACAAACTGCCTGTTGGAAACGGCAGCCGAATTGATCGACACTTTGTCAGCACCCGACAAAAGCAGATTGCGAATGTCATCCAGCTTGCGCACGCCACCGCCCACGGTGAGCGGCATGAAGCAGGCTTCCGCCGTGCGCCGCACCACATCAAACATCGTGCCGCGGTTTTCATGGGTTGCGGTAATGTCGAGGAAGCACAGCTCATCAGCCCCTGCCTTATCATAGGCAAGTGCCGCCTCCACCGGGTCACCGGCATCGCGCAGATTGACGAAATTCACACCCTTCACAACGCGCCCGTCTTTCACGTCGAGGCAGGGGATGACGCGCATTTTCAGCATCAGCGCCCGCCCGACACGCGCACCGTGGCGCCCGTCATGTAAGAGGATTCATCGCCCAGCAGGAACATCGCCACTGATGCAATTTCTTCCGGCTTGCCGATGCGCTTCATCGGAATGCTGGGGCGGATGCGTTCCACCCGCGCCGCATCGCCCGAAGAGCGCGCATGAATTTCGGTTTCCACCATGCCCGGCACCACGGCATTGACGCGGATGCCCTCATCCACCACTTCTTTCGACAGACCGAAGGTCAGGCTTTCAACGCCTCCCTTGGACGCCGCATACCAGACATATTCGCCCGGGCTGCCGATCACTACAGCGGCGGATGACACATGCACGATCACGCCGCCCTTGCCGCCCAGCCGCGTGGACATGCGCTTCACCGCTTCGCGCGATACATAAATCGCCCCCATCAGATTGATGTCGATGGTCTGGCGGATCACCTCGAGCGGCGCATCCACCAGCCGCGAGGACTTACCGGTGACGCCCGCGCTATTGAACACATGCGTGACTTTGCCAAGCGCTGCTTCGGTCTCGTCAAACATCCGCGCCACGTCTTCGGGCTTGGACACATCGCCTTGCACGATGATCGCGTTTTTCAAACCCTGCGCCGCGGCTTCCGCCGCCGCCTTGTCGGATTGGTAATTGATCGCCACGGCATAGCCCGCAGCATTGGCCATCTTGGCGGTGGCAGCGCCGATGCCGCGTGAACCGCCGGTGACCAGAAGAACCTTGCTCATGCCGCCCTCAAAATCGAAAGTGCCTCGGATGCATCGATGCGCCCATCATAGAGTGCGCGGCCCGTAATAGCGCCCGCCAATTTCTGGGCATCAGGTCGCGTCATGCGGCGAATGTCATCTAGCGAAGCCAAGCCGCCCGATGCGATCACAGGAATGGAAACCGCTTCGGCCAATGCCAAAGTGGACTCCCAATTGATCCCGGCCAGAATGCCATCGCGGTCAATGTCAGTATAAATGATGGCAGCCACGCCTGCGCCTTCGAATTTCTGCGCGAGTTCAATCACGCCCAAGCTCGACGCTTCCGCCCAGCCTTCCACCGCCACCTTGCCGCCCTTGGCATCAATACCCACAGCGATCTTGCCGGGAAATGCCTTGCACGCCGCTTTCACCAAATCGGGATCGCGCACCGCAATCGTCCCAAGGATCACCCGCGCCAAGCCTTTGCTCAGCCAGCTTTCAATATGCGCCAGCGTGCGAATGCCGCCACCCAGTTGCACCGGATTTTTGGTAGCGCGCAAAATCGCTTCCACCGCAGCGCCATTTACCGACTGGCCTTCAAACGCTCCGTTCAGGTCCACAACATGCAACCACTCAAAGCCTTGGCGCTCAAAGTCCCGCGCCTGTGCCGCCGGGTCTTCATTGTAAACAGTAGCCTGCGCCATATCGCCCAGCTTGAGGCGCACACAGGTGCCGTCCTTCAGGTCGATAGCGGGGAACAGGATCACGGCTTCCACCGCAGGAAATTGGTGATGAGTGCAAGGCCCAGCGCCTGGCTCTTTTCCGGGTGGAACTGCGTGCCCACCATGTTTTCATAGCCCACCATCGCGGTCACCGGCCCGCCATAGTCGGCCGTCGCTACCACGTCTTCAGGCAGCATGGTTTCGAAATGATAGGAATGTACGAAATAGGCATTGAGCCCATCTTCACCGGTGCGAATGCCATCGAGCAAAGCGTGCTGAATACTCGGGCTGATCGTGTTCCAGCCCATATGCGGGATTTTCAGCGCAGGATCAGATGGCGTGATCGCCTTCACATCGCCCGCAATCCAACCCAAACCCATCGTTGTGTCGTGTTCCAACCCGCGTGTGGCCATCAATTGCATGCCCACGCAGATGCCGAGGAAAGGCCGGCCCTTGGAAATCACTTGTTGGCGCAGCGCGTCTTCCATGCCGTCCACAGCCTTCAGGCCCGCGCGGCAATCCTTGAACGCGCCAACACCGGGCAGCACGATGCGGTCAGCACTGGCCACATCATCTGGCTTGCTCGTCAGGATGATCTGCTCTTTCAGCTTGGCATCGGCAGCCGCGCGCTCAAACGCCTTGTGGGCCGAGTGCAGATTGCCCGAGCCATAGTCAATGATAACAGTCTTGCCCACTTTAGGTCAGCGTGCCCTTGGTCGAAGGAATGCGGTCGGCCTGCCGCGCATCGATTTCGATCGCATCACGCAGCGCGCGTGCGAGAGCCTTGAAGCAGCTTTCCGCGATGTGGTGCGAGTTCAGGCCATAGGCATTCTCGATATGCAGCGTGATGCCGGCATTCATCGCGAAGGCCTGGAACCATTCACGCACCAACTCGGTGTCGAAGTTGCCGATCTTCGGCGCAGTGAAATTCACTTTGAACACCAGGAAAGGCCGGCCTGAAACATCCAGCGCGCAGCGGCTCAGCGTCTCGTCCATCGGCAGGTTGCAGGAGCCATAACGGCGGATGCCTTTGCGGTCACCCAAAGCCTTGGCCACGGCCTGGCCCAGGGCAATGCCGGAATCTTCCACTGCGTGATGGTCATCAATATGCAGGTCGCCCTTGGTTTCGAGCGTGATGTCGATCAGCGAATGCCTCGCCAGCTGTTCCATCATATGGTCAAAGAAACCCACTCCGGTTTTCACATTGTATGTGCCGGTGCCATCAAGGTTAACAGCAACCGAAACGGCGGTTTCAGTGGTTTTGCGGGTGATCTCAGCTTTGCGCATGGCGGGGTCCCTTAAGGCCGGGCCTCTTAGCAGATGCAGCAATTGAATGCCAGCAAGCCTTTGACTTTGGCTAACGCTGTCCTACATGGGAGTACGGAGATTGATATGAGCGATATTCCAACCTGGCACGGCACCACAATCCTCAGCGTCCGCAAGGGCGGCAAGGTGGTGGTGGTGGGCGATGGCCAAGTCAGCCTTGGCCAAACAGTGATCAAGGGCAATGCCCGTAAAGTGCGGCCTTTGGGTGATGGCACGGTGATCGCAGGCTTCGCCGGCGCAACGGCCGATGCCATGACTTTGTTTGAGCGGCTGGAAGGCAAGCTGGAAAAATTCCCCGGCCAGTTGCTGCGCGCCGCGGTGGACATGGCCAAGGACTGGCGCACTGATCGCTATCTGCGCCGCCTCGAAGCCATGATGATCGTGGCCGACAAGAATGTCACTCTGGTGCTCACCGGCACAGGCGATGTGCTGGAGCCGGAACACGGTGTCACTGCGATTGGCTCCGGCGGCAACTATGCCCTCGCAGCGGCCCGCGCTTTGGCCGATACCGACATGAATGCCGAAGCCATCGCCCGCAAGGCCATGGCGATTGCCGCAGAGATTTGTGTTTACACCAATAACAGCCTGACGCTGGAAAGCCTCGACGCATGAACCGCAACGATCCATCCCTCCTCATCCGCAACACTGACCTCGACGCAGCGATAAAAGCCGGCGTGCTGGATGAGGCCGCCGCCACCAAGCTGGTGGATTTTGTGGCGCAGGGCCATGTGGCGCTGGACTCGGACAATGAGAATCTCCGCCTCATTACCGGCTTCAATGATATTTTCGTGGTGATTGGTCTTGCCCTTTTCCTCGGCGCGATGATTGGTGTGGGCAAAGGCTTTGCCGTCTATGCCATTCCCTTCGTGGCGTGGGGTCTGGCCGAAGTCTTCACAAGACGCATGCGCATGGCGCTGCCCTCGATTGTGCTGCTGCTGGTTTTTGTCGGTTCGGTCTTCTGGCTGGTCGCGGCTTTGTTGAACGCGCCCATCTTCACCACAGATCAAAGCGGCGGCCTGCCCAATTCCAGCTATGTGGTCGGCGCTGCCGTCGCGGCGCTTGCGGCGGGCCTGCATTGGTGGCGCTTCCACGTGCCGATCACTTTTGCGGCCGGTGCGGCTGCATTGGTAGGCATTCTGGTCTTCGGCTTGGAATCGATTTTCCCTGGTGTCTTGGAAAAATCCAGCGGGCTCATCTTCTTGCCACTGGGACTTATAACTTTCATCATTGCCATGGTCTTTGACAGCCGTGACCGCGCGCGCCGCACCCAATTATCAGACCGCGCCTTCTGGCTGCATTTGCTGGCCGCCCCGATGATCGTGCACCCGCTGGTGTGGAGCATGACCAAGGTGGAAGAGCTTTCATCTTCGGGGGCAGGGATGATCATTGGTCTCTTTGTCATTCTCGGCCTTGTGGCGCTAGTGGTGGATCGCCGTGCGCTCCTCGTCTCGTCACTGCTTTATCTCGGCTATGCGCTGTCCAAGATCATCGGGGGTAATCTGTTCGGCGCAGAAGGCGCCAGCATCACGGTTCTCACTGTCGGTGCGGTGGTCCTCTTGCTCTCCGTCGCCTGGAAGCCGCTGCGCCGCACGCTGGTTGGTGTATTGCCATCCTCCATCACCAAACTTGTGCCCTTGCCTGCGTGATTTGATCCATGACCAATTTCTCCCCCCGCGAAATCGTATCCGAGCTTGATCGCTTCATCATCGGCCAGCACGACGCCAAACGCGCCGTGGCCATTGCCCTGCGCAACCGCTGGCGCAGGCAACAGCTCAAAGGTCAGTTGCGTGAAGACGTGGTGCCGAAAAACATCCTGATGATCGGGCCCACCGGCGTCGGCAAAACCGAAATCGCCCGCCGCCTCGCCAAGCTGGCCAATGCGCCCTTTATCAAGGTGGAAGCCACCAAGTTCACCGAGGTGGGCTATGTCGGCCGCGATGTCGATCAGATCGTGCGTGATCTTCTGGAAGCCGGCATCGGCCTCATCAAGGCCAGCCGCCGCAAAGAAGTCGAAGCGCAGGCCGAAGTGAACGCCGAAAGCCGCGTGCTGGAAGCTTTGGTGGGCGCCAACGCGTCTGAAAGCACCCAAGACGCCTTCCGCAAGAAACTGCGCGCTGGCGAACTCGCCACCAAGGAAATCGAAATCCAAGTGCAGGATTCAGGCGTGGCAAATTTCGACATTCCCGGCATGCCGGGTGGCTCTGGCTCCATGATCAATCTGTCCGAAATGATGGGCAAGGCCTTCGGCGGCCGCACCAAGCCGCGCAAGGTGAGCGTGGAACAGGCGCAGAAAATCTTCCTCAATGAAGAGAGCGAGAAACTGCTGGATCAGGAAAAGATCATCGCCGAAGCCATCGACGCGGTGGAAAATAACGGCATCGTGTTCCTCGACGAGGTGGACAAGATCGCCTCGCGCGAAGGCCGTGGCGGTGCGGATGTCAGCCGCGAAGGCGTGCAGCGCGATCTTCTGCCGCTGATCGAAGGCACCACTGTTTCCACCAAACACGGCCCGGTGAAAACCGATCACATCCTGTTCATCGCCTCAGGCGCTTTCCACGTGGCCAAGCCGTCAGACCTGCTGCCCGAATTGCAGGGCCGCTTGCCTATTCGTGTTGAGCTGAAAGCTCTCGGCCAGGAAGAGTTCCGCCGCATCCTCACCGAGCCGGAGACAAGCCTGATCAAGCAATATAAAGCGCTGATGGAAACCGAAGGCGTGGCACTGGAATTCACCGATGACGGCGTGGAAGCCATCGCCAAACTCGCCGCCGAAATCAATGCCAGCATCGAAAACATCGGCGCGCGCCGCCTGCAAACCATCATGGAACGTGTGTTGGACGAAGTCAGCTTCACCGCCACCGACCGCGGCGGCGAAAGCGTGCTGATCAACGAAGCCTATGTCACCCAGCACATAGGCGCCCTGGCCAAGAATGTGGATCTGAGCAAGTTCATTCTATGACCGGAGCGAAAGCTCCCACGTCTCTCCCACGAGGTCATGGCCGAAACTGTGATGCGGCTCGCTCTTGATCAGCCGGTATCCCTCATCGGCATAAAGTTTCCGCGCCGGAAGCAGGGTGCTCTGCGTCCACAGCACCATGCGCTGATAGCCGGCAGCCTTGGCAAATTCCGTACACTGACGAACCAGCTTGCGTCCCAGTCCCTGGCCTTGCGCCGCTTTTTCGACATGGAGCAGGCGCAGGCGTGCCGTCGTTTCATCTTCGCGCATCACGAAGACACTGCCCACCATCTCGCCATCGATCTCAGCAACCCATCCGCGCTCCCGTGATGGGTCGCGCTTCGCCGCATAGGCCTTCAGGATTTTCGCGGCCAGCGCCTCATAGGTGCCATCCCAATCATAGTCGCAGGCATAAAGCATGGCTTGCCTCGCCGCGATAAAATCGAAATCATCCGGCCGGTCTTCGCGCAGGATGATGCCGGTCATCAGTCCACCCATTCACCGCTGCGCATCAGTGGTTCACGTTTGCCATCCTTGAACACGCCGTCCACATTGAGCTCGCCAGAGCCGATCATCCAGTCGACATGCACCAGCGAGGTGTTCATGCCCTTCGCCAGCTTTTCTTCAGCACTCATGTTAGCCGTGTTCGCCATGTTCTGCGAATAGGCCTGGCCCACAGCGATATGCGAAGCGGCGTTTTCGTCGAACAGCGTTTCATTGAACACGATGCCGGAAGCCGAAATCGGCGAGGAATGCGGCACGAGGGCCACTTCACCCAGCCGCGCTGCGCCGTCATCGGTCTCGATCATCTTCTTGAACACTTCTGCACCCTTGGATGCCGTGCCCTTGATGATGCGGCCCTTCTCAAACGTCACTTCGATACCTTCAATGAACGTGCCTTGGTAAGAAAGCGGCTTCGTCGAGCGCACCACGCCGTCCACCCGCTCGCGGTGCGGCATGGAGAACACTTCCTCAGATGGGATGTTCGGATTGCACATGATGCCATTCTTGGCCATCGACGCGCCGCCAGCCCAGACATGGTCATCGACCAAGCCCAGCGTAAAATCAGTGCCCGGGCCTTTATAGGCCAATGCCGCATAGCGCTTGTCATTGAGCAGCTTCACCCGGTGGTGCAGCGCCTTGTTATGGGCGGCCCATGCAGCAACAGGATCGGGCAAATCAGCCCGCGTGCATTTGAAGATCGCGGCCCACAACGCTTCCATCGCTTTGTCTGGCGGCAGATCAGGGAACACGCTTTTGGCATGCGATGGCGTGGCCGCAGAAATGATGCACCAATTGGTGGCGAAGGTGGTGATGAGTTCAACGACCGGCTTGTAAGCGGTGGAACGTGCGCGGTTGGCGCGTGACACCTTGTCGATATCCTGGCCGGAAAGCAAAGCCGGGTTTTCCCCGATGATCGCCAGCCTTGCGCAATTGCCATCACGGAAGGCTTCCGCCATCCCCGTGAACAGCCAGCCGGGCGCTGCGTCAAACGCTTCCGTGTGCCCGTCGGTGTAGCGCATGAGCGCCGTCTGCTCGTCATTGTACAAGCAGGTCACCAGCGAGGCCCCGACCTTGTAAGCGTGATGCGTAATGGCACGCACCAGGTCCACGGCTTCCAGCGGCGCTGTCATCAGCACCTGCTGGCCCTTGCGCAAATTAAGGCCGGATTTCACCGTGAGTTCAGCATATTTATCGAGCAGTTGGGCGTGCGTGGTCATGTGATACCTTCTTCAAACGTCTTCGCGGCGAAGTGGAGTGAATTACGACTTTGCCAAATCTTCCGGCCGCGGCATCGAGATGATGTTGTAGCCGCTATCCACATAATGCACTTCGCCGGTCACACCGCCGGACAGCGATGAGAGCAGATAGAGCCCGGCCCCGCCCACTTCTTCCAGCGTAATAGTCCGGCGCAGCGGCGCGTGGTTCTGCTGATAGTTGAACATGGCGCGTGCATCGCCGATGCCTGCGCCCGAAAGCGTGCGCATCGGGCCAGCCGAAATCGCATTCACGCGCACACCTTGCGGACCGAAATCGGCCGCAAGATAGCGCATCGAAGCTTCAAGAGCCGCCTTGGCGACACCCATCACATTGTAATTCGGCATGACACGCACCGAGCCACCATAAGTGAGCGTGATGATCGAGCCGCCATTCGGCATCAAGGCCGCAGCGCGCTTGGTGATCTCCACAAACGAGAAGGCCGAGATGATCATCGTCTTGGTGAAATTCTCGCGGCTGGTATCAGCGAATTTGCCCGTCAACTCTTTGCGGTCGGAAAAGGCAATGGCGTGAACGAGGAAATCAAACGTGCCCCACTTCTGCTTGATGGCGTCAAACACTGCGTCCACCGACGCAATTTCTTCCACTTGGCAAGGCAGCAGGAAATCACTGCCCACTGATTTGGCCAAGGGCTCGACGCGCCGTAGCAGCGACTCGTCCTGATAGGTGAAGGCCAATTCAGCACCTTGCGCGGCCAGTTGCTGGGCAATGCCCCAGGCGATGGAATGATCGTTGGCCACGCCCATGACCAGGCCGCGTTTACCCTTCATCAAATCAGACATGCTTTTCCGTCCCCAGCAGTTTTCTTATCCGTTATAGCGTTGCATGACGAGCGTGGCATTGGTACCGCCGAAGCCGAACGAGTTCGACATCACTGTGTCCACCTTGGCATTGTCCACCCGCTTGCGCAGGATCGGCACGCCCTCGAATTCAGGATCAAGCTCTTCGATATTTGCACTTTCGGCCAGGAAACCGTTCTTCATCATTAACAGGCAATAGATCGCTTCCTGCACGCCGGTCGCACCCAGCGAATGGCCAGTCAGCGATTTGGTGGAAGAGATCGCCGGAATATCCGCACCGAACACTTCCTTGATCGCGCCGATTTCCTTTGAGTCACCCACCGGCGTCGAAGTGCCATGCGGGTTGATGTAATCGACCTTGCCTTTGACAGTGGCCAGCGCCTGCTTCATGCAGCGCACCGCACCTTCGCCCGAAGGAGCCACCATGTCATAGCCGTCAGACGTGGCGCCATAGCCGACGATCTCGCCATAGATTTTCGCACCGCGCGCCTTGGCGTGTTCAAGCTCTTCCAGCACCACAGTGCCCGCACCGCCGGCGATCACGAAACCATCGCGGTTCTTGTCATAGGCGCGCGAGGCCGTGGCGGGCCTGTCATTGAATTTGGAAGACATCGCACCCATTGCGTCGAACAACACGGACAAAGTCCAGTCCAGCTCTTCACCGCCACCGGCAAACATAACATCCTGCTTGCCCCATTGAATGAGTTCCGCCGCATTGCCGATGCAATGGGCTGAGGTGGCGCAAGCAGACGAAATCGAATAATTCACACCACGAATGCCGAACGGCGTGGCCAGCGTGGCAGAATTGGTAGAAGACATCGCGGCGGGAACCACGAACGGCCCCACGCGCTTCGGGCCCTTTTCACGCGTCGTATCAGCGGCCCACACGATCGACTTGGTGGACGGCCCGCCAGAGCCCATGATCAGCCCGGTGCGCTCATTCTTCTGGTCTTTTTCTTCGAGGCCGGAATCGGCGATGGCCTGCTGCATGGCCACATAGTTCCACGCTGCGCCATCACCCATGAAGCGGCGCACACGCCGGTCAATCGTGTCGAGGTCATAATGCGGCTGGCCATGCACCTGGCAGCGGAAACCCAGCTCGGCATATTTGTCAGCCTTCACAATGCCGCTCTTGGCATCATGCAGCGATGACGTGACTTCCTGAACATTGTTGCCAATGCTCGATACAATGCCCATGCCGGTAACGACAACGCGACGCATCTTAATTCTCCTCGGGTTTAAGCCTCAAGCGGCCTCTGGCTGGAACAGGCCAACCTTCATGTCAGTGACTTCATAAATGGTCTGGCCATCGGCCTTCATCACGCCGTCGGCCACGGCAAGCTTCAGCCTGCGCAGGATGAGGCGTTTCACATCGACCTCATAGGTGACCTTTTTGACCTCTGGCGTCACCATGCCGGAAAATTTCACTTCGCCCACACCGAGTGCTCGGCCACGGCCCGGCTCACCCAGCCAGCCGAGGAAGAAGCCAGTCAGCTGCCACAGCGCATCAAGGCCAAGGCAACCGGGCATGACGGGATCACCCTGGAAATGGCAGGGAAAGAACCAGAGGTCTGGCTTGATATCGAATTCGGCAACAACCTTGCCGAGCTGATGGGCACCGCCTTTTTCTTCAATATGGGTGATGCGGTCGAACATCAGCATGGGCGGCAGCGGCAGCTGCGCATTGCCGGGCCCAAACAGCTCGCCGCGCCCGCAGGCGATCAGGTCATCAAAAAGGAAGCTCGATTTGCGTTCAGCCATTTTTCCCGTTCACTTCAAATTACTGGGCAAGTTTACCACCCGGCAGAGGCAAAGCCAAATGCCGAGAAAGTGGCGTGTGGATGATTGCTGCCGGGGCCTGTTCCCTGCTATAGGGCGCGCATGAACCATATTCAAGAAGCAGAAAGGCGCTTGAAAGCGGCAGGCTTGCGCCCCACGGCGCAGCGGCTGGCTCTGGCGCGCGTTCTGTTTGACGGCCATGACAAGCATGTCTCGGCTGAAAGCCTGTTTGCCGAAGTGCAAAAGGCCGGCCTCAAGGTTTCGCTGGCCACCGTCTATAACACCTTGCACCAGTTCAAGACGGCAGGCCTGCTGCGCGAGCTGGCGCTTGAGGGTGACCGCACCTATTACGACACCAACACCTTAAACCACTTCCACCTCTTCAATGAGGAAGATGGCGCGCTGACCGACATTGATCCGGCCTCGCTGAAGATCACCGGGCTTCCGTCTCTGCCCAAGGGCAAAGTGATCGACCGCATCGACGTGATCGTGCGGGTCAAGAAGGTCTAAGAACCTATTTCATCTCCGACGACCACGGGAAATTCACATAACGATCCCGCGTGTCATAACAGATATTGCCATACATCTTGAGATAGGCCGCGCGCCGCGCTGGATCGGCAAAAACTGCCGCAGGGTTTTCCAAGTCAGCTTCGTATTGATGGATATTATCCTTGGTCAATGCCGTGGGCAGAATATCCATGGCTTGCGGCACGCTTTTGCCTTCCAGCCAATCAGCACCATACTCTCCCATCGCATATCCGAAGACCGGCGATGATAGCGCAATGCTGGCCTTGTAGGGGCTGTCGCCCTTCTTGATCTCGGCCACGGCCTCAGGTTCACCATCAATGCCGCCCAGAAACTGGTCGGGCCGCGCCTTGCCGGCGTCACGCAACGCCTGCAGCGCGCCCAGCACCACGGCATCGCTGCCGAGCACCACATCAATATCGGGATTGACCAGCAGGATCGTCTTCATGGTGGTCGCCCCACCTTCCTTGCTCACAGTGTTGGGCGCGATATCGGCGACAATGGTCACGTCTGGCAGCGCATCAAGTGCGTCACGCATCGCCTTGAAGCGCGGCGTCAGAAACTGCATCGAATCCTGTGTGAGCAAAACCACATTGGCTTTTCCGCCAAGCTTTGACTTGATATGCGCAATAGCTGCATCGGCCAGCGCCTTGCCTGTCGCATATTGCGGCGCGTTGAGCAGCAGGGTGGCCGGCGGCGGCACTATGGTGCCGACATAGGCGCCTGACCAGAGTACCTGCTGCAATCCCGGGCTAACGGCACTCGGATTGGATGAGGTTGCAATCAGCGCGCCCACCTTGTCCTTGCGGTAAGCCTCGATCTGCTGCACCGCTCTGCCAACATCATTTTCGACCACTGCCCGGCGATAGTCCAAACCACGATCCTTCGCGGCCATGCTCAAGCCATGATCCACGCCGCCCAGGAACTCGCGCTCATTCTCTTGAACATAAGCCAGCGTCTTGGTCAGTCCCGGAGGCGCGGTGCAGGCAGGCGCATTGGGATCAAAGTCAGGGAATATGGTGGGGTGGGTGATGCCGGACGGGAATTCCTCAGCACCGGAAGCAACGGGCACTGAAACCAGCGCAAGCAAAAGAAACATGGAATATAGCTTCGCTTCTGGCATTTTCCCCGCCAACCGTTTTGAGCCAACGCGGAAGTTCAGAACAAGTTCCGTCCAAATGGAAATTTAGTTCACGGCCTCGCCGGGATAGGCACCCCAGACCATGTTCTGGTCCACATAGCCATCATAACCGCCGGACACGATGCGGCACCAAGTGCCGTCACAGGATTTGATCTCGCCCAGCACACCGGACGCTAGCTTGGCCACGGCGCGCGATTCAATCGAAGGCTCAGACATCAGATTGATGAAACTGTCCTTGCGCGATGGTGCAACCAAAGCGGTGCGCTTGCCGGCCAGCATGTTCTGCAGGATCCAGCCTTCCGAACCTTCGGCATCGCGGATGCGCCGCCAGGTTTCAAACTCGGCGGTGATTTCAACCGGCAGGCCCTTCTGCTGGTAAACCCAGGCCACGGCATGGTCGCTCGATGGGCCTTTGCGCACATTGACCTTCTCGGCCTTAAGCGAAACAAAACGCGGAATGGGCAGGCCCGAAGGCCCCAATTGCTGTGCGGGTGCGACGGAGCCGGTAAGTGCTCCGGCCTCGGCCTGCGCAACAAACGGGATCTTGTGGCTGTGCTGGTGCTTGAGGACCGCAGCAAAGCCAATGGCGGCAGCCATCATCAAGCCCACCGCAGTCATGGCAGACATATAGGAAAAGCGATTGATGGCAGCGGCTTTTGGCATTTCGGATGAAAGCCAGACTTGGGCAAATTTAGTTAAGATTGTGTAAATACCTTCGTCTATCTAGAAAGCAGTCCATGGCAAAATTCACCTACCGAATCCTGAAGCGCGAACTCATGGCCAAGGGCTGGTCCACCCTCACCCGGCTGATGGTGGAGGCAAGGGACGGGGATGGAAACATCCGCCTGCTGCCGCGCGAAGTCTCGGATCATGGAGATGGTGCCTCGGTCCTGCCCGTTGATAAAGCGCGCGGCATGGTCTTGCTGGTGCGCCAGTGGCGCGCTGGTGCGGCCTTTGGCGGGCATGACCCGTGGATCATCGAGGCTTGCGCCGGTCTTCTTGACGGTGACGCTCCGGCAGAATGCGTGCGCCGCGAGGCTATGGAAGAACTGGGCGTTGCCATCCACAACATCCGCCACGTGGTGGATTGCTTCTCCAGCCCCGGCGCCCTGTCAGAGCGCATCAGCCTTTTCATTGCGGATTACACTACAGCAGACAAAGTGAATGCTGGCGGCGGACTTGATTCTGAACATGAAGATATCGAAGTGATCGAAATGCCGATCAATGAGGCCATCGCACTAATGAAAAAAGGCGGCATCACCGATAGCAAAACCATCGTGCTGCTCCAACATCTGATGTTGGAATGACGAATTGGTTTCGCATCGAAATCCCCCTAAAACCTGAACCATGTCCGAGAGATTCGACATTGCGGTGATCGGTTGTGGCGTGGTGGGCCTCGCTATCCTGCGCAGGCTGGCCATGTCTGGCCTCAAGGCGGTGGCGCTCGAAAAGGGTGCCGATATTCTCTCCGGTGCATCCAAGGGCAACAGCGCGCTGTTGCATACCGGCTTCGACGCACCGCCCAAAAGCCTCGAACTCAAATGCATGCAGGCCGGATATGCCGAATATCTGGACATCCGGCAGAACCTCAATCTGCCTTTGCTCGAAACCTCGGCCATTATCGCCGCCTGGAATGAGGAAGAAAAAGCCAAGCTGGAGGGCATAGAGAAAAAGGCCCGCGCCAATGGCGTGAATGATGTGAAGCAGCTCTCGCCCACCGAGCTGCGCATCCGCGAACCGCAGCTCTCGCGCAACGCGTTGGGTGGCCTGCTGGTGCCGGGTGAACATGTGATCGATCCATGGTCGGCTCCGCTGGCCTATGCTCATCAGGCCATCGCCCATGGTGCAAAAATCATCCGCAAAGCCGAAGTCACCGCCGCCCGCTTTGAGAAAGACGCCTGGCATCTCACCACGGCGCAAGGCGAGGTCACCGCGCGCATCGTGATCAATGCGGCAGGTCTTTATGGCGACAAGGTGGAAGCCTTGGCGCGTACGCCTTCTTTTGAGGTAAAGCCGCGCAAAGGCCAGTTCGTCGTCTTCGACAAGCCTGCCGCAAAACTGCTGCGCGCCATCCTGCTGCCGGTGCCTACCGCCCGCACCAAGGGTGTGGTTCTGTTCCGCACCATCTTCGGCAATCTCGCCATAGGCCCAACTGCCGAAGAAACCGATGAACGCGAAAACGCCACGACTGACACAGCCACGCTGGAAAAGCTCAAAGCCCGCGCCATCGAAATGCTTCCTGCGCTGAAGGATGTGGACGTAACCGCACTCTATGCCGGCCTGCGCCCCGCCACGCAGCAAAGCGAATACATTATCGAGGCCGATGAAAAGCAGAACTGGATCACCGCAGCAGGCATCCGTTCCACCGGCCTCACAGGGTCGCTCGGCATCGCCCAGCATGTGAGTGCGCTTTACGCCAAGCATTTCGGCAAGCTGCCGAAGAAGCTGCCGCCACCGAAATGGACGCCGGTTCCCAATCTCGCCGAACACGCCATCCGCCCCTACATGAAAGGCGGCGAGATCATCTGCCATTGCGAATGGGTCACGCGCGGCGAAATCGAAGCCGCCACCAAAGGCCCCCTGCCTGCGGGCGATCTTGCCGGCCTCAAGCGCCGCACCCGCGCCACGATGGGCCGCTGCCAGGGCTTCTATTGCGCTCAGCATGTCTCAGCTGCATTCGAAAAGGCCAAGCATGGAGCATCATGATGTGGTCATCATCGGTGGTGGCCCGGCGGGTTTGACGCTGGCCTGCGAGCTGCGTGAACGCGGCCGCAAGGATGTGGTGGTGCTGGAGCGCGAAGCGCAAGCCGGTGGCATTCCCCGGCATTGCGGCCATGGCGGCTTCGGGCTTTATAATTCATGGCGCACCCACAAAGGCCCCACCTTCGCCAAACTGCTGCGTGAACCTGCGCGCGAAATTGATCTGCGCACCGCCACCACGGTTTTGAATTTCACCATGTCTGGAAATCTGCGCCTGCATTCCGCCAAGGGCATTCAGGAAATGAGTGCGGGCACATTGGTGCTGGCCACCGGCACGCGCGAAGCCTCACGCGCCGCGCGCCTCATCGGCGGCAACAAATTGCCCGGCGTAATGAATACGGGTGAGTTGCAGCAGCGCGTCTATCTCAATCACGAAAAGCCGTTCTCGCGCCCCGTCATCATCGGGTCGGAATGGGTGTCATTCTCGAGTCTGCTCACTTGCCGCCATGCCGGCATGCGCGTGCAAGCGATGATCACCGAAGAAGCCAGCCTCGATGCGCCCGGCATTTTCGGACTGGGCGCAAGACTGGTTTTCGGTGCGCCGGTGTTGCGCAAGGCGAAACTCCGCGCCATCCTCGGCCACAAAAAGGTGGAGGCGGTGGAAGTGGAGCAGGGCGGAACAACCAAGCAGATCGCGTGTGACGGCGTAATCATCTCCGGCAAGTTCCGCAGTGAATCGGCGCTCTATGCTGATGGCTTTATTGAGCGCGAAGGCTGGGCCCCGAAAGTGACGGAACAATTCAAGACATCACGCCCCAACGTTTTGGCTGTCGGCAATGTGCTCGGCCATCTGGAGCGCGCCGGCACCTGCATGCTGCAAGCCCGCGAACTGGCAAAGGTAATGACGGCATGAAAGTTCTCGCCATCGATCAAGGCACCACCGGCACCAAGGCCTTCACCTATGACAGTGACGGGAATTTCAACCAGGTGTTCAGCGCCGAGGTGACTCAATATTTCCCCGAGCAAGGCTGGGTGGAACATGATGCCGAAGAACTCCTCGCCCATATCGGCATGGCGTTGGAAAAAGCAGGCCAAGTAGATGCCATCGGCATTGCCAATCAGGGCGAGACACTTTTGGCCTGGGACGCAACCACCGGCATCCCCATCTACCGCGCCATCGTCTGGCAGGATGACCGCAGCAAGGATTTCTGCGAGGCGCTGAAAGGCCAGGGCGCCGAAGCCCTCACCAAATCGAAAGCGGGCCTGCCGCTCGATCCCTATTTCTCCGCCTCGAAATTCCGCTGGCTGCTGGACCATGTGCCGGAAGCGCGCCCGCTTCTGAAACAGGGCCGCCTGCACATGGGCACCAGCGATGCGTTCTTTTTGGAACGCCTCACCGGTGAATTCGTCACCGATGTCACCACCGCCTCGCGCACTTCTCTTATGTCGCTCGACACGCTGCAATGGGATGCGGAGCTGTGCGATCTGTTCGGCGTGCCGATGCAATGCCTGCCTGAAATCCGTGCCACCACCGGCCCGTTCGGCAAAGGCATCACGGCATCGATGGTGGATCAGCAAGCGGCACTCTTCGGCCATGGCTGCATGAAGCCGGGTGATGGCAAGATCACCTTCGGCACCGGCGCTTTTGCTTTGGCCCTGGCAGGCCCCAACCGCCCGCAGCAGGATCAATCCGGTCTGCTGCCCACCGTCGCGTGGAAGATCGGCCAGGAGCCTGCCGTCTATGCCCTCGATGGCGGAGTGTACAACGCCGCCTCCGCCGTGAACTGGGCCAAGAGCCTCAAGCTCTTTGCCGACTACGCGGAGATCAACACTTTCGAAGCCGCCCCCGCCATTGCCCGCAAGCTGGCGTTTGTGCCAGCACTCTCTGGTCTCGCCTGCCCGCATTGGGACCGCAACGCCACCGGCCTGTGGATCGGCCTCGGCCTTGATACGACAGCGCGCGATATGATGCAGGCCGTTCTCGAAGGCGTGGCCCTGCGCGCCTGTGAAGTGGTCGAAGCCATGTCGCGTCACGGCAGAAGCGGTGCGGCGATCTCCATTGATGGCGGCCTTTCGAAGAATCCTTATTTTGGCCAGTTCCTCAGCAATGCTTTGGGCCGCATGGTCACGGTCGCGTCCACCGCCGATCTCACTGGATTGGGCGTCGCGCGCATGGCGATGGTGGGCGCTGGTGCCGCGCATCTGCCGCCACTGCCTGCGCCTTCGCAGCTTTATTCACCCAGCGATCCTTTGCCCGCCGCCTTGCATTCACGCTTCGGAATTGCTGTGCTGCGCGCCAAGGGCTGGAAAGCTTTTTGATTCAATAAAAAGAGGGAATTTGGAAATGGCAATCTCGGGCACATCAGAAAAATCAACCGGCCGCATTCGTCTGGGCATGGTCGGCGGCGGGCAGGGCGCGTTTATCGGCGCGGTGCATCGGTTGGCGGCACGCATGGATGACCATTATGAATTTGTCGCCGGTGCACTTTCCTCCAGCCCGGAAAAATCTGTGGCCTCCGGCAAGGAACTGGGCCTCTCCGGCGATCGCATCTATGGCGATTTCGCTCAGATGGCCAAAATGGAAGCCAAGCGCCCCGATGGCATCGAAGCCGTCTCCATCGTCACGCCGAACCACATGCATTACCCCGCTGCCAAGGCCTTCATCGAAGCCGGCATCCATGTGATCTGCGACAAGCCGCTGTCGCTAAATCTGAAAGAGGCGAAGCAGCTTGAGACCTTACTGAAGAAAAATCCGAAGGTGATCTTCGCGCTCACCCACAATTATTCCGGCTATCCGATGATCCGCCATGCCCGCGCCATGGTGGGGCGCGGTGACCTCGGCGAAATCCGTTTGGTGCAGGGCGAATATCCGCAGGATTGGCTGACCGAGGCCATCGAAAAAACCGGTCAGAAGCAATCCGTCTGGCGCACTGATCCCAAGCGCTCCGGTGCAGGCGGCAGTGTGGGCGACATCGGCACGCATACATATCAGCTCGCCACTTTCGTTTCAGGCCTCACACTGGATTCGCTCGCCTGCGAGCTCACCAGTTTCGTCAAGGGCCGCGCGCTGGATGACAATGTGCAAGCCATGCTGCGCTTCAAGGGCGGCGCCAAGGGTGCCATCTGGGCCAGCCAGGTGGCGGTGGGCAATGAAAATGGTTTGAAGCTGCGCGTCTATGGCACCAAGGGTGGCCTGGAATGGACGCAGGCTGATCCGAACTATCTGTGGTTCACCCCCTATGGCGGTGAAAAACGCTTGATCACCCGCGCCGGTGCCGGTGCCGGGCCGGAAGCCGCACGCATGACGCGCGTGCCATCGGGCCATCCGGAAGGCTATCTCGAAGGCTTCGCCAACATCTATTCGGAAGCCGCACTCGCCATCAAGGCCGCGCGCTCCGGCGGCAAGGCGCCAAAGGAGGTCATGTTCCCCGGCATCGCCGATGGCGTGGCGGGCATGGCCTTCATCGAGGCTTGCGTGAAATCATCCAAGGCCAATGCCAAATGGGTGAAGGTCTGAGCTTCACTTGAAAAGCACGGGGGCTGGACTTACCTCTGGCTCAGGTCTAGACCCCCGCTCATTCGATCCACTTTCACTTAAGGGTTGAGAGGCTGCGTTCCGCAGTCAAGGCAGGGGCATGTCGCCTTGTGAACCGGAAACAGAAGGGATCAAGCCATGGCATTTCCGCCGAATTACGGCCAGGAGCGGCGCAGCCGCGAAGTGGCCAAGCAGCGCAAGGCGCGTGAAAAGCAGATGAAGCGCGACGAGAAATCGACGCAGCGCAAACACGAGCCGGACGAGGCCGAAACAGTGCCGCAAGCGGCCGATACCGAAAAGGATATTCAGAATGGCTAAGAAAGAAAAAAAGCAGGAAGATGTCTTCGTGATGTTCGATGTTGTCTATGAAGACGGCACCAAAAGCTCACGCCGCAAGATCAATGCGGTTGGCCTGTCGAAAGATGAAATCGAAGACCACGCCCGCACCGAGATCATGAACCAGGACCGCAAGATCGCCGAAATGTCCGGCAAGCCGCGCGGCAATATCAAGGAACTGGCGCGCTCGGAATAATCGCGCCTCAGCGCTTGGGCACCGGGTGCAATTCTGGTGCCTGCAAGCCCTCAAACGGATCGGCCCAACCTGGCAGCCGCATCAAGCCATCATTCCACCGCGACAGATTGGGATAGTCGGCGAGTGGCAACCCGGCCACATCATTGAAGGGCAGGAACGTGGCCATGCGGAAATCGGCATAACTGATGCCGCTGTCCATCAGCCATTCACGGTTCTTCAGGTGATCATCAAGGATGCGGGCCGCCTTGTGGAAAAGCGCTTCGCCTTCCTTCACTTTGTCATGCTCGACGGGGCCGAAGCCGTAGCGCTGCTTTGTACCGAACTCGAAATGCACGATGTCGCAGGCCCAGACAAAATTGGCCTTGGCCCAGCTGATCCAGCGGATCATCTCTGGCGTCTCTGCATCCATGCGCCAGAAATTGGAACCCACCATCATGGAAAGCCGGCACGCAATCGCATCCGCCTCCCATAAAGAATGCCCATCCTCAACGAGAATGGGCAACAGCTGCGTCGGGTTTAGCGCCTTGAATTTGGCTTCATGCGCAGGCGCAAAGGTTGAAGCAAATTCCAGGCTGACCGGCGCTTGCAAATATCTTGCAACCGCCACGGCCAGCCGTGGATTTGGATTTCTGGAGAAGTAGAGAATTTTGCTCATGCAATCACCTCTTCGCCAGAGTGGCTTCAGGCAAACTTCTGCTTGAGCTTGCCGTCCTTGTACATCTTGGCCATTTCGGCCAGCGGGATCACTTTTTTGATCTTGCTGGCATTGCCGGCGGTGCCGAATTCATTGAAGCGCGCCGTGCACAGCTTGGTCATCGCTTCCATCGCTGGCTTCAGATATTTGCGCGGGTCGAATTCGCTGGTGTCTTCAAACAGAATCTTGCGGATGGCACCGGTCATCGCCATGCGGTTGTCGGTGTCGATATTGATCTTGCGCACGCCATGCTTGATGCCGCGCTGGATTTCCGAAACCGGCACACCCCAGGTCGGCTTCATCTTGCCGCCAAACTTGTTGATGATTTCCTGCAGGTCTTCTGGCACCGAGGACGAACCATGCATCACCAGATGGGTGTTTGGCAGCTTCTTGTGGATTTCTTCAATCACATTCATCGCCAGCACTTCGCCGTCCGGCTTGCGGGTGAACTTGTAGGCGCCATGAGAGGTGCCCATGGCAATCGCCAGAGCGTCCACATCGGTTTCCTTGACGAATTTCACCGCTTCATCTGGGTTGGTCAGCAACTGGTCGTGGCTGAGCTTGCCTTCGGCGCCATGGCCGTCTTCCTTGTCGCCCATGCCGGTTTCGAGCGAACCCAGCACGCCGAGTTCGCCTTCAACCGAAACGCCACCGGCATGCGCCATGTGAACCACATCGCGGGTCACGCCCACATTGTAATCCCAATCGCCCGGCGTCTTGCCGTCGGCCTTGAGCGAGCCGTCCATCATTACCGAGGTGAAGCCCGATTGCATGGCGGTCACGCAGGTGCCGGCTTCATTGCCGTGATCGAGATGCACGCAGACCGGAATGTTCGGATAGATTTCGGTCACGGCGTCCATCATGTGGCGCAGCATGATGTCATTGGCGTAAGAGCGCGCACCGCGCGAGGCCTGCAGGATCACCGGCGAGTCGGTGGCGCTGGCGGCGGTCATGATGGCCAAAGCCTGTTCCATGTTGTTGATGTTGAATGCCGGAACGCCATAGCTGTGCTCAGCGGCGTGATCGAGCAATTGGCGAAGGGTAATGCGGGCCATGTATTCCTCCTGATGGGCTTTTCGGGCGTGCCTTAAAGGAGTTCAGGCGGCCAGACAAGCAAAATGAGGGGCGTACATCAAAATGTGACGGGGGCTGGAGGCAGGCTGCAAAAATGCTAACAGAAGGCCCATGTCTGAATTCACCCCGCTCATCGCATCGCTGCCTTCGTCCGTGCCTTTTGTCGGTCCCGAAACGCTGGAGCGGCGCAGTGGCGCTGCCATCCAGGCCCGCATCGGCGCCAATGAGAATGTGTTTGGCCCCGCACCTTCTGTGATCCAGGCGATGCAGGATCATGTGGCCGATGTGTGGAAATATGGCGACCCGGAAAACCATGACCTGAAGCAGGCACTGGCCGCGCATCTGGGCGTGGCACCGGAAAACATCTGCGTGGGCGAGGGCATCGATGGCCTGTTCGGCTATGCACTGCGCCTGTTCGTGGAACCGGGTGTGACGGTGGCCACCTCGCTGGGCGCTTATCCAACCTTCAATTTTCACGCTGCGGGTTTTGGCGGGCGGCTGGTCACCACGCCTTATGTGGAGGATCGCGAAGATCCAGCTTCACTGCTTGATCTCGTGAAGCGCGAAAACGCGCGTGTCGTCTACCTCGCCAATCCTGACAACCCGATGGGCACGGTGTGGCCAGCAGCCAATGTGCAGCGCTTCATCGACGCGCTGCCCGAAACCACCATGCTGATGCTGGACGAAGCCTATACCGAATTCGCACCGCCCGGCACGCAGCCGCCGCTGGATGTTACGCGCAAAAACGTCCTGCGCTTCCGTACATTTTCGAAAGCCTACGGCCTCGCCGGAATGCGCGTCGGCTATGTCATCGGCGAAGCCGAAACCATCAAGGCCTTCGACAAAATCCGCAATCATTTCGGCATGACGCGCCTGTCTCAGGTGGCAGGCCTTGTCGCGTTGAAGGATCAGGCCTGGCTGCAGCATGTCGTCACCGAAGTGAGCGCCGCGCGCGAACGCATTTACAGCATCGCCCGCGCGCATAATTTTGCGCCCATTCGCTCCGCCACCAATTTCGTCGCCGTAGATTGCGGCAAGGATGGCGCTTACGCCAAGTCACTTGTTGATAGCCTGCTTCAACACGGCGTCTTCGTGCGGATGCCCGGCGTGGCCCCGCTCAACCGCTGCATCCGCATTTCTGCCGGAAAAAAAGAGCAGCTCGATCTGCTCGAAGCCGCTCTTTCCAAACTCGTCTAGTTCGGCGCCGAAGCGCTTACTTCTTCTTCGGCTTGGCCTTGTTAGCAGCCTTGGCTTTCACCGGCGCCTTCGCCACTACAGCTTTGGCGGCGGGCTTGGCCGCAACCGGTTCAGCCACCGCGACTGGCAACGGCGCAGCCTTGGACGCAGGCTGGCTGCGGCGGGCCAGAAGCCCCGTTAGCCAATCCGGGTCCATCTGCGGCACCGATGAGAGCAGAAGCTCGGTGTAAGCCGGGTAGGGCGGGTTCAAAACCTTGGTCTTGAGGCCCTGCTGCACCACCTGGCCCTTGTTCATCACCACGATCTCATCCGAGATGGCACGCACGGTGGCGATGTCATGGGTGATGAACATATAGGTGACATTGGTTTCCTTCTGCAGCCGCATCAGCAGCTGCAGGATTTCTTCCTGCACGATCTGGTCAAGCGCTGAAGTCACTTCATCGCAGATGATCACTTCAGGTTCAGCCGCCAGCGCACGCGCGATGGAAATGCGCTGCTTCTGTCCGCCCGACATTTCAGACGGGAAGCGGTCGATGAAGCTTTCGTTGAGTTCGATCGATTCCAGCAGCTCCACCACCTTGCGGTCGCGAGCAGCACCCTTCAGGCCCAGATAGAATTCAATCGGGCGGCCAATGATGTCACGCACCCGCTGGCGCGGATTGAGCGCCGTATCAGCCGACTGATAGATCATCTGGATGCGGCGCAGCGTGTCGCGGTCGCGGTCTTTCAAGTTCGGCGGCAATGGTTTGCCATTGAACAGCACTTCGCCCTTGGTGGGCGGCAGAAGCCCAGTGATGGCGCGTGCCGTGGTCGATTTGCCTGAGCCCGATTCACCCACCACGGCCACAGTGCGGCCGCGCGGAATCTTGATCGAGACATTGTCGAGAACCTTGTTGCCGCCGCCATAGGAGGCATCAACATTCTTCAACTCCAGCACGATGTCTTCGCTGGGGGATTCTTTCTTTACCAGGCTGCGCACCGCCCAGAGCGACTTGGTATAGTCCTCCTTCGGGCTTTTCAGCATGGAGCGCGTGTCGGATTCTTCGACCAGGTTGCCATAGCGCAGCACCATGATCCGGTGCGCCATCTGGGCCACAACAGCGAGATCGTGGGTGATGTAGATGGCAGCGGTGTTGAACTGTTCAACGATGTCGCGCATCGCCGCCAGCACTTCCACCTGCGTGGTCACGTCAAGCGCCGTGGTCGGTTCGTCGAAAATAATCAAATCAGGCCGGCATGACATGGCCATCGCCGTCATCGCGCGCTGCAGCTGGCCACCGGAGACCTGGTGCGGATAACGTTCGCCGATTGTGTCCGGGTTGGGCAGGCGCAAGCGTCCATAAAGGTCGCGCGCATCGCTCTCAGCCTTTTCCTTGGACATGACGTCATGCGCCAAGGCGGTTTCAATCGTTTGGTCGATCAGATGATGAGCCGGGTTGAACGAGGCCGCAGCGCTCTGCGCAACATAAGCAATGCGGGAACCCCAAAGGCCGCGCTTCTGCTCTTCCGGAGCATTTACGAGGTCAATGCCGTCAAACATGATGCTGCCCGCGCTGATGCGGCAGCCGGGCCGCGCAAAGCCCATGGCGGCGAGACCGAGGGTGGATTTGCCGGCACCCGATTCACCGATCAGGCCCAGCACCTCACCGCGCTTGAGCGTGAGGTCCACGCCCTTGACGATGGGGTTCCACTTGTCGTCGCTTTTGCCTTCGATCTTGATGCCCGTCATTTGCAGAAGGGCATCACCTTTTACGCGCTTGCTATCAGTTGCCATTACTTGAGCCCCGAAGTTTTGTGCAGGAACCAATCCACCACGAAGTTCACCGCAACAGTCAGCAGGGCAATGGCACTGGCTGGATAGAAGGGCACACGGATGTAGGGGAAGGCTTGCGCTGGATAATTGATGAGAGTCTTGTTCTCGGCCACCATCGAGCCCCAATCCGCCGTGGGCGGCTGAACGCCGACGCCGAGGAACGAGAGTGCGGCGATGGTGAGGAACACGAAGCAGAAGCGCAGACCAAATTCAGTGATCAGCGGCGGCAGGATATTCGGCAGGATTTCGCGGAACACGATCCACGGCGTGCGTTCACCACGCAGCCTGGCCGATTCCACATAATCCATCACCGCCGAGTTCAACGCCACGGCACGCGCCAGACGGAACACGCGGGTCGAGTCGAGCAGCGCCAGGATGATCACCAGGTTGACAACGCTCTTGCCCAGAACAGCCAGCATCATCAAAGCGAAAATCAAAACCGGAATGGCCAGGAAGGCATCAACCACGCGCGATACGCCCTGGTCGAACCAGCCGCGCAGCAATGCAGCCAGAATGCCCAGCGTGCCGCCGACAAAGAACGAGAACAGCGTGGTGATCAGCGCGATGCCGATCGTGTTGCGCGCACCGTAAATCAGGCGCGAGAAAATATCTCGGCCGATCTGGTCGGTGCCCAGGATGCTGAGTTCGCTCGATGGCAGATAGGCTTTGCCGATCACCTGCGCTTCGCCATAAGGCGCCAGCAGCGGGGCGAAGATCGCAACCAGCGCATAGATCAGGATGACGATCATCCCGAACCAGGCCGAAAGCGGCGCGGTCTTCAGCGTGCGAATGACGTTCTGGGTAAAAGTCCGGCGCGCTTTGATATCGCGTAACGGGGCGGGTGCTGAGGTGCTTGTCATTTCGGGTGCAACAATCTTGGATTTGTGATGATGGCCACAACGTCAGCCAGAAGGTTGAGCGTGATGTAAGTGGCAGCGAAGATCAAAGCGCAGGCCTGCACGACGGGCATGTCACGGCTGGACACGCCGTCCACCATCATTTGCCCGATGCCGGGATAGACATAAACCACTTCCACCACCACCACGCCCACCACCAGGTAAGCGAGGTTGAAGGCGATAACCGTGGCAATCGGCGCCCAAGCGTTAGGGAGAGCGTGGCGCAGGATGACCTGCATCTTCGACACACCTTTGAGCTGGGCCATTTCAATATAAGGGCTGGACAGCAGGTTGATGATCGAAGCGCGCGTCATGCGCATCATGTGGGCGATGATCACCAGTGTCATGGTGATGGCGGGCAGCGCCGCCTTGTAGAGATGCTCGCTGAACGTGGTCGATGAATTGATCATCGACAATGTCGGGAACCAGCGCAGCTTCAGCGCGAAAGCAAACATCAGCAGATAGGCGATGAAGAATTCCGGCGTGGCAATCGTGGTCAGCGTCACGGAGTTCACAATGCGGTCGTACCAGGTGTTGCGGTACAGCGCCGCCAGCACGCCCAGCAGCAGCGCCAAAGGCACCGCGAACACGGCGGCCATGCTGGCCAGGAAGAATGTATTATAGAGACGCGGGGCGATAATCGCAGAAACGCTGCGCTTGATCGTGCCCGTTGTGCCGGAATAGCTGTTGCCGAAATCGCCCTGCACAGCATTGCCGATCCATTCGAAGTAACGGACGTAAGCCGGCCGGTCGAGGCCAAGCTGATGGTTGAAATTCGCAACCAGTTCAGGTGTGGCACCCTGGCCTAGAATGTTCTGGGCATAACCGCCCGGCAGCATCTGCAGGGACGAGAAGATGATGATAGAGACGGCAAACAGGGTGATCAAACCCAGGCCAAGCCTCTGCAATACGGTGCGTAAAACTGGATGCATCGCTGCGCCCACCCCCTCGTTACTTGTTAAGCCCCAGCCTGATTGGTTTTGACGCTATCAGACGATTTTTAGTCTGTCACAAAAAATTCGCATTGGTTAAAAAAGTTATCCACCCGGCGGCAGCGGTCTTGCACGTCAGGGTCTGATTCCGCCAAAAGAGCGACATGAACGAAAATCTTTTGAAGCCCGGCATCCTGCCTGCCGCAGCAATCAGCACATTGTGTGATCAAGGCATAATCAAACTGGCGCATAAAGCGGATGCTGATCAGGTGCAGCCCGCCAGCCTCGATTTGCGCCTCGGCCCAACAGCTTACCGCGTGCGCGCGTCATTCTTGCCCGGCCCGAAGCAAACGGTGGCCGAGCGCCTCAAGGGTCTTGTGCTGCATGAAATGGATTTGGCGGGCGGCACGGTGCTGGAAACCGGCTGCGTCTATATCGTGCCGCTGCTGGAAAGCCTGAAACTGCCCAAGGGCATTTCCGCCGCCGCCAATCCGAAAAGCTCCACCGGCCGCCTCGACATCTTTACGCGCGTGATCACCGATTATGCGCAGGAATTCGACAAAGTGGCCGAAGGCTACGAAGGCCCGCTCTATGCCGAGATCAGCCCGCGCACGTTCCCAATCCTTGCACGCCAAGGCTCCCGCCTGTCGCAAATCCGTTTCCGCAGCGGCGCCTCGCTCGCCACTGATGATTTGATCCGTGCACTGCATAATAAGGAACCGCTGATCACCGAAGGCGAAGTGAACATCGATGGCGGCCTGGCGCTGAGTGTTGATCTCTCCGGCATCAAACAGAACGAACCCATCGGCTTCCGCGCCAAGCGCCATTCGGCGCTGGTGGATGTCGACAAGAAGGCCGCGTTGGAGGTCCTCGATTACTGGGAACCCATCTGGCAAAAAGCCTCGCTCATCCTAGACCCCGACCAGTTCTACATCCTGGCCAGCCGCGAGGCGGTCAGAATCCCGCCCACCCACGCCGCCGAAATGGTTCCCTACAACCCGCTCGTCGGCGAATTCCGCGTCCACTACGCCGGCTTCTTCGACCCCGGCTTCGGCCACGCGAGCGGCCACGGCGAAGGCGCAAGAGCCGTGCTGGAAGTGCGCAGCCACGAAGTGCCGTTCATTCTGGAGGACGCCCAGATCATCGGAAGGTTGGTCTACGAACCGCTGACCGCAGCCCCAGAAGTCGTCTATGGCGGTGGGCTGGGTTCGAACTACCAGAAGCAGGGCCTGAAGCTGTCGAAGCACTTCAAGCCGTATATCGTCGGCACGCATTAGAAAGAGCCCTCATCCGCCTGTCGGCACCTTCTCCCATCGCTGACGCGACGGGCGAAGGCGGCGCGCTGCAAAGCTTGAGATGATCGCCTTCGCCCGTTGAGCGAAGCGAAATGGGAGAAGGTGCCGAAGGCGGATGAGGGCTCTTCGCAACAAGACGCGAGTCCACCCTTGTTCGCCCCACATCACATGGAGCGGAAGGGAAGAAAGCGGAGCTCATCTCAAATGAGCCCCGCTTTCCCAGTCGTGTGAGCAGGAGGGAATGCTCCCGCCAGGCTCTGGCCCGATGCAGAATTCTGTGAAGAGAAGACAAGGGCCAAAGCCCGGGTGGGGAACGCAGCGATTTTAAATTCGGCGGCAATATTGGTTAGCCATTGAAGGCGCTTGGGTCTTAGTGCCCGAGGTCTACCGACGAAGCTCCCGGTCGCGATGAGTGTGTGGATCACCACCAGCAGGCGCTGCACACTGATCCGGCAATATGGGAACACGGTGCACATTGTTCCCTCCTTTCAGGTTCAGTGCGAAGAGGCATATAGTCCTATATTGGGAAATTGTCAATAGCAATTCCTCGCTTGACTTCAGCTATCTGCTCAGCTAGCTGTACAGAAACATCTACAGATAGCTGCACAGGAGTATCAGATGGGCCTACTTATGACACTAAGCGACGTAGAAGAGCTTTCTGCTGGTATTTGGTTGTTTGAGCTTCCGCCGCATCAAATGGCCCATTTTGGAAAGGCGCAAAATTCGATTGGCGCAACCAGCGCTATTCTATTCAAATCTTGTTCTTTCGAATCCAAAACGAGGCAGCTCCAATTTGAAGCTGAGAACGTAGTTCCAACCAACGTTGGTACATCGTCTCGAACGATCGGGTTTTTATCAGAAAGTTTGACCGGTCGCCCAGTGACGAAGCCTAGAGAGATCAATGCTGAGACTGCGTTACTCGGCCCAGGAGACAGGGCGTTTCTAGACCTTACCAAAAAAGAAATGTCTCAGAAAATGCATGAAACGGCGCTCGCGCTTTTGAAGGAAGTACGTTCTCGCTCTCCAGGAAACCTTAAGAGGGGGCAATCAAGAAATTTCAGCGAGACACCAGATAATTTTTGGTACGTCATTGTCCAACCGCAGATCGACGAGCTTTCGATAACGGTTAGGGGAACCGTGGGACACTTCGCCAACGTTTCAAAACTAGAGATCAAGAATGATCGTGGAAACACTCGTTTCAAAGTTAGAAATTTGAACGACATTCCTGAAGCGGTTGCCCTGATATTTCACGCAGTTCGAAAACCTAGTTAACTTGAACGATAGGACCTTGATGATCGACTGATATCTTCTGGCGGAGGTTGAAGCGGGATCTCGGTTTTCGCCGCGGTGACGAAGGAATAGAAGAGAGATGAAAAAGAGATGGGCGGGTCAAGCCCGCCCATGGAGAGATATTGGGTAAGACCTCGACTCTTACTTCATCACCGGCATCACAAACTCCGCACCCGCACGGATACCCGTGGGCCAGCGTGAGGTCACGGTCTTCAGCTTGGTATAGAACCGCAGGCCTTCCGGGCCGTGCATGTGATGGTCGCCGAACAGCGAGGCTTTCCAGCCGCCGAAAGAGTGGAACGCCATCGGCACCGGGATCGGCACATTGATGCCCACCATGCCCACCTGGATCTGGTGCGCGAATTCGCGCGCCGCATCACCGTCACGGGTGAAGATCGCGGTGCCATTGCCATATTCATGATCGTTGATCATCTTGGCGGCGGTGCCGTAATCCTCGACGCGCACCACCGAGAGCACGGGGCCGAAAATCTCTTCCTTGTAGATTTTCATGTCGGTCGTCACATTGTCGAACAGCGAGCCGCCGACGAAATAACCACCTTCATAACCCTGCAGCTTGAGGCCGCGGCCGTCGACGACCAGCTTGGCGCCTTCTTTTTCGCCCTCATTGATGTAGCCCGTCACCTTGTCGAAATGCTGCTTGGTGACCAGCGGGCCCATCTCGGCCTCCTTGTCGGTGCCGGGGCCAACTTTCAGCGCGCGGATCTTCGGCTCCAGCTTGGCGATCAGCGTGTCGGCGGTCTTCTTGCCGACGGGCACGGCAACCGAGATTGCCATGCAGCGCTCGCCAGCCGAACCATAGGCGGCACCCATCAGGGCATCGACGGCCTGGTCCATGTCGGCATCCGGCATGATGATCATGTGGTTCTTGGCACCGCCCAAAGCCTGCACGCGCTTGCCGTTGCGCGTACCTGTTTCATAGATGTAGCGGGCAATCGGCGTGGAGCCGACGAAGGACACAGCCGAAATATCGGGATGGTTGAGGATCGCATCCACGGCTTCCTTGTCGCCGTGAACGACGTTGAACACGCCCTTCGGGAGACCGGCTTCTTCCAGCCACTTGGCCAACAGCAGTGAGGCGGAAGGATCACGCTCGGAAGGCTTCAGGATGAAAGTGTTGCCAGCAGCGAGTGCGATCGGAAACATCCACATCGGCACCATGGCCGGGAAGTTGAACGGGGTAATGCCAGCGACAACGCCGAGCGGCTGGCGCATGGCATAAGAGTCAACGCGCGTGCCGACATTCTCGGTGAATTCGCTCTTCAAAAGCTGAGGGGCGCCGGTGGCGAATTCCACCACTTCCATGCCACGCTGCACTTCGCCGATGGCGTCGGAAACCACCTTGCCATGTTCTTCGGAAATCACTGTGGCCAGTTCCACCGTGCGCTCTTCCAGGATGCGCAGGAACTTGTTGAGGATGCGCGCCCGGCGCAGCGGGGTTGTATTGGCCCAATCGGGTGCGGCCTTCTTGGCAGCGGCCACGGCCTCGCCCACCTGGGCGGTGTTGGCCAGAATAAGCTCGCCGGACTGTTCGCCGGTGGCTGGATTGAAGACGGGGCTCTTGCGGCCAGACTTTCCGTCCACAAACGCGCCGCCGATATAATGCTGAATGGTCTTGGCCATGTTTTCCTCCTGATGATGCCGCCTCTATGCGCGCATGTGATTTGCACAGCAAGATGAACATTTGCATTTTTGATGTGCAGAAATTAAAGTCATCTCATGGACTGGGATCGCATCCGCATTTTCCTCGCTGTGGCCCGCGCCGGGCAGATCCTGGGCGCGGCCCAGCAACTGGGCCTGAACCACGCCACGGTGGGCCGCCAGCTTACGGCTTTGGAAGAAGATTTAGGCGCCAAGCTGGTGGAACGGCAGACGCAGGGCTGCACGCTTACGCCCGCTGGAGAAGCCTTGTTCAAATCCGCCGAGCGTGTGGAATCCGAAGTGCTGCAGGTCGGCTCCGAGATTTCCGGTGCCCGTGCTGAAATCTCCGGCGTGGTGCGCATCGGCGCACCCGATGGTCTGGGCAATTATTTCCTCGCCCGCAAACTGGGCGCCTTGGCCAACCAGCACCCGGACCTGACGATCCAGCTGGTGCCGCTGCCGCGCACATTCTCCCTCTCGCGCCGTGAAGCCGATATCGTGGTGACGCTGGACCGCCCGAAGCAGGGCCGCCTGATCATCACCAAGCTCACCGATTATTCACTCAGCATCTATGCCTCGAAATCATATTTGCAAAACCACGGAAATATCAAAGCGATTGACGACCTCGATGGCCGCCTGTTCATCACCCATGTCGAAGATTTCGTCTACAGCCGCGCGCTGGATTATGCGGCGGAACTCGGCCAGCGCATGAAGCGCCATTATGAGTGCGGCAGTGTGGTGGCCCAGATGGAAGCGGTGCGCGCCGGCCACGGCATCGGCATCCTGCACGACTACGCTGCGGTGCAATTTCCAGAACTCACGCGCCTGTTGCCGCAGACGCGCTTCACCCGAACCTACTGGCTGATGAGCCACCCCGATACCCACCGCACCGCCCGCGTGGCAGCAGTGCACGATTATGTGGCCGAGCAGGCGAGGCGGGCGAAGGCGGAGTTTTTGCGGTCTTAGTGATCCGCCCGCGAGAAAACCTCCCGGTCCAGCTCATGCAGCAGCTTGTCCAGCGTACCGCTCATGATCATGTCGTGATCCATCGGCATCGTCTCGATCTTCAGCTTGCTGCGCAGTGCTGGAACCACACCTTCGGCAATCGCTGTCATGATTGAAGGCTCGATCAGGTCAAACGCCTTGAGGCCAGGGCCGCTGATCATGATCCGGTCCGGGTTCAGGATGGCGATCATCCGCGCCAGGCCATAGCCAATGGCCTCGCCGGCGTTTTGATAGGCCCCCAGCGCATTCTTGTCGCCGCGCCGCGCCGCTGTTTCCAGCGCCGCCATCACGCTGGGCTCAACAGCGTTGAGCGGCGGCGGCACGCTGTCGGGCAAGCCCTCGGCATGGCGCAAGATGCCATAGTCGGATGCATAGGCTTCAAGGCAGCCCGCCCGCCCGCAGCGGCACAGCGCGCCATGGGGGATGTGATTCATATGGCCGAATTCAGCGGCCGCTCCCGTGGCACCATGATAGGTCTTGCCGTCAATCACCAGCCCCATGCCCACGCCGTAACCAGTGAAGATCACCGCCGTCGTGCCCTTGTACTGGTAGTGCTCGCGCGCCATCAGCCCTTCGGCAATCATGTTGGCGTCATTGGCCAGCTCGCAGGTAATGCCTGTCAGCCGCTTGATCGGCTCGACCAGTGGAATGTCCTGCGCCTTGAAGGCCGGGCTCCACATCAAATGGCCGATGCCGGATTCCACCGCACCCTGAACCGCAATGCCGATCTTGTGAATGCGTGCAGGCTCCAGATTCTGCGCCTTGAGAAAATCCAGGATGAATCGCGAGGCACGGCGCGCCGCTTCATCGGCAGGCAGATTATAAGTCGGTTCAGTCCTGATCTCATGCGCCACGCGGTTTCCGGAATAGCCGGTGAGCGCCAGCTCAAACTTGTCGATGGAGATTTTCATCGCCATGACGAGTGCGGCTTCCGGATTAAGCCGCAGGTCAACACTCGGCCGCCCGCGTTTGAACGGCACTTGCCCGCTGTCTGAATCTTCGACCAACAGTTTTTCATTCAGAAGTTGCGTGGTGATCGAGGTAATCGTGGCCAGCGATAATCCAGTCAGCCGGCCCAGCTCGATGCGCGGGGCTTTGCCCGCAAAGCGCAACGCCTCCAGCACCAGATGACGGTTTTGGCGGCGCACAAGATCGCTGTCGGCCTTCTTTGTCATCTTGTTAATGTGGCCACTCCCAAAATCACGTTGACTCAATCTCCAGACCCATGCAAGATTATTTTGAGTATCGAAATAAATTGTCCGACAAATACATATCAGGACAAGATTTCGTGGAGGAATTTGTACTGCAATCATCAACGTGAAAGCCGTGCAAAGGAGTTACGCTCTCTCGCGGGAGTGTAAGTCGATTTTGGATACCAACAGGAGGAAACATCCAGATGAAGAATATTGTGAAAGCCGTTGTGGCTGGCGCTCTGCTCGCCACCGCAATGGGTGGCATGGCAAACGTTGCCATGGCCAAGGGTAAGACCATCGCCGTGTCGTGGAAGACCTTCCAGGAAGAACGCTGGAAGACTGACGACGCTGCCATCAAGGCCGTGGTTGAAGCTGCTGGCGACAAGTACATCACTGCCGACGCTCAGGGCTCTGCCCAGAAGCAGGCTGCTGACATCGAAGCCCTGATCGCCCAGAAGCCTGACGTGATCATGATCGTTGCTTTCGACTCGGACGCCATCCTGCCCTCGATCAAGAAGATCACCGATGCTGGCATCAAGTCGATTGCCTATGACGTGCAATTCGAAGATCCGAACGCCCTCTACATCACCTTCGACAACGTCGGTGTGGGCCGTTTGATGGCCAAGGAAATCCTGAAAGCCAAGCCGGAAGGCAACTATGCCTTCATCAAGGGCGACAAGGGCGATCCAAACGCCACCTTCTTGTTCATGGGCCAGATGGAAGTTCTGAAGCCAGCCATGGACGCTGGCAAGATCAAGAATGTCTGCGAAACCTTCACCGATGGTTGGAAGCCAGACAACGCCCAGAAGAACATGGAACAGTGCCTGACCTCGACCAAGAACAAGGTTGACGCTGTTGTGTCTGAAAATGACGGCATGGCCTCTGGCGTTGTGGCTGCTCTCAAGGCCCAAGGCCTTGCTGGCAAGGTTCCGGTGTCGGGCCAGGACGGTGACAAGGCCGCTCTGAACCGCGTCGCCCAGGGCACCCAGACCGTTTCGGTTTGGAAGGACTCGCGCGCTCTCGGCAAGGCTGCTGCTGAAGCTGCCGTCGCCATGGCTGATGGCACCGCCATCGACAAGCTGCCAGGCGTTGCCAAGTTCAAGGACGGCAAGAAGAAGGTTGAAATGAACTCCATCCTTCTGGCTCCAGATCCAATCACCAAGGCCAACCTTGATGACGTGATCAAGGCCGGCTGGATCGACAAGGCCGCCGCTTGCGCTGGCGCCCAGGCCGACGTTGCCGCTTGCAAGTAATCACTTGCTGAACTGAAAACACGCTGCGCCATCCGTTAAACCGGATGGCGCAGTTTCTCACATGATAGAATAGAGCCGGGCAACGGCCGACAACGGGTTTGGAGGCAAATCGTGTCCACGACGTCAACATCACAATCCCCCGCCACGGAACGGGAAGGCACCATAGCGCGGTTTTTCCGGGCCACCGAGATCGACACGCGCATGCTGGGCATGATCGCGGCGCTGATCATGGTCTGGTGCATTTTCGACGTCTGGAGCGGCCTCAAATCAGCTGACGATGGCCTGCTCGGCGGCGCCTTCCTCACCCCGCGTAATTTGTGGACGCTGCTCGTCCAAACCTCTTCCATCGCCGTCATGTCAACCGGCATGGTGCTCTTGATCGTCATGCGCCAGATCGATCTGTCAGTAGGTTCGATGCTCAGCCTGATCGCGGTCGCCACCGCCGTGCTGCAGGTTTACCAACTCGCACCCGTCCTGGGCGTGGATCATCCGATCATCTGGGCATTGGGCGTGATCGCCTGTTTGGGTCTTGGCACTTTGATTGGTGCCTTCAACGGCTTCCTCGTCTCCTATGCCAAAATCCCGGCCTTCATCGTCACACTGGGCGGCCTGATTGCTTATAGCGGCATCGCTTTCCTTCTGGCCAAGGGTGAAACCGTGGCCCCGATGGATCAGCGTTTCGAAGTGTTTGGCGGCGGCATCCAGGCCAGCTGGCTTGGGCCGTTCTGGAGCTGGCTGCTCGGCATCCTCGGCTGTGTCGCTGTTGCCTATGCCGTTTGGAACGGCCGCATGCAGCGCATCAAGTTCAAATTCCCGCTGCGCCCCATCTGGGCTGAATTGTTCATTGTCGGCGTCTGTTCTCTCGCCATCCTTGGAACCACTTTGGTGATGAACTCCTATCCCTGGCCGCCCGGCGTGATGGAAGATTATGCCAAGGCGCATAATCTGGTCATTCCGCCCGGCGTTGAGGATCGCGACGGCAGCTCGATCTGCATGGCGGGAGACCAAGTCGTCCACTGCGTGAAGGGCCTCATTCACTATACCGGCTTCTCACTTCCCGCACTGATCGCCATCGCGGTCTGCCTGGTGATGACTTTCATCGCGACCCGCACCCGCTTTGGCCGTTACATCTATGCCACGGGCGGCAATCCGGAAGCCGCCGAACTGGCCGGCATCAACACCAAATGGCTCACCGTGAAGGCCTTCGCGCTGATGGGCTTCCTTGTCGGCGTGTCCTCGATCATCTCATCAGCCCGCCTCAACGCGGCGACCAATGCGCTCGGCCTGACCAATGAGCTTTATGTGATCGCCGCCACGGTGATCGGCGGCACATCCCTCGCCGGTGGTGTTGGCACCATCTATGGCGCGATGATCGGCGCCTTGATGATGCAATCCATCGTGTCCGGCATGTCTCTGCTCAATCTGCCGGCCGCATCGCAGAACATGGTGGTCGGTGGCGTGCTCGTACTCGCGGTCTGGCTCGACCAGATCTATCGCAACAAGGTGAAGTGAGGAGAACGGTGATGGCAAAGGCAGTCAAATCCAAATCCAAAGCGTCGCCCAAGAAGGCCGCAAAACCCGCCAAGGTGGCGGTGACGGCCTCGGCCCCCAAAGGCAATCCGCTGGTGGAGATGAAAGAGATTTCCATCGCATTCGGCGGCATCAAGGCCGTCGACCGCGCTTCGATTGATCTTTATCCCGGCGAAGTCGTAGGCTTGCTCGGCCACAATGGTGCTGGCAAATCCACTTTGATCAAGGTGCTGTCGGGCGCCTACAAGCGCGATGCGGGCCAGATCATGGTCGATGGCGCGGAAGTCACCATCAACAATCCGCGTGACGCCAAGGCCCAAGGCATCGAAACCATCTACCAGACGCTGGCTCTGGCCGACAATGTGGATGCCGCCGCCAATCTCTATCTGGGCCGCGAACTCCGCACCGCGATTGGCACGCTTGATGATGCCGCGATGGAATCCGAAACCCGCCAGGTGATGCACCGCCTGAACCCGAATTTCCGCCGCTTCAAGGAACCGGTTTCGAAACTCTCCGGCGGCCAGCGCCAATCGGTCGCCATCGCGCGTGCCATCCACTTCAATGCCCGCATCTTGATCATGGATGAACCCACGGCCGCCTTGGGCCCGCAGGAAACGGCACAAGTGGGCGAGCTGATTAAGCAGCTGAAAGCGGATGGCATCGGCATCTTCCTGATCAGCCATGATCTGCATGACGTATTTGACCTCGCAGACCGTTTGACCGTGATGAAGAACGGCAAGGTCGTCGGTTCCGCCCGCGTGCAGGACGTCACCCATGACGAAGTACTGGGCATGATCATCGCGGGCAAATGCCCCAAGGGTGCCATTCCAGGCCCCGGCGCGATGAAGGACGTTGCATAAACAAGCGATTTTCGCGGGGGCGAAAACAAAGAGGGGCTTGGGGAAATGCTGAAGAAAATTTGCGTGAGCCTTGCGCTGATGAGCCTGCTTGTAGTCACACCCGCGCGCGCCGCTGCACCCGAAGACGTGCTGACCGGCTGGTACAATCTGCTGCTCAATCTGGTGCGCCACACGGCGACATATTCGCCACCCGTGGCCGCCCGCGCTTTCGCTTATGTCGGCATCACCTCTTATGAAGCCACCGCCTCGGGCAATCCGAAGTTGCGGTCTTTCGCTGGCCAGCTCAAGGATCTCAAATCCCTGCCGCAGCGTGAGAGCGGCAAAAAATATGATGAGAGCGTGGTGCTGAATGCCGCACTTGATGCCGCCATGCAGGACTTCTTCGCCAATACCGGCCCATCCGGCCAGCAAGCCATGAAGGCGCATTCCGCCAAGCTGAAAATGGAAGTGGCCAAGGGCCTGCCCAAGGATGTGGTCACCCGCAGCGAGACCTATGGCCGCAATCTGGAAAAGGCGATCCTCACCTGGTCCAAGCTGGATGGCGGCTCGGTCGTCGTCAATCTCGGCTTCCCGCCGATCTATGAAGTAAGCAAGGAACCGGGCCACTGGGTGCCCACCAACATGCTGCAGATCCAGCAGCATCCTTTGCTGCCACTCTGGGGCAAGAACCATCCGCTGGCCATGCCGGAATCCACCAGCTGCGCGCTGGAACCGCAGCCCAAATTCAGCACTGAGCCGGTTTCTGATTTCTACAAGATGGCCAAAGAAGTTTACGACGTCACCAAGGCCTTGACGCCGGAACAAAAGACTATCGCCCGCTTCTGGTCGGATGATCCGGGCCTGTCCTGGACGCCGCCGGGGCACTGGGTCGGCATCGTGCTCGACATCATGGACCAGAAGAAGCTGGACGTGGCGCATGCCGCAGATGCTCTCGCCCGCGTGGGCATCGCGATCAATGATGGTTTCATCGGTTGCTGGGCCGACAAGTATAAATACGACACGATCCGCCCAATCACATACATCAAGAAGAACATCGACCCGAAGTTTGAACCGATCCTGATCACGCCGCCCTTCCCGGAATATCCGTCAGGCCATTCCTCGCAATCGGGTGCTGTGGCTGAAGCGCTCACTGCGGTCTTCGGCCCCGATTTCGCCTTCGATGACCACACCCATGAACGCGATGGTTTGGGTGTGCGTCATTTCAAAAGCTTCTGGGATGCAGCCAAGGAAGCCGGCATTTCGCGGCTTTATGGCGGCATCCATTTCCGCGCCGCCATCGACAATGGCCTGCAGCAGGGCCAGTGCGTCGGTCAATATGTTGTAAAGCTGACGACATTCCAATGAAACACGCGCTCCTCATTGCCGCTTCGCTCCTCGCCGTTTCGGCCACGGCTCACGCTGATGATGCAGGCCCGGTGATCCCGAAATTTGCTGACGAAAGCAAAAGTGCCGGCCTCAATTCCATCTATAAGGGTGACTGGCAATATATGGTCGGCGGCGGTGTCGCTGCCTTCGATTGCTCAGGCGATGGCTTGCCGGAATTGTTCATCGCCGGCGGCGAGAACAAGGCCAAGCTGTTCCTCAACAAATCACCCAAAGGCGGCGCGCTGAAATTTGCCGAAGCCAAAGGTTCTGGCCTTGAACTTGGCCAAGCCACCGGTGCCTATCCGCTCGACGTGGATGGCGATGGCGTGATGGATCTCGTCGTGCTGCGCGTCGGCGAAAGCAAGGTGATGAAGGGCCTTGGCAAGTGCAAGTTCAAGGACGCCAACAAAACCTGGAACATTGATGGCGGTGACGCCTGGGGCACGGCCTTCTCCGCCACCTGGGAGAAGGGCAACAAAATGCCCACGCTGGCTTTAGGCACTTATATAGATCGCAAGTTTGAAGATGATCCCTGGGGCCATTGCACCGACAATTGGCTGCTGCGCCCCAGCGCTGATGGCAAAGGCTACGGCCCGCGTATCGCTTTGACGCCCAGCTATTGCGCCCTCTCGATCCTGTTCACCGATTGGAACCGTTCGGGCACGCCGTCTTTGCGCGTCTCCAATGACCGCGAATATTATATGGGCGGCCAGGAGCAGATGTGGAAAGTGCCGCCCGGCGAGGCGCCGAAGCTTTATACCGCTGACGAAGGCTGGCGCTATGTGCGCCTGTGGGGCATGGGCATCGCCACCGCAGACTTCAACAACAGCGGCTATCCATCTTACTTCCTGTCGTCGATGGCTGACCAGCGCATGCAGCTTCTGGCCGATGGCGCGGGCAAGCCTTTGTACAAGGAAGCTCAGTTCCCGATGGGCACCACCGCGCACATGCCTTACACCGGCGGCGACACGCGCCCCTCCACCGGCTGGCACACCCAGTTTGAAGACGTGAACAATGATGGCCTCTATGACCTGTTCATCGCCAAGGGCAATGTCGATAAGATGCCGGATTTTGCCCAGAAGGACCCGAACAATCTTCTGCTGCAAAAGGCCGATGGCAAGTTCATGGAATCCGGAGACAAGGCCGGCATCCTGAGCTTCCGCAATCATCGCGGCGCGGAACTGGTTGATCTCAACATGGATGGCAAGCTCGACCTCGTCGTGGTCGCGCGCCGTGAGAATGCTGAAATCTGGCGTAATGTGTCGACTGATCTCGGCCACTTCCTCGAAGTTAAACTGCTGGGTGAGAATGGCAACCATGATGCCGTCGGCGCCTGGGTTGAAGTGAAAGGCCCGAACGGCAAGACCATGAGCCACGAAAATTTCGTCGGTGGTGGGCATGTGTCGGGCAAAGCCGGCTTCATCCATTTCGGCCTTGGCACGTTGGATAAAACCCAAGCCCGCGTCGTGTGGCCGGACGGCACCGCCGGTGAGTGGCAAGATGTGGCTGCCGATAATTTCTACACGTTCGAAAAAGGCAAAGCGCCGGTGGCGATGAAATAGGTTGATCGTCCTCTCCCGCTTGCGGGAGAGGGAGGGGACCCATCGCAAAGCGATGGGGAGGGTGAGGGACCGCGGTCACCACCTGCCCCTCATCCTTCTCATCCGGCTTTGCCGGACGGGCCCCTTCCTTCTCCCGCCAGCGGGCGAAGGAGTTAGGAATTCACCACCAGCTTCGGGTCCAGTTTCCCGGCGAAATGATCCAGAATATTCTGCGCTGCCGCAATCGCCATGCGTTTCGCACATTCTTGCGTCAGCCCGGCATTATGCGGGCTGATTGTGAGATAGGGATTACTGAGTAGCGGATGATCAGCCTTCGGCGGTTCCTCCACCAGCACATCAAGCCCGGCGCCATAAATCTTCCGCGCGCGCAGAGCCTGATCCAGCGAAGCCTCATCCACCAACCCGCCGCGAGCCGCATTGATGATGATGGCTGTTGGCTTCATCAACGCCAACTCTTCTGCGCCGATCACCGCGCCCTTGGCGGCAGGCATGTGGAGTGACACATAATCCGCCTGCGCCAAAGCGGCCTTCAGGTCAGCCATCGTGCTGCCATCGGTGATGAAGGGATCATAGGCAATCACTTCCATCCCAAAAGCGCGCGCAAGTTCACCCACGCGCCGTCCGATGCGGCCATAGCCAATCACCAGCAGCTTTTTTCCGTCCAACTCGACGGAATCAAACTTGTTGCGTTCGTTCCAGTTGCCGGAGCGCGAGGCTTGGTCATGCGCCACCACACGGCGCGCCACCGCCAGCATCAGCGCCAGCGTATGCTCGGCCACCGCGCGCGAATTCACATCGCCCACAATGGCTAGCGGAATTTTTCGCGCCGAAAGGGCTGCCACATCCACGGCATCATAACCCACGCCATGGCGTGAGACGATTTTGAGCTGGTTGGAAGTGGCGATCACATCAGCCGTCAAAGGCTGGGTGCGCAGCAGCAGCGCGTCAGCCTTCGGCATCAGCGGCGCATAGGCTTCCTTGGTCACTTCATTCACAAGATCGAATGTAATGCCCGGCGCGGCTTTCAGCAGCGCCACACCCGCCTCATGGATTTTTCCGGCAACGACAACATGCGGCATGATTTACACCGTGACCTGCGTGAGTTTGACATTGAGATAATCATGGATGGCTTCGGTGCCGCCTTCGCGTCCCATGCCGGAATGCTTGCTGCCGCCGAAGGGTGCTTCCGCCGCTGCGAGAGCAAATGAATTGATCCCCACCATGCCCGCTTCAATCGCAGCCGATGCTTCGCGCATGCGCTTGGCATCACGGGTGAACACATAAGCCGAAAGCCCCATGTCGGTGGAATTGGCGCGGGCGTAAGCTTCCTCTACCGTCTTGAATGGCGTGATCGCGGCCACCGGCCCGAAGTTTTCTTCCGCCAGAGCCATCGCATCATCAGGAATGTTCGAGATCACCGTGGGCTCAAAGAAGAAGCCCTTGTTCTGCCCCGATGGCCGCCCGCCGCCGGCATTGATCTTGCCGCCCTTGGCCTTGGCATTGGCAATCACCGTTTCAATCGCGTCGACGCGCTTTTGGTTGATCAGCGGCCCCATCTGGGTCGCGTCTTCCAGGCCGTGCCCCAGCTTCAGCGCCTTGGCGCGCGCCGCAAAGCCATCGACGAATTTCTGATACTTGTCCTGCGCAACATAGAAACGGTCGCCCGTCACGCAGACTTGCCCAGCATTGGCGAATTTTACCGGCACGCAGATATCAAGCGCTGCATCAATGTCGAAATCATCAAACACGATGACCGGCGCATTGCCGCCCAATTCCATCGTGCAGCGCTTCAGCGTGGCTGCCGCATCGCGGATCATTTGCTGGCCCACGGCGGTTGATCCCGTCAGCGAAACCTTACGCACTTTGTTGGAGGCCATGATCGGCCCATAGGTCGAAGCCGTCGGCCCCGTTACCAGACCTACCACGCCGGCGGGCAAACCCGCCTCGCGCAAGCAATCAATCAGCACCATCGCCACGCCCGGCGTCTCCCGCGAAGGCCGCACGATGATCGAGCAGCCAGCGGCCAAAGCAGGGGCCGCCTTGCGGGCGATCAGCACCGCGGGGAAATTCCACGCCGTGAAGGCCGCTGCAATGCCGATGGGTTCATGCGAAATCTCAAGCCGCCCGCCGGGCGCGCGGCTTTCCACGATACGCCCGTAAATCCGCCGCGCCTCTTCGGCATGCCAGCGGAACTGATCAACCGACAGCTGCCATTCGCGGCGCGACTGCGCCAGCGGCTTGCCCGCTTCCAGCGTGATCCGCCTTGCGGCTTCTTCGGTGCGCGCTGCCATTACGTCAGCGCATTTGTGCAGGGCATCGGCCCGTGTCCAGGCCGGCAGAGCGCGCCAGAGCTTCAAGCCCTTGTCAGCCGCAGCAATTGCCGCCTCGGTATCAGCCGGGCTCGCAGATGGCACTTCCCCGATCTGTTCGCCTGTGGCAGGATCAAGAACAGGCAGCATTTCCTTGTTATCGCGGCGCCAGGCGCCATCGATAAAGAGTCCGAATTTCTCGTACATGCCTGTTCCTCGCGCCTGCCCAAATTTGCAGAATTTGGAACAGATATTCTTTTTTTGCTTCCAATGAAACAATTTTTCTGCTTTTAGCTTGGCAAAATTCAGCGGCTGATTTACGTTCAGCTGACCTCTGGAGGAGAGAAATCATGTCCACCATTCGCCTGACGATGGCGCAAGCCCTTGTGCGTTACCTGGTCAACCAGTTCATCATCATCGATGGCAAAAAGGAGCCCCTGTTTCCCGGCGCTTTCGGCATTTTTGGCCATGGCAACGTCACCTGCCTTTCGGAAGCACTGGTCGAGGTGAAAGACAGGCTCCCGGTCTGGCGCGGCCAGAACGAGCAGTCTATGGCGCTGGCCGCCATCGGTTATAATAAAGCCAAGCTGCGCCGCCAGATCATGATCGCCACCTCGTCGATCGGCCCAGGCGCCACCAACATGATCACCGCTGCCGGCGTGGCTCATTCCAACCGCCTGCCCATCCTGATCATCGCCGGTGACACCTTCGTCAACCGCCGCCCTGATCCCGTGCTGCAGCAGGTTGAGCATTACGGCATGCCCTCGATCAGTGTGAACGATGCCTTCAAGCCTGTCTCGCGTTACTGGGACCGGATCACCCATCCGGAGCAGATCATTTCCTCGCTACCGCAAGCCGTGGCCACGATGCTGGACCCGGCTGATTGCGGCCCGGCCTTCATCGGCCTGCCGCAAGACATTCAGGAAATCGCTTACGATTACCCGGCCGCGTTCTTCGAACCCAAGACCCACGAAATCCCCCGCCCACGCCCCGATACGCGCCAGATTGAACGCGCCATTGAAGCCCTGAAGAAAGCCAAGAAGCCGCTGATCATCGCCGGCGGTGGCGTGCGCTATTCGCAGGCCGAAGAAATCGTCGCCAAATTCTCCAACGATTACGGCATCCCGATTGCCGAAACCATGGCTGGCAAGGGCAGCCTTGTGCACAACCACGCCAACCATGTTGGCCCCATCGGTGTGACAGGTTCAACCTCGGCGAATAACATCGCCGCCGAAGCGGATGTGATCCTCGCCATCGGCACCCGCTTGCAGGATTTCACTACCGGCTCGTGGACCTGCTTCTCCGCCGATGCGCAATTCGTCTCGATCAATGCCGCGCGCTACGATGCGCTGAAGCATCGCTCCGTTGCCGTTGTCGGTGATGCGCTGGTGGCGATGCAGGATCTCGCCGCTGGCATGAAAGGCTTCAAGGTTGATGCCGCTTGGACCAAGAAGGGCCGCGATGAAATGGCCATCTGGAACAAGGCCGTCGATGGCTACAAAACACCCACCAACGGCCCGCTGCCCACTTATGGCCAGATCGTCGGCATGGTGAATGACAAGGCGGGCGAACGCGATTACGTGGTTGGCGCCGCCGGCGGCCTGCCGGGCGAACTGAACAAAGTCTGGCGCGTCAAATCCGCCAACAGCTTTGACGTGGAATATGGCTTCTCCTGCATGGGCTATGAAGTGGCCGGCGGCTGGGGTGCTGCGATGGCCGACCCGACCCGCGAAACCATAGTCATGGTGGGTGATGGGTCATACCTCATCATGAATTCCGACATCTATTCGTCGGTGCTCACCGGCCACAAGATGATCGTCATCATCTGTGACAATGGCGGCTATGCCGTCATCAACCGCCTGCAGAATTTCAAGGGCGGCGAGAGCTACAACAACCTGATCAAGGACTGCAATGTGAAGCAGGCCTTCGCCGTCGATTTCGTCAAACACGCAGAATCGATGGGCGCTTTGGCGCGCGGCGTGAAAAGTATCGCAGAACTTGGCCTGGCGCTGGATTGGGCCAAGACCACTGACCGTACCACCGTTATTTCAATTGAAATGGATGCCTTCGTCTGGACGCCGGGCGATGCCATGTGGGATGTCGGCGTGCCGCAAGTGTCGAAGCGCAAGGAAGTGAACGAGGCCGCCAAATATCAGGCCGACCTGCGCAAGAAGCAGCGCGTCGGCGTTTAACCCATCCTGCCCTTCTCCTCTCTGGGGAGAAGGTGCCCGAAGGGCGGATGAGGGGACAGAATTGAGGAGTATTAAATGCTAAAAGCCAAACTGGGCATGTCGCCCATCGCCTGGTGGAACGACGATCTCGCGGAATTGAGCGATGATGTCTCGCTGGAAGAATGCCTGGCGCAATCGCGCAGCGCAGGCTTTACCGGCATGGAAAAGGGCCGCCGCTTCCCGGAAGATCCGAAGCTGATGCTGCCCATCTTAAAGAAGGCTGACGTGACGCTCTGCGGCGGCTGGTATTCCGGCACGCTAGTCAATGAAGAGATGGCCATCAACAAAGACCGCATCTGGCCGATGATCGAGCTGTTCAAGGCGGTCAACGCGCCTTGCATCGTTTACGGCGAAGTGGGCCGCTCCATCCAGGGCGACCGTTCAAAGCCGCTGGCCACCAAGCCGAAGCTCGAAGATTCAGAGATGAAATCCTATGCCCGCAAGATGACGGAGTTTGGAGAATGGTGCGCCGAGCAGGGCATGCCGCTGGCCTATCATCATCACATGGCTGCCGTGGTCGAAACCGAGCCGGAGCTTGATGCGTTCATGAACCATTCGGGTGAGGGCATTCCGCTGTTGCTCGATGCGGGTCATCTGGCCTTCGCTGGTGGTGATCCGCTGCGCGCCATCGACAAGCACCACAAGCGCATCAACCATGTGCATGTGAAAGACGTGCGTATGGATGTGATCAAGAAGCTGGACCGTTCGAAGCAAAGCTTCCTCGATGCGGTGGCGCTGGGTGCCTTCACTGTGCCGGGCGACGGCTCGCTGGATTTCGGCGCCATCGTGCAGAAATTCGCCGATCATGGCTATGAAGGCTGGTTCGTTGTTGAGGCGGAACAAGACCCGAAGAAAAACCCGCCGCTGAAAATGGCGCAAGTGGGCCACAAGGAATTGATGCGCGTGATGACGGCCGCGGGTTACACGGTGGAAACCCAAGGCTTTCCGAATGTCTAAGAAGAAGCTCGGCATCGGCCTCATCGGCACGGGCTTCATGGGCAAGGCGCATGCCTTTGCCTATCGTTCCGCACTGGCGGCCTTCCCCGATATTCCAACGCCTGAACTGCGCATGGTCGCCGATGTGAATGCCGAGGGCGCCGCGAAGGCCGCCCAGCAATATGGCTTTGCCTCCTCCACCGGCAATTGGCGCGACATCATCGCCAATCCGGACATTGATGTGGTCTCGATCACCACGCCCAACACCTTCCACAAGGAAATGACGCTGGCAGCCATCGCCGCGGGCAAGCATGTCCATTGCGAAAAGCCGCTGTCGCCCACGCTGGCTGACTCCGAAGAAATGGTGAAGGCCGCTGAGGCCAAGAAAGTCATCACCCAGGTCGGCTTCAACTATATCAAGAACCCGATGCTGAAACTGGCGCGGGAGATGATCGCCGCTGGCGAGCTGGGCGAGATCACCGGTTTCCGCGGCATTCACGCTGAAGATTACATGCATGATCCGGAGGGTCTCTACACCTGGCGTCTTGATCCCGTCGGGGGCCCCGGCGTGGTGGCCGATCTTGGTTCCCACATCATCTGCATGGCGCGCTTTTTGCTCGGCAAGATCACACATGTGAATGCCGATATTGAAACCATCGTGAAGTCGCGCCCAAAGGCGGTCGGTTCGAAAGAGCGCGTGCCTGTTCTGGTCGATGACATTGCCCGCCTCATGGTCCGCTTCGAAGGCGGCTTCGGCGGTACGCTGGAAGCCAACTGGGTTAAGACCGGTCGCAAGATGCAGCTGGCTTTCGAAGTGCACGGCTCCAAGGGCTCGCTCTATTTCACCCAGGAACGCCTGAACGAATTGCAGTTCTACAAGGCGGGTGGCGATGGCCGCACCGCGGGCTTCACCACCATCGAAGCCGGCCCGCAGCATCCTCCTTACGGTGGTTTCATTGTGGCGGCCGGCCATCAGCTGGGCTTCAACGATCTGAAGACCATCGAAATGGCCGAGTTCCTGCGCGGCATCGCTCATGGCAAAGCCGAAGGGCCGGACTTCCGCGAGGCCTATGAAATCCAGAAGGTGGTGGAAGCCGCGCTTGCTTCGTCGAGGCAGGCCGCGTCGCGCGTCACCATCTGATTGCAATCTAAAGGCGACTTGTCGCGGCCTGACCTGTTAACCTCCCATTAGTTGTTCCCATCCCACCCCGCGATTAATCCGGATACGGACTAATTTGTTCGATTCTGTTGCGAGAGTGTGTGTGCATGTTGGGGATTTTGAAGCGCTGTGATTGATCTTCACAGCCATATTCTGCCAGGCATTGATGACGGCGCCGCCGATCTTGATGCTTCGCTCGCCATTGCTCGCATGGCCGCCGCCGATGGCATCCAGGTCATGGCCGCAACACCGCATTTCATGCCCGGCGTTTATGACAACAGCGCCGCCGACACCCGTGCCCGCGTCGATAGCCTGCAGCAAGTGCTAAATGATGCCGGAATCGCCCTCCATCTGGTCACCGGCTGCGATGCGCATATCCGCCCCGATTTTCCGGCCTGCCTGCGCGGCGGCAGCATCCTCACCATTCACGATAGCCGCTATGTTCTGTTCGAGCCGCCGCATATTTCGCTGCCGCAGCGCATGGAAGAACTTCTGTTTAACGTCACGGCCTCGGGCTTCGTGCCGGTGCTCACCCACCCTGAGCGCCTGAAATGGATCGAGCATCACTACGAGATCATGCCCCGGTTGGTAGAGCAGGGTGTGTTGATGCAGGTGACCGCTGGCTCACTCACCGGGCGCTTCGGCAAACGCGCGCAATATTGGGCCAACCGCATGCTGGCGGAAGGCCTGTTCCACATCGTTGCCACTGATGCTCACAATGTCACCTCGCGCCCGCCCTTGATGGCGGAAGCGGTACGGCTGCTGGAGCAGGAAGTGGGCGTCGAAGAAGCCCGCAACATGGCCTTCACCCGCCCCGCCATGATGCTTGATAACGAAGCGGCAGATCAGCTTCCACCCATTCTGGCGCCAGTGAAACCTGCGCCCAAATCCTTCCTGCGCCAGTTATTCTCGGGCCGTGCATCATGAAATTGTTTCTCCAAGCCTTTACGCTCACGGCACTCGCCGCCCTCTTGCAAGGCTGCATGACCAGCAGCAATTCCTTCAGCGATGCTTCCACCAAGGCACGCCCCGAAGGCCAATTCACGCCGACCGCAGCGGGCCTCACCACCGGCAGCACCACTACGGCTCCCAAAGTGGGCTCCAAGCTTGACAAGATTTTCGCCCAGGCAGGGACAAGCCCCGAAGCCGGGCAGGACTATAGAATTGGGGTTCTCGACGTGCTCGACATTGGCGTGCTGGGTGCCGCTGATTTGAACAAAAGTGTGCAAGTGGGCAGCTCCGGCACCATCAGCCTGCCATTGCTGCGCGAAGTGCCGGCCTTGGGCCGCACGCCGGGCGAGCTTGAAAAAGACATTTCCGCCCGTCTGGCCAAGACCTATATGCAGAACCCGCAAGTTACCGTGGCCATCAAGGAATATAATAGCCAGCGCATCACCGTGGATGGCGCGGTGCAGAAGCCTGGCATATTCCCCAAGCAGGGTGATGTGTCGCTGCTGCAGGCTGTGGCCCAGGCGCAAGGCCTCACCAATTATGCCGATCCGACTGGCGTGCTTGTGTTCCGGACCGTAAATCATCAACGCACGGCAGCGCGTTTTGACATCCGTCAAGTGCGCAATGGCAAGCAGCCAGACCCGATGCTGCTGGCCGGTGATATTGTCATGGTTGATGAAAGCTCCACCAAGACCACGCTGCGCGATATCACCATGGCCATGCCCTTGACCGGCCTGTTTGCGGCAGTTCCGCTTCTCTGATAGAAACCCTGGCAGTCATGCCAGCAACTGTTCAAATCACGCCGATTATCCTGTGCGGGGGCGCGGGGTCAAGATTGTGGCCCCTCTCGCGTGAGGATCTTCCCAAGCAATTCATCAAATTTGCCGATGCGCCGTCGCTGTTCCAAAACACAGTGAAGCGCATGCAGGGCGAGCGCGCTGGCAGTTTCGCGTTTGAAAAGCCTGTTGTTGCAACCGCTGTGGAGCATCGTTTCCTGGTGGCTGAACAGCTGCGCGAAATCGGTGTGGAAGCCGATATCCTGCTCGAACCGGCGCGCCGCGACAGTGCCGCCGCCATTTTGGCCGCCATGGCGTTTTGCGTCGATCAAAAACGCAAAGGCCTGTGTATGGTGGTGGCGTCTGATCATGCCATGACCGATGTGTCTTCCTTCTACGACCATGTGGAATTGTCGCTGAAGGCCGCCAAGGATCACATCGTGCTCTTCGGCATCCAGCCGCAAGAACCCTCCACCGACTATGGTTACATTTCTCCCGGCGACGAGATCAAGACTCTGCCGCCCGTCCACCGCGTCAACAAATTCGCCGAAAAGCCCACCGCGCAAGTGGCCGAGATCTACATCGCCAAAGGCTACCTCTGGAATTCCGGCAATTTCATCTGCTCGGCACAACTCTTATTGGCCGAGGCCGAGGCGCTGGCCCATGAGATCGCCACGCCCGCCACGCGGTCCGCCAGGGCTTTGCGCAAGGGGGATGATTTCATCTATCTCGATGAGCCAACCTATCTCGAGGCCAAATCGCTTTCGATTGACTTCGCGGTTCTGGAAAAAACTTCCAAGGCCGCCGTGCTGCCCTCCAACTTCGCCTGGTCTGATCTGGGCACCTGGAAATCCATCCACGCCTATCTGGAGCAGGACGAAGACGGCAATGCCTCGATCGGCAAGGCGCAGTTCACCCATGCGCGCAATTCGCTGGTGCTGGGCAATGGCTCGCTGGTGGCGGTTGAAGGCCTCGACAACATCGTGGTCACCGTCACGTCCGATGCAATTCTGGTGGCCCACCGCGATGCCAGCAGCGCGATGAAGCCCTTGGTCGAAAAAGTGAAGCGCAACTATCCCGACCTGCTCAAGCGCCCAAAACCCTGATAAAAAATCTGGAGGATTGAATGGAATACCGCATGCTGGGCCGCTCCGGCTTGAAAGTTTCCTTGCACACGCTCGGCACGATGAATTTTGATGGCGAAGGCTTTTTTACCATGCCCGGCGCCACCGACCGCACGCAGTCTCAGCGGCTGGTGGATATCGCCATCGAGCATGGCGTGAACATTTTTGACACGTCCAATGCCTATACCCGTGGCAAGTCTGAAAGCGCGCTCGGCGCCTTGCTCAAGGGCAAGTCCAATGATCTTCTGGTCGAAACTAAAGTACGCTTCTCGATGGGTGACGGCCCTAACCAACAGGGCCTTTCGCGCAGCCACATCATCGAGCAATGTGAGGCCAGCCTGAAGCGTCTGCAGCGTGACCGGATTGACCTCTATCTCATCCATGAATGGGACGGGCTGACGCCTATTGAAGAAACCATGGAAGCGCTCACCTCCCTCGTGCGGCACGGCAAGGTGCGCTATATCGGCTGTTCCAATCTCTCGGCCTGGCACATCATGAAGTCCATGATGGTGGCGGAACGCCACAATCTCGAAAAATTCATCGTCCAGCAGATCCACTACACGATTGAAGCACGCGAAGCCGAATATGAGCTGATGCCGGTGGCACTCGATCAGGGCGTGGGCATCCAGGTGTGGAGTCCGATTGCCGGCGGGCTTCTCTCCGGCAAGTTCCGCCGCGACAAGACGCCCGAAGCGTCCCGCCATCTTTCCGGCTGGACTGAGCCGCCCATCCGCGATCAGGAACGCCTGTGGCGCATCATTGATGCCTTGGTGGAGGTGGGCGATGCGCAAGGCGTCTCCGGCGCGCAGGTGGCCCTGGCCTGGCTGGCCGGAAGACCGGGCGTGGCCTCACTGGTGATCGGCGCCCGCAATGAGGCCCAGCTGAAGGACTCGCTCAGTTCCGTCAATCTGAAGCTGACCGACGCCGAGCGCGCCAAGCTCGATGACGTGAGCCTGCTGCCTTTGACCTACCCATATTGGCACCAGTTCAATTCGGTCAGTGACCGGTTGAGCCCGCCCGATCTGGCTTTGCACGCGCCGCATATCGCCAAGCGCGCGGCGGAAGCGAAGAAGTAAAGCCCGCTGATGCTTGTACAACCGGCACGGCACGGCTAGAAGCTGGCAAAATTGAATGAGGGAGATTTAGGGATGTCGATCAAGCGTATTGGGATGGGTTCGCGCATGAGCAGCGCGGTGATTTATCACGGCGTGGCCCGTCTTGCAGGTTTCGTGGCCGAAAAGGCTGCAGGCAAATCGGTCAAGGAACAGACCGCCGACATCCTCGCCCAGATTGACGCCACCCTGAAAGAATGCGGCACCGACAAGACCCGGCTGCTCAAGGTCAATATCTGGCTCACTGACATGAGCGCCTTTGCCCAGATGAATGAGGCTTGGGACGCTTGGGTGTCCAAGGGCAATACGCCTGCTCGCGCCACGGTAGAGTCGCCCCGTCTGGCCGCCGCCGGCCTCGACGTTGAAATCATGGTGGAAGCAGCAGTCGAATAACTTCAGTGAGTTAGTATGCGCCTGGCGCATGCTGCACCTGCGAAGAGCAGCCCTTTTTCAGCCACATTTGGCCCTATCTAGCGCCTTTCACTTTGCAACCAAGAATTGGGTTGCGCGTTGAAGGTCCAAAGAAGGGTTACCGAATGAAACTGATTGCCTCTGCCGCTTTTGCCGTTTTGCTGTTTGCGTCCACCGCTCATGCCTCGGTGGGTTATGCCTCTTGGTATAAAATGGGCCGCGTCACCGCTAACGGTGAGCGTTTTAAGCCCATGGGCTTCACCTGCGCGCATCGCTCGCTGCGCTTCGGAACGAAGCTCAAAGTGACCAATTTGAAGAACGGCCGCTCGATTGTGGTGCGCGTCAATGACCGCGGTCCCTTCGTGCGTGGTCGTGTCATGGATCTCAGCATGGGTGCCGCCCGCGCCATCGGCGTGTCCGGCGTGGCGAAGATTTCTTACGTCGTAATGAATTGATTTTGCGAGGGAAGGGTGTGGTTCTCGCCACAACCTTTCCACAAAGCCATCATTTTGGGAACCAATTCCACATTTAAGGCTTGATGCCCAGAAGGAGCCTTAACCATGAAAAAGCTCATAGTTGTTTGCATGCTGGCTGCCATTGGTGCAGTTACCATGATTGATCGTTCAAACGCTGCAGGCCCTGGCCAGTGCATGAAAAATGCTGGCGATTGTATGGGCATACCCAGCCGTCCGCACAAGCAGCCTGGCGGTGCCAATGCTGGCCAACCGGGCCAGCCCAACGTACCCAACGGCAATTGGCAGGGCAATCATCAATGGCCAAACCACCAGGCCAACAATGGCAACTGGCCTCACCGCCGCCACCACAACTGGAACAATGGTGGTTGGAGCAATGGTGGCCAGCCCTTCATCGGCTTCCAGTTCGGCCCGCAATATAACGATGGCTATTATTCCGGCTATTACGACGATGCGCCTGATTACTACGATGGCCCGCCGGTCTATCGTTACTCGTCAGCCAATCGCTGCAACACCTTGGCCAGCCGCTTGCGCGGTGCGGGTTACCGCAACGTGCGCGCCACCGATTGCGTCGGAACTTCATTTGTTTTCCGTGCCACCAAGGCTGGCAAAGCCGTGAAGGTTACGATGTCGGCCCGCAGCGGCTCCATTATCAAGGTTGCCAAGGCCTATTGAGGCCAAGGCTGCTTTACACTAAGGCACATGCGGAATTGAAGATTCCGCATGTCTGCCATCAACACCCAGAAACTTGACCGTATCATTGAACGCTTTGCCGGCGTGGAACACGCTTTATCGAGCGGCGCCACCGGCGAAGCCTTCGTCAAGAATTCCAAGGAATATGCCGAACTCGCCCCCATGGCCAAAGGCGCCTCCGCGCTGAAGGCTGCTTATGGCGAGCGCGATGGCCTCGCTGAAATGCTGGCAGGCGGCGGCGAGATGGCGCAAATGGCCGAGGCTGAAAAGCCCGAATTGGATGCTCGCATCGAGACTCTCGAACACGACATGCGCATCCTGCTCATCCCCAAGGATGCCGCCGACGAGAAGAACGTCATTCTCGAAGTGCGCGCCGGAACCGGCGGCGATGAAGCCGCGATTTTCGCCGGCGACCTGTTCCGCATGTATCAGCGCTATGCCGCCTCCAAGGGCTGGAAAGTCGAAGTCATCTCCACCAGTGATGGCGAGCATGGCGGCTACAAGGAAGTCGTCGCCAACGTGTTCGGCCAGGGCGCCTTCGCCCATTTGAAATTTGAATCCGGCGTGCACCGCGTGCAGCGCGTGCCGGCCACCGAAACCCAGGGCCGCATTCACACATCCGCCGCCACCGTGGCCGTGCTGCCCGAAGCCGAGGAAGTGGATATCAAGATCGAAGACAAGGATCTGCGCATCGATGTCTATCGCTCATCCGGCCCCGGCGGCCAGTCAGTGAACACGACTGATTCCGCGGTGCGTATCACGCATATTCCCACTGGGCTGGCTGTGGCCCAGCAAACTGAAAAGTCGCAGCTTAAGAACAAGAATGCCGCGATGAAATTGCTGCGCTCGCGGCTTTACGAAATGGAACGTTCGCGTATCGATCAGGAACGTTCCGCCACCCGCAAGGGGCAAGTGGGCTCCGGCGACCGCTCGGAACGCATCCGCACTTACAATTTCCCGCAAGGCCGCCTGACCGACCACCGCATCAATCTGACGCTCTACAAACTGCCGGAAATCATGGAAGGCCCAGCACTGGAAGATGTGGTGCAGGCTTTGGTCACCGAGCATCAGGCCAGCTTGTTGGCTGAGATGGACAATGACAACTGAAACGCTGGCGGGCCTGATGGCTGCCGCGCGCAAGCAATTGTCTGAAGCTGGGATTGAAACCGCCAGCCTCGATGTGCGCCTTCTCCTGCAGGCCGCCACCGGCTTTGCCCATGAAGACCTGATCGTCATGCCCAACACGGCGATTGAGCCCCGCGCCGCAGTGCTGTTCAAGGCTTACATTGCGCGCCGTTTGAACCACGAACCCGTCTCACGCATTCTGGGCACGCGCGAATTCTATGGGCGGCCTTTCGCCGTCTCGCCCGCTGTTCTCGATCCGCGCCCTGATACTGAGGTGGTGGTCGAGTTGGCGCTGAAGCATATGCGCGCCGGCCGGTTCATCGATCTGGGCACTGGCAGTGGTGCAATTGCCATCACGCTCTGTGCAGAAAATCCGCATCTCGAAGGCATCGCCACCGATGTGTCGCCAGAGGCGCTTTCCATTGCTGCGGAAAACGCCAACACATTAGGCGTTTCAAACCGCCTGCAATTCATCCAGTCCAATTGGTTCGAGCAGATTGAAGGCCAATTCGATCTCATCATTTCCAACCCGCCCTATATCAAGCGCGCTGAAAACCTCCCGCCAGAGGTCAAAAACTTCGATCCGCACCTAGCACTTTTCGGCGGCGAAGACGGCCTCAACTCCTACCGCGCAATCGCTTCCGGCGCTGCCGCACGCCTCGCGCAAGGTGGCCTTATCGTCGTCGAAATCGGCCATGACCAGGCGGCAAAAGTGGTTGAAATATCTAAACTCTGCGACCTGATGTTGTTCGACCGGGTGGCTGATCTGGGAGGCCGCGACCGTGGCCTGGCCTTCCGCCGCCCTTAATCCTGTCTAAGATTTACATTGGAATCCCCGGCTACATGGTCTATGTAATGCCTATCCCCAATGGCTGTGATTAGGCGCGTTTGCAAAGCGCATCTTGGCTGATGGAACACTTCCAGAGAGAATGTGCTCGGGCCGGGATCGTTTCAAACTTGGGTGTTTTTTGCTGCATCAATTCAGCAGGGTTTCGATCTCCGGCTCCTCGCCTGACCAAAGTGTCGGGCCAGCCGCATCATGCAAAGGTATGACATAGAGTGAACAATAATTTCATGAGACAAGGCGGCCAGGGCAATCGCCAGCGCGGCCGTGGCAACCGCAACAACCGTCACCGTTCAGGCGGTGGAGGCGGTGGTGGAGGCGGCGGTGGCAATTCCTCCAACAAGGTTTTTGATTCGAACGGGCCGGATGTCAAACTGCGCGGTACCGCTCAGACGATCGCCGAAAAATACATGCAGCTGGGCCGTGATGCGCAAAGCTCTGGCGATACGGTTGCGGCTGAAAGCTATTACCAGCACGCCGAACATTACTATCGCATCTGGGCGTCGAACCAGCCGCAGGGCGCATCCCTGGTGATGACGCGCAAGCTGGGCGAAGAAGAATTCGAAGAAGAACAAACCGCTGAAGATGCCGAAGGCGAAGAAGCAGTCGAAGGCCAAAACAACGAAACCGCAGCCGGTGAAAGTGCCGAAGGCCAGAACCAGCCGCAAGCTGAAGCTGGCGAAGGCCAGCGCCAGAACAACAACAATAATAATAACGGCCAGCGCAACAACAACCGCGAGCGCTTCCGCCCGAAATGGCAGAACCGCCGCGATCGCCAGGGCCAGGATGGAGGCCGTGACGATCAGGCCGCGCAAGGCAATGGATCGGGCAGCGATTCCCAAGCCGCTCCCGCGGCCGCTGAAAGCGATAATGGCCAGTGGGAAGCGCCAAGCTTCCTGCAGCGACCCACGCCAGCACCTGCACCTGCCGTAGAAGCCGAAGCCAGCGACGAACCGCCACCACCGCGCCGGGCCCGTGCCCCGCGCCGTGAGCGCGAAGATGCAGCTCCTGCTGCGGAAGAGCCCACGCCACAAGCCGAATAGGCTTGAAACCAGCAACTTCTTCCCTACTTTTGTGCAAGGATGAAAGCCATCAGCCTTTGGGGGTTGGCTTTCAGGCCGGAAGGAGTTTTCTATGGATATTCAGAAATACACCGAACGAAGCCAGGGCTTCATTCAGTCAGCGCAGGGCTTGGCCTTGCGCGAAGGCCATCAGCGTTTCACGCCCGAACATCTTTTGAAAGTTTTGCTCGATGACGAGGAAGGCCTCGCCAGCGGCTTGATCAAGGCCGCCGGTGGCGACTCGCGAGCCGCATTGGCACAAACCGAAGCCGCGCTCGCCAAGATGCCGAAAGTCTCCGGCGGCGGCGCAGGCCAGGTCTATCTCGCGCCCGAAATGGCCCGCGTGTTTGACGGTGCTGAAAAGCTTGCCGAAAAATCCGGCGACTCCTATGTCACTGCCGAGCGCCTGCTGCAGGAATTGGCAATTGAACCTTCTGAGGCTCAGAAGGTTTTGAAGGCCGCCAATGTCACGCCGCAGGGCCTGAACAATGCAATCAATGCTATCCGCAAGGGCCGCACGGCTGACTCAGCTTCGGCGGAGCAGAGCTATGACGCGCTGAAGAAATATGCACGTGACCTCACCGAAGTGGCGCGCGAAGGCAAGCTTGATCCGGTGATTGGCCGCGATGATGAAATCCGCCGCACCATCCAGGTTCTCTCCCGCCGCACCAAGAACAATCCGGTGCTGATCGGCGAGCCCGGCGTGGGTAAAACTGCCATCGCCGAAGGCCTGGCCTTGCGCATCATCAAGGGCGACGTGCCCGAAAGCCTGAAAGACAAGCGGCTGCTGGCGCTGGACATGGGCGCACTCATTGCCGGTGCCAAATTCCGTGGCGAATTCGAAGAGCGGTTGAAGGCCGTGCTGTCGGAAGTCACCGCTGCCAATGGCGGCATCATTCTGTTCATCGATGAAATGCACACGCTGGTCGGCGCCGGAAAGGCGGAAGGGGCGATGGATGCATCGAACCTCTTGAAGCCCGCGCTCGCGCGTGGTGAGCTGCATTGCGTCGGCGCCACCACGCTGGATGAATACCGCAAGCATGTGGAAAAGGATGCTGCCCTGGCCCGCCGCTTCCAGCCCATTTTCGTCGAAGAGCCCACGGTGGAAGACACCATTTCCATCCTGCGCGGCATCAAGGAAAAATATGAACTGCATCACGGCGTGCGCATCACCGATGCCGCCATCGTGGCCGCAGCCCAGCTGTCCAACCGCTACATCGCTGACCGTTTCCTGCCGGATAAAGCCATCGACCTGATGGACGAGGCGGGGGCGCGGCTGCGCATGCAGGTGGATTCCAAGCCTGAGGAGCTCGACGAAATTGACCGCCGCATCATGCAGCTGCAGATCGAGCGTGAGGCCTTGAAGAAGGAAAGCGATAGCGCCTCGAAAGACCGTTTGGAAAAGCTGGTGAAGGAACTGGCCGAAGCGGAAGAAAAATCCGCCCTCATGACGCGCAATTGGCAGTCCGAAAAAGAAAAGCTCGCTTCAGCATCCAAGCTGAAAGAGCAACTCGAAGCCGCACGCCGTGATCTCGAACTGGCGCAGCGCAAGGGCGATTTCGCCAAGGCAGGTGAACTCGCCTATGGCACCATCCCGGCATTCGAAAAGCAGCTCAAGGAAGCTGAAGCCGAATCCGCTGATCGCGTGATGGAAGAGGCAGTGACCGAAGCCCATATCGGCCAGGTCGTCTCGCGCTGGACCGGCATCCCGGTGGACAAGATGCTGGCCGGCGAGCGTGACCGTCTGCTGCAGATGGAAACCGAACTGGGCCGCCGCGTGGTGGGCCAGGCCGAAGCCGTTGAAGCCGTCGCCACCGCCGTGCGCCGCGCGCGGGCCGGCTTGCAGGATCCGAACCGACCCATCGGCTCCTTCCTGTTCCTCGGTCCAACAGGTGTCGGCAAAACCGAACTCACCAAGGCGCTCGCGTCGTATTTGTTTGACGATGAGCACGCGATGGTGCGCCTCGACATGAGCGAATACATGGAGAAGCATTCCGTCTCGCGGCTGATCGGCGCGCCTCCCGGCTATGTCGGTTACGATGAGGGCGGTGCGCTTACCGAAGCCGTGCGCCGCAGGCCCTATCAGGTCGTACTCTTCGATGAAGTCGAAAAGGCACACCCCGATGTGTTCAATGTGTTGCTGCAGGTCCTCGATGATGGCCGCCTGACCGATGGTCAGGGCCGCACCGTGGATTTCAAGAACACGCTGATCATCATGACGTCAAATCTGGGCTCCGAATACCTCGTCGCCCTGGGTGAGGATCAGGATGTGGACGTTGTGCGCGATCAGGTCATGGGCGTGGTGAAGACGGCCTTCCGGCCGGAATTCCTGAATCGCCTGGATGACATCATCCTGTTCCACCGCCTGAAGCGTGCCAATATGAGCGCCATCGTCGATATCCAGATCGCCCGGTTGAAGAACCTGCTTGTCGATCGCAAGATCGATATCGAGCTGTCAGACGCCGCGCGCGAGGAACTGGCCGAGAAGGGCTATGATCCCGCTTACGGTGCACGCCCTCTAAAGCGCGTGATCCAGAAAATGGTGCAGGACCCGTTGGCCGAAGAGATCCTCGGTGGCAACATCAAGGATGGTGATCAGGTGGCGGTGGATGTGAAATCCGGTGCCTTCACTTTCAACGGCAAAACGCCGGCATCACTGGCCCCCAAGGCGCCAGCGCCGAAGACGGTGCATTAAAGCGAAAGCCCGATGATCATCAGGCAATAGCCGCACAAGGCAATGTTGACGAGGGTGAAGTAAAGATGCGGCAACCGCGCTTCACCCTCAAACAGCATGAAGTTGTGATAGAGGGCCGTAGCGCTGATCAGAAACAGGATCAGCAGCGCAGCGCCCCAGGCCGGATAGAGCCCGAACACCACGGAAAGTCCGCCGATCAGCTGGCTGGCAAAGCCCAGCGCCATCACCGGGGTTGGAATTTTCCACCCGTAATTGGTGTCCATCTTGATGCGGTCGCTGAAGCGCAAGAAGTTGCGGATGCCAGCGATCACAAAAAACAGGCCAAGGATCACCCGGCCGGCGAGAAGAAGAAAAGCTGCTGTTGTCATGACGTCCCCTAACAATTCAGCGCTAGCGCATCGCCGCGTGCAGCGAAAGGGGCTTCATCCGCTAACCCCCACAACCTTGATCTTCCCCTTCACCACTTCAATCTCGCACGGCGCCTTCCCCAGCAGCTCGCCATCGGCGTCGCACAGCATGGTGCTGCCATCCACTGTTTCAAAGCGTACCCGCCGCGTTTGGAAGTGGGTGATCGCTGGAAGATTCAAATGCGTGCCGGCATAGAGCAGCCGCAAATCTGTGGCGCGCACGCGGGGCTCTTTGGCGATCACGATCACATCGAGCAAACCGTCATCGAGTTTCGCAGCGGGCGCGATCTTCATCCCGCCGCCAAATGTGCGCCCATTGGCAACAGCGACAGCAAGAATCTCGCGCTCATGCGAAGTGCCATCCTCCGCCTCATATTTAATGCGGTGGCCCTTATAGCGGCGCAACACCAACACGGCATGCAGCGGATAGGCCAGCTTGCTGCCCAGCATGCGGCGCAGTTTCGAATCCTGCGCATCGGCCACCACTTCGCCGATCAGGCCGAGATCCGCGCAATTGGCAAACCAGCGGCTGGCCTTGGCGCCATCAGCACCGGTAAAATGCACGAGGCCCAGATCCACCACACGCGGCGCACCCTCGCGCAAGGCTACAATGCCGGCCTTCCATCCGCCCTTGATGCCATTGGCGCGCGCGAAATCATTGCCGGTGCCCATGCCTATGACACCAAGCAGGGGTACCACAGGCCTGTCACCAGAAGCCCGTGCCAGCCCGTTCACCACTTCATTCACCGTGCCGTCGCCACCAATGGCGATCACCCGCTCATATCCTTGCGTCGCCGCATCACCAGCCAGCGCAATCGCACCCGTGGCCAGCGAAGTGAAGGCCGTGTCAAACGCCCCGATCGCATTCTGTAGCGCAGGCGCATGTTGCAGCCATTGCCGCCCGGCGCGACCGCCGCCGGCAGTGGGGTTGATGATGACCAGTGTTTTCAAGCGAAGGGCGTTCCCGATTTCCCGATGAATTATTATTTTTATTGTGCTTAGTTAGATCATGCCCACGCCCCTTCTCAAGCTCGATTTCGGCGGCCACCGCCTTGGACCCGGCAAGGTGGAACTGTTGGAACATGTGCTGGAGACGGGCTCGATCTCGCAGGCGGCGAAGAAGATGGATATGTCTTACCGCCGTGCCTGGCTGTTGATTGACGAGATGAACAAGATGTTCTCGCAGCCCTGTGTGGAAACGGCGGCGGGTGGTGCGGGCGGCGGCGGCGCCAAGGTCACGGCCTTCGGCCAGAAGATTGTGGCCACCTATCAGAACCTGGCGCTGAAAGTGGCGGCCGAGTCCGAAACTGCCTTCAAGAACCTGAAATAATCTGCCCCTCAGCCACATGCAGAAAGCGGTCTGCCAGCCGCTGCACTTCATTCGCATTGTGAGAAACAAACAACGTTGGAATGTTGAACCGGCTTTGCAGGCTTTCGAGATAGGGCAGGATTTCGTTTTTGCGGTCCTGGTCCAGATTGGCCAGCGGCTCATCCAGCAGCAGCAATTGCGGCTGGCTCAACAATGTGCGGCCCAAAGCCACGCGCTGCTTTTCACCACCGGAGAGATTGGCGGGCCGCCGCGCCAGCAAAGCTTCCAGCGCCATGAAATGAACCAGCGCGTCAAAGGTGATTTGCCCTTCGCGCAGGCCATATCGCAGATTGCCTTCCACGCTCATATGCGGAAACAGCAATTGGTCCTGCATCACATATCCGATGCGGCGCAGATGCGGGGGTAGGCGGGTAATGTCGGTGCCATTGAACGAGAGCTGACCGCTATCGGGTTTGATGAGCCCTGCGATCATGTTCAGAAGCGTGGTCTTGCCGGCACCAGATGGGCCCACCACAGCGGTAACACCTTCACCCGCCTCGCCAACAAAATGGAAATGCTTGGCGCCCAGAATCTTGGTCAGGTCAAAGCGCAGCATGGCTTATCCCTTCAAACGCTTCTGCATGGCACGGCTCACATAATCGGCCAACAGAAGGGCTGAGAAAGCCAGCACGATGGAAAGCCCGATCAGCCGGAAGGCCGCGGAATCACCCGCCGGTGTTTGCAGGAATGAATAGATCGCCAGCGCCAGCGTTTGCGTCTCGCCGGGAATGTTGGAAACAAAAGTGATAGTCGCACCGAATTCGCCCAGCGCCTTTACAAAGCAAATCAGCGCACCAGCCAGAATGCCCGGCATCGCAAGCGGCACGGTGATGGTGAAAAACCGCCGCAACGGCGAAGCACCTAGCGTAGCAGCGGCTCCTTCCAGCCGGTGATCTGCCGTTTCCATCGCGACGCGTATGGTTTGAACGAAAAGCGGCAGCGCCATCAGCCCCGCTGCCAGCGCAGCGCCGGTCCATCGAAAAGCAAAAGTGAAGCCAAACCAGTCCCACAACGAGGTGCCGATAAAGCCCTTCTTGCCGAAGGCCAGCAGCAGCATGTAGCCGGTGGCCACCGGCGGCATCAGCAAGGGCAGGTGGATCGCGGCATGGAGCAGAGGTTTGCCCCAGAATTCCTTGCGGGCCAGCACAAACGCCAGCAACACCGCAATCGGAAATGAAAACAAGGTGGCGCAGAACGCCACCTTGAGGCTGAGATACAATGAGGTGAGTTCCTCAGTGCTCATTTAGTGCAGCGTGGTGAAGCCATCTTTTTTCAGGATAGCCTCTGCTTCAGGGCTTTGCAAAAATTCTACGAAGCCCGCCGCACCATCATTGGCGGAAGCGGCAACAACAGCTGCCGGATAAACGATCGGCGCATGGCTGTCGTCAGCGAAAGTGGCGGCCACTTCGGTCTTGGGATCAGACAGAACGTCGCTGCCATAGACGATGCCAAGCTTGGCTTCACCCTTGGAAACCAAAGCAAGGGCAGAGCGCACATTGTCCTGCAGCACGATATTCTTCTGCAGGCCATCCCACTCACCCAGCTTGGTCAACGTGGCTTGCGCATAATTGCCTGCGGGAACTGATTTCGGATCGCCGATCACCAGCTTTTCATCACCCAAGGCTTCGGCCAGCTTGTCGGCCTTCACGTCAATCTTGGCATCCTTCTGCTTCACAACGACCAGCGTGTTACCGGCAATGTCATGGCGCGTATCAGGCTTGATCAGGTTCTTTGAAGCCAGCTCATCCATCCACTTTTTGTCAGCGGAAATGAACACATCGGCAGGTGCGGCAGCTTCGATTTGCTTGGCCAGCGCGCCAGAAGCGGCATAGGTGGCCACAATGCCATTGCCCGATTTGGCTTTGTAGGCAGCACCGATTTCATCCAGCGCGCCTTTCAGGCTGGCGGCAGCAAAAACATTGACGTCAGCAGCAAAGGCCGACGTGGCAGTGAGTGCAAAAATAGCAGTGGCAGCAAAAAGTTTTTTCATCTCGTTCTCCTCCGATGTATCTTTTCGGATATAGCGAAGACGAAAATATGTCAAACTTCAAGACAGGCGATTTTATTGCTTGCTGGCGTCCGCCACATCCACGGCGGAAGGTGCGTTTT